>DATCSF010000031.1:0-11441 GCA_036568625.1 Rhodanobacteraceae bacterium | reverse complement strand
CTTGTACAGCGCGGCGAACGCCAGTCCGTGCGCCAGTCGGGCCTGTTCGCGGTCGAGTTCCGACTCGGTGAACGCAAGCGTTGCATCCGCCTGTTGCAGGTCGTCGGCCTGGCCCAGGCCCCGCAATTTTTCGCTCAATGCGAGACCACTTCGCGAAGCCGCGACCGCGGCCTTGGCGCTCCGCAAACGCTGCGCCGACGCGTGCAGCGCCGCGAGGTCGCTTTCAACTTCCGCCGCACCTTTCAGCACGGCCTGCCGGTACGCGACCAGGGCGGCCTGCAACTGGTCCTCACGCGCATTGCGCACCGCACGACGCTGGCCCCAGTCGAACAGCGGAATATTGATGATCGGCCCGACCGCGAACGTGTTGTTGACGTCGCCGAGCTGGGTCTGGCCTTTGACCAGCGCCGCGAAGGTCAGCGAGCTGCCCAGCGCGAGTCGCGGATACAGGTCGGCCCTGGCGATGCCGAGTTCGCCTGCGGCTCTCAGCACCTGCATTTCCGCGTAGCGGATTTCGGGGCGGGTGCGCAGCAGATCAGCCGGCACCGCCTCGACATTTACGCCAGCAAGTTCCGGCAGCGGCTTCGATGCGAGCCACGCGGGATCGGGCTCGCTTTTTCCCAGCAGAAGCGCCAGCGTTTGCGCGTGCTGTGCGATCGCCGCACGCGGATCGGCAAGCTGCGCCTCGGCTCTGGCCGCGGCCACTACCCCTTGCTCGACTTCGATGCGCGACGCCAGTTGCAGGTGCTCCTGGACGCGCAGCAGTTGGGTTTTCTTCTGGGCGGTCCGCGCGGCTGAATCAAGCAACGCCGCGCCACGCTGCGCAGCGCGCAACTGCAGATACTCGCGCACCACTTCGGCGACCAGCGAGACCCGCGCGGACTGCAATTCGGCTTCCGCTTCGCCGGCATTCGCCGCCGCGATGTGCCCGTTGGCGTCGCGGCGTCCGAACAGGCCGAATTCCCAAGCCGCATCGAACCCGGCCTGGAAGTAGCTGGCGGTATTTTCGGGATTCGGTTCCTCGATCGTATTGAACGAAAGCTGGGGTTTGAAAGCCGCCGCCGACGCGACTTCCAGCGCGCGCGCTGCGCGCAACTTCCACACCGCCTGTTGCACGTCGAGGTTGCCGTGCAACGCCCGCTCGACCAGCGCGTTCAATTCCGGATCGTCGAAACGCCTCCACCAGCCGGTCAGGTCCGGCTTCGGCCCGAGCCGCGGCGACGCATTGCGCCAATGCGCGGGCAGCTCGCCGGTCGGCAGCCTCGGCACCTGCACGCTGACGCACGCGCCGAGCGCGGCACAAAGCGCCGTCACGAACAGCGGGCGCAGCGGGTTCCGATGGGGGCGATGAGGAAGGCGCATGGACCGCGGCAGTGTAGCGGCTGAACGAAATCCGGACCGCGGCCATGAAAGTCGCCGGAAAGCCCGCAGCCACAAAATACGCCCGTCGTCTTTCCGGATGCTTTGCACACCGCTTCGCGCGAAGTCATAAAATGGCAACCTCATGGCCTGCCGCGACATCCGTCGGCTTCTGATCCAATGCACACCGCCACGGCCAAACCCCGCCCTCTTTTCTTTGCCTACACCGCGTGGGACGCGATTCCCGTGCTGATGGTGCTGGGCCACGCCACATTCCTCGCGTGGCTGTTCTTCGGTTTCCACCGGACGCCGTGGTGGTTGTGGATTCCCTGCGCCTGTTTGTATTCGATTTCGATCTCGTGGTCGATCAACTCCACCAGCCACAACTTCATCCACAATCCGTTCTTCACATGGGCATGGCTGAATCGCGCTTTCAGCTTTCTGTTCTCGCTGACCGACGGCTTCAGCCAGGAGTTCTACAAGCACGTCCATTTGCGCCACCATGTCGGCAACATGGATCGCGTCAAGGACGGCACCACGATCGACCCGCTGTCGATCTACCGGCACGGCAAGAACGGCCAGCCGGAAAGCGTGTGGACCTACACGTTCTATTCGTATTTCCGCGACGACATCGGCGAGTGCTACACGCGGGTCAAGAAGAAGTGGCCGCACCTGGCGCGCTGGATACGCGTCGAGATTGCGACGGTCGTCGCCGTCTACCTCGCCTGCCTGATCTACGACTGGCGCGCGTTCCTGTGCCTGGTGCCGTTCTACTACCTCGGCCATTCGCTGTCATCGTTGAACGGCTACTACGAACACCTGAAGGGCGATCCCGACCAGCCGATCGCGTGGGGCGTGTCCACCTACAACAAGGCCTACAACTGGATCTGGCTGTACAACGGCTTTCACGCCGAACACCATTACCGGCCCAAGGTGCACTGGACGAAGATGGTCAGCTTGCGCGACTCGATCCGCGACCAGCAGCGCGCCCGTGGCGTGCACGTGATGCGCTGGTGCCACGCACTGGGCTTCATGGACCGCTCACCGCCCGCGCATACGCGTGTCGGGAACACCCGAGCGCGCGCGGCATAACTTCAAGGGAAGAGGCGCGCGATGCCCGCCCATGGCATCCTAGTCCTTCATGCCCGGCCTGATTCCCGAACGCTTCATCGACGAGCTGCTGGCCCGCGTCGACATCGTCGACGTGGTGCAGCAGCGCGTGCCGCTGAAGCGGGCCGGGCGGGAATGGACGGCGTGCTGTCCGTTCCACGACGAGCGCACGCCTTCGTTCTACGTCAGCCCCGCCAAGCAGTTCTACCACTGCTTCGGTTGCGGTGCCCACGGCAGCGCAGTCAAGTTCCTGATGGAGTACGAGCGCCTCGAATTTCCCGACGCGGTCGAGGAACTGGCGCAATCGGTGGGGCTGACCGTCCCGCACGAAGGCGGCCCCGCGCGTCCGCGCGAGGACCACACCGATCTGTATGCGTTGCTGGATGCCGCCGCGGCGTTCTACCAGCGCGCGCTGCCGGAAAACCAGGCGGCACGCGCATATTGCACGAAGCGCGGGCTGGACAAGGACATCGTCGAACGCTTCCGGATCGGCTGGGCGCCGGGTGGTTGGGATGCGGTGAAGCGCGCACTCGGCACCAGCGACGCGCGCATGAAATTGCTGGAACAGGCCGGGATGCTTTCGAGCGGCGAAGGCGGCAAGCGTTACGACCGTTTTCGTGAACGGCTGATGTTCCCGATCCTGGATCGGCGCGGGCGGGTGATCGCGTTCGGCGGCAGGATTCTGGAAGGCGACGGCCCCAAGTACCTCAATTCGCCCGAGACCCCGCTGTTCCACAAGGGCCGCGAACTGTTCGCGCTGTGGCAGGTGCGCCAGGCCAACAGCAAGCTCGAACGCCTGATCGTGGTGGAAGGCTACATGGACGTGGTGTCCCTGCACCAGGCCGGCGTGACGCAGGCGGTCGCGACGCTCGGCACCGCGACTACCAACGAACATGCAGAACTGTTGTTCCGCGCCGCGCCTGACGTGTATTTCTGCTTCGACGGCGACCGCGCCGGTCGCAGCGCCGCGTGGCGCGCGCTGGAATCGGTGCTGCCGCGGATGCGCGACGGGCGCCAGGCGTTCTTCCTTTTCCTGCCGGAAGGCGAAGATCCCGACACACTGGTGCGCAAGGAAGGCCGGGACGGTTTCGAGGCACGGCTGAAGCAGGCGACGCCGCTGTCGGAATACTTCTACGCATACCTCTCGCACGACGTGAACGTGGCAACGCTGGACGGCCGCGCGCGGTTGGCCGAACACGCGAAACCCCTGCTCGCGAAATTGCCCGACGGCGCGTTCCGCGACTTGATGTTCGCGGAACTGGCAAAACGCACCGGCGTGCAAGGCGGCGTCGCGAGCATGGCGTCAGCCGCGCCGCGACGAAATGCCGCGTCCATCGGCAATGCACCGCGCCGCACGCTGGTGCGCAGCGCGATTGCGATGCTGCTGGCCGATCCCGCGCTGGCGCAGGAAGTCACGTTGCCTTACGCCTTCGCGGGACTCGACAAACCCGGGATTCCGCTGTTGATCGAGTTGCTGGATTTCCTGCAAGAGCGGCCCGGCATCAACACAGCGATCCTGTTGGAGCACTTTGCGGATCGACCCGAATCCGCGGCCCTGCAGAAACTCGCGCTGACCGAAATTCAAGTCGAACCAGAAGCAATACGGACAGAGTTTATTGATACGCTGCAAAACCTTAGCCGGCAAGCTCGCGAAGCAAGGCGCTTGGCCTTGGAACAGAAACTGTTCGGCGGCACTCCACTTTCGAATGATGAAAGCACCGAATTGGAACAGTTGAATCAAGAACGAGTGAGAGCGAGCGTCGCGGATTGGCGACAACGTAATCTCAAGTGAGCCTGTGGGTTGGGCGCCGGTTGCTTGCGCGTAGGTTGGGCTGAGCCCGGACGTGGCCCGGGAGAAGCCCAACATGGCCGGCTCTTTGGCAGCATGGCGTTGGGCTTCGCGTTGCTCAGCCCAACCTACACAAGCGATGGGCCCGGGTCGCCTGCACGCGGTCTTCTACAGCAGTTTCTGGACATCCTTTTCGATCTTCTCCGGCGTATCCGCCGACGCGTAGCGCCGCACCACGTTGCCGTCGCGATCGATCAGGAACTTGGTGAAGTTCCATTTGATCGCCTGCGAACCCAGCAGCCCTGGCGCTGCATGTTTGAGGAACTTGTAAAGCGGGTGCGCTTCGACACCGTTGACCTCGATTTTTCCGAACAACGGAAACGTCACGTCGTACTTCGTCGAACAGAAATTGCCGATTTCCCGTGCGTCGCCCGGCTCCTGGTGGCCGAACTGGTTGCACGGGAAACCCAGCACCACGAAGCCTTCATCCTTGTGCGCGCGGTACAACGCTTCCAGCCCCTCGTACTGCGGCGTGAAGCCGCATTTCGATGCGACGTTGACGATCAACAGTAGCTTGCCGCGGTAGGCATCGAGCTTCTGTGGCGTGCCGTCGAGCAGGTTTGCTTCGAAGTCATAAACCGTAGTCATGGACGCGATCCTCCAATCGCAGACAGTGTAGGACGGGTGACAACCCACCGTCATTCACCTCGGTCGGCAGGGTCCGTTTCACTTCTCACGACGATGCTGTGTTACAGCCACCGCGCGAATCTGCGCATGTAGATCACCTTGACGATCTGCGTCAGCGCGCAATACGCCACCACGGTCGCGCCCAGCCAGCCGAAAAATTCCAAGGGCAATTCGACCATGCCGAGCTTGGCACCGAGCGTGGTGAACGGAATCGCGATGCCGACCGCGATGATCGCGGTGGTGAGGCCCAGCACCGGCGCCGAGGCCGCGCTTTGCACGAACGGAATCCTGCGGGTGCGGATCATGTGCACCACCAGCGTCTGCGTCAGCAGGCTTTCCACGAACCAGCCGGACTGGAAAAACGCCTGATCGCCAAGCGCATTGGCGCCGAACCAGAACCACAGCAGCAGGAACGTGGTGACGTCGAACAGCGAACTGGTGGGGCCGATTCGGATCATGAACCGACCGATGTCGCTGGCGTCCCACTTGCGCGGCCTGCGCACATATTCCTCATCCATGCGATCGAACGGGATCGACAACTGCGAAATGTCGTAGAGCAGGTTCAGCACCAGGATCTGCAGCGGCAACATCGGCAGGAACGGCAGGAAGATGCTGGCGATCAGCATGCTGAAGACGTTGCCGAAGTTGGAGCTGGCCGTCATCTTGATGTATTTGATGATGTTGCCGAAGGTGATCCGGCCTTCCAGCACGCCCTCTTCCAGCACCATCAGGTTTTTTTCGAGCAGGATGATGTCAGCCGATTCCTTGGCGATATCGGTGGCGGTATCCACCGAGATGCCGACGTCGGCGCGCCGCAGCGCCGCGGCATCGTTGATGCCGTCGCCGAGGAATCCCACCGTGTGGCCGCGCCGCTGCAGCGATTCGACCACGCGCGATTTCTGCAGCGGCGACATCTTGGCGAACACTGTGGTGTGCGCGACGAGGTCGTCCAGCGCCGCGTCGTCCAGTTCCTCGATGTCGCGGCCCAGCACCGAATGTTCGACGTCCAATCCGACCTCGCGGCAAATCTTGCGCGTGACCGCCTCGTTGTCGCCGGTGATCACCTTCACCGCGACACCGTGATGGCCGAGTGCCGCGATCGCCGTGTGCGCGGTGTCCTTGGGCGGGTCGAGAAAGGCGAGGCAACCGATCGCGGCAAGGCCGGCCTCGTCGGCGACGCCGTAGGCGCGGCCGACCGCCGGCTGGCGCTTGACCGCGACGATCAGCACCCGCAGGCCGTCCTCGTTCAATGCATGCGTCATCGCCCGAATGCGGCTGCGGCGATGATCGGTGAGCGGCATGTCGCGGTTGCCCTCGCGCGCGAATGCGCAAATCGACAGCATCTCCTCGACCGCGCCCTTGCACACCAGCAGATCCTCGCCCTGCCCTTCGGTCAACACCACCGACATGCGCCGGCGCTGGAAATCGAACGGGATCTCGTCGACCACTTTCCACTTCGCGATCGACTGTTCGAGGTCGCGGTGCGCCAGCACCGCCTTGTCCATCAGGTTCTTGAGACCCGTCTGGAAATGGCTGTTGAGGTAGCCGTACTCCAGCGCGTCGTCGGATTCCTCGCCGTCGAGATCGAGATGCCGTTCCAACACGATCCTGTCCAGCGTCAGCGTGCCGGTCTTGTCGGTGCACAGCACGTCCATCGCGCCGAAGTTCTGGATCGCGTTGAGCTGCTTCACCACCACCTTGCGGCGGCTCATCGCCAGCGCACCCTTGGCGAGGTTGGCGGTGACGATCAGCGGCAGCATTTCCGGGGTGAGGCCCACCGCAACGGAGATCGCGAACAGGAAAGCTTCCAGCCAGTCGCCCTTGCCGAAGCCCTGGATCAGGAACACGATCGGCACCATCACCGCCATGAAGCGGATCAGCAGCCACGACACGCTCTTCACGCCGCGATCGAAGCCGGTCTCGGCGCGCTGGCCGGTGAGGGTGCGCGCGAGCGAGCCCAGATAACTGCGCGGACCGGTCGCGACCACCACTGCGGTCGCGCTGCCGCTGACCACGTTGGTGCCCATGTAGCAGACGGTCGGCAGGTCCAACGGCTCGGTCTGCGCATCGCTGCGCGTGATACGGGGCTCGAGCGCGGCCCTCTCCACCGGCAGCGACTCGCCAGTCAGGATCGCCTGCGAAATGAACAAGTC
Organism: Rhodanobacteraceae bacterium; assembly: GCA_036568625.1. Classification (GTDB taxonomy): domain Bacteria; phylum Pseudomonadota; class Gammaproteobacteria; order Xanthomonadales; family Rhodanobacteraceae; genus 66-474. The sequence continues at coordinate 4,343 of DATCSF010000031.1, read as the reverse complement.
TTTCGCGGACAGCAGGCGCAGATCGGCCGGCACCATGTCGCCGGCCGAGAGATGCACGATGTCGCCCGCGACCAGTTCGATCACCGGCACTTCGATGCGTTCGCTGTGTCCGTCGGAAGCGCGGCGCGTCACCGTCGCGGTGTTGCGCACCATCGCCTTCAGCTTTTCGGCGGCCCGCGAGGAACGGAATTCCTGGGTGAAACTCAAGCCCACGCTGATGCCCACCATCACCGCGATGATGACCGGGCCGGTCAGGTCGTCCGAGGTGACCAACTGCACCACGGCCAGCACCAGCAGCACGATGATGAATGGGTTCCAGAACGTGCGCGCGAGCTGCAGTATCCAGTGCGGCGGCTTCTCGTGGGCAGCCTCGTTGGTGCCATCACGATCCAGGCGATCCTCGATCTGCTCCTCGTCAAGGCCGGCATGCGTGGTCTGCAGCGACGCCAGCAGCGCCGCCTCGTCCATCCACGCGCTGTCGGCCACCAGCGGCCGCGCGTGGGCCGCGCGGGCTTTGGCGACCACGGCAGGGAACTTGGATTGGGGCGGCGGGCCGAACATCGCGGGTTTCCATGGCGTCACGGGACAGGGCCACGGAACCGGCGGCGGACCGTGGGGTTACATCGAGATGGAGGGCCGCGTTCGTTTTCGCGACGGCGCGGCGCCCGACCGAAATATTCGGTAGTGCGTCGGCGGGGGCAACCAGCGCTCCATCCGAAGCAGCTGTTGTGGAAAGTCAGGGCATGGAAGCCCCTTCCGGTCCCCGCGACCGCAAGGCGATCCGCCGACACGAAGGTTCGACAACGCCGCGATCATGGATGACCGCACTACTGTGACACCCGCGGCGCAGGCACGGTCACGTTCCACTCGCGACGGCGACCGTCGCGGCGGTTCGACTGCGCATGACGGGCTGCCAGGCGCGCACGAAGGAAATTGCGAAGGAGGTTCATGGCCCATCTCCTCTTCAAGCAGTGCCGCGGCACCGCTTGGGGACGGGCCGGACGCGCCTAGTCGGGGCGGGTGCCAGCCGTCCGGGCGCGATCGCCGCGGATCGGTTCGATTTTGGCCGCCGCCACCCGATGCAAGCGGATGCCGGCGGTGCGACTAGGGTGTACGTCCATGGTCATGGTTGATGGAGGACAGTACCGACGAAACGCAGCGCGCCCGTCGGCGCGTGCATTGTCGTGTCGTCCGCGGTTTGCGTCAACCCTGACGCATCCACAAACGTCGTTGCGCGGCGCAGGATTCAGCAGCGGGCAAGCAATCCAACACGCTATCATGCTCAATCGTCACTTGTTCGAACGCATCATGTCCATCCGTCGCCGTTGGTTGCCCATTGGCCTTGCCGCCTGCGCCCTGTTCGCTCTCGCTGCCTGCGCTTCGCACCCGCAGTGGCAGCTCGACGACGTGCAAGGTCATTTGCCGGACCTCAACTTCGAGATGACCAATGATCTGGGTCAGCCGGCGACGGCGGCCACGTATCGCGGCCAGGTCGTGCTTTTGTACTTCGGCTACACGCACTGTCCGGACGTGTGCCCGCTGACGCTGGTGCACCTGCACACGGTGCTGCAGAAGATGGGCAAGGCTGCCGACGACGTGCGGGTGCTGTTCGTAACGGTGGACCCGACGCGCGACACGGTGCCGGTGCTGCACCAATACGTCACCGCATTCGATCCGCGCGTCGTCGGACTGACCGGAACCCGCAACGCGATCGCGCAACTCGCCAAGCGCTACCGCGCGTTCTACAAACCCGAACCGGCCAAGGCCACGTCCTCGGACAACTACGAAGTCACCCACAGTTCGGCGATCTACGTGTTCGACCGCGAAGGCCGTGCGCGCGTGCTGGCCACGCCGGGCTCGTCCAACGACGAAATACTGCACGATCTGAAGATTCTGGTGGAGCAAGGCTCATGAAATTTCCGACCCTGATCGGCGCGGCCATGCTGGCCTTCAGCGCCGTGGCGCTGGCGGCGGCGCCCACGAGCGTTCCCATACGGGTGGAACACGCGTGGATCCGTTGGCTGCCGGCCAAGCTGCCGGCCGCGGGTTACGCCGTGATCCGCAACGAGGGCGACGCCGCGCTGCACCTCACCGGCGCCAGCAGCCCCACCTACGGGACGGTGATGCTGCACCACTCGCGCCTCGCCCAGGGCGACAGCACGATGGAAATGGTCGACAGCCTCGACATTCCGGCGCATGGCAGCGTGAAGCTGTCGCCGGGCGGCTACCACCTGATGCTGATGCAGCCGACGCACGCCATCAAACCCGGCGATAACGTGAAGGTGACGCTGGAATTTGCCGGCGGCGCCAGGCTTCAGGCGGATTTCCCGGTGCTACCGGCCAACGCATCCGGCCCCGCGGACTGAACGGCGGCCTGCCGCGCGCGGATCAATTCGCGCTGACGGCGGTTGCGCGGAAGCCGTCCCCGCGCGTCCAGCGAAATCCAGTGGGCGAATGCGATCAGGGCTCCGACGGCGCTCATGAAGGCGGTGGGAATCCACTGGATCAGGCCGCCGAAGTGTTGATCGGCGAGGGCGGGGATGTGGCCGAAAGCGCGGCCGCACAGGCTGAAAATCGGGTACAGGTCGGTCTTGGTGAAGGTGATGTAGGCGCCAATGACGATCAGCGGCACCATCACGGCCATCTCGATCAAGACCCGCATGCCCGGCGAAACCCGGGCGGGAGGCTTGGGCCGGGTGTCCAGGATCAGCCACCAATACAACACGCCGCTGGCGACCATGCTCCAGTTCATCAGGCGATACAGGCGCCAATCCAGCATGGCGTAGAACGTGACGGATGGCCATAGCCAGAACGCCATAAGGCCCACGAACAACAGCGCGGCGACCAGCGGGTTCAGCAGAATGTTCGCCATCCATCGCACCGGTGCGCTTTCCAGCAGCGGTCGCAGGAAACGTGTGCGCCATGACAGGGGCAGGCCCCGCCGCAGCGCCGCACCCGGGTAAGCCAGAACGATCAGGAACGGGCCGAGGTGCTGCAGGCCGAGCTGCTGCAGCCGACTCACGAAAAACTGGTGTTCGGCGTAATAGTCGAGATGGGTGTGCAGGCAACTGTAGACGATCAGCAGACCGAGCCAGAACAGCAGTTGCCGTCGCCACGGCGCGGTCGTGGGTGAACGCCGCGCGCCGCGCCAGTACAGCCACACAGTCGCCGCGCCGGCCACGACCACGGTTGCCGATGGTTGCCAGGGAATCCACCAGCGCAAGAAATCCAGCAACGCGTTCAAGACATTACCTGCCACACACGAAGGCTCGCCGCGGAAACCGTCCCGCAGCAACCCGCTATCTCAACACAATCCGGCCTCAACCACCAGTCTGCACGCCGGTTTCGTGGCCAGCGAGCGCGTCGACGAAAGTCGGCACCTCGGCGGCCGGCATCGGGCGCGAGTACAGGTAGCCCTGCAACAACGCGCAGCCGAATTCGCGCAGCAACTGCTGCTGCTCCAGGCTTTCCACGCCCTCGGCGACCACCTGCAGGCCCAGGCTGCGGCCCAGGGCGACGATGGACTTCACGATCGCGCGATCGCCGACCTCCGTCATCAGGTTGCGCACGAAGGTGCGGTCGATCTTGATCTGGTGAACCGTCAGGTTCTTCAGCGACTCGAGATTGGAATAGCCGGTGCCGAAATCGTCCACCGATACCCGGATGCCACTGGCGGTCAGGCTTTCCAGCACCGGCAAGCCGCCCTTCACGTCCTGGACCAGGTGCCGCTCGGTGATTTCCAGCACCAGGTCTTCATTGAACACGCCGTATTTCTTCATCGCGTCGGTCAGGTGTTGCTGGAACCTGCCGGCCACCCGCAACTGCAGACCCGACACGTTGATGGCGACGTAGAACGCCGGCAGGTCGTCGCGCTTCCACGCCGCCACCTGCCGGCACACCTCGTTCACGACCCACGCGCCGATCGGTTCGATCAGGCGCGATTCTTCGGCCAGGCTGATGAAGGTGGCCGGTCCCACCACGCCCATGCCGGGCCTGTTCCAGTACAGCAGCGCTTCGAGCCCAGCCAGACACTGCGTGCGCACGTCGATGACCGGCTGGAACCGCAGCGTGAACTGCGAACGCACGATCGCGACCCGCAGCGCGGCCTGCATGTCGTGCCGCCAGCTCACCGCCTCGCCCATCCACGCCCGGAAACGCAGCACGGCATTGCCGCCCTCCTCCTTGGCGCGAAACAGCGCGGTGTCGGCCTCGCGCACCAGGTTCTCGGCATCCTGCGCGTCGTCGGGAAACATGCTGAAGCCGGCGCTGGCCGCGATGTCCAGCAGCCGGCCCTCGACCTCGACCGGCTTGCACAACTGCTCCATCAACTGCCCGGTCAGCAC
>DATCSF010000030.1:0-30801 GCA_036568625.1 Rhodanobacteraceae bacterium | reverse complement strand
GTTTCCGGGCGTGGCATGGCTGGATCTGCGCGCCGCCGCTGCCGAACTCGAACGCGACGACGCCGGGCTGTTCGCCTATGCGCGCGGCCTCGCGAACTGGCAGGACGCCACCCGTCATTGCGCGTACTGCGGCGCGCCGCTGACGCTGGTCGACGGCGGCCATCGCGCGGCGTGCGCGGACTGCGGACGCCTGCACTTTCCACGCACCGACGCCGCGATCATCGTGATCGTCGAGCACGGCGACGCCTGCCTGCTCGGGCGCCAGTCTGCGTGGCGGCCGCGCCAGTACTCCACGCTCGCGGGTTTCGTCGAGCCGGGCGAATCGCTGGCCGATGCGGTGCGGCGCGAAGTTTGCGAGGAAACCGGCATCGAGGTGGTCGACTGCGATTTCCATTCCTCGCAACCGTGGCCATTTCCGGCATCGCTGATGCTGGGTTTCACCGCGACCGCCGCCGGACGCGCTATCCGGCTTGCCGACGGCGAACTGGAAGACGCGCGCTGGTTCACCGCGCGCGACATCGTCGATGGCCTGCGTGACGGCTCGCTGCGCGTGTCGACGCCGCTGTCGATTTCCTATCGCCTGATCGAGCACTGGCTGCGCGTGCGCGCCGGCCTGGAACTGGACGAATTGACGGGCGTGAGGGTGCCGCTCCGCAAATAATCTTGCGATCCGCCGTGTCTTTTCGCGCTTGGCGTTGCTGCGGGCCGTCGCAAAAATCCGCCGGCGACTTCTCGGGTCGTTTACGGGGCGACACGCCAGGTGAATCGCGCCGTTACAATCCGCGCGAAGTTCATTTTCCTGAAGCTGGAATGGCCGTCGAACTCGTCGCCGCACTGATCGTGTTGCTGGTGCTGTTGCTGTGGCCCGGCAACGTCGCGGGTTTGCGCCAGTTCGGCTGGTACCGCGCGTGGCTCGACGTGCTGGATTTCGCGGAAGGCGGCGGTCGCGTCGCGCTGGCGCTGGTGCTGCCTGTGGTGGCGTGCGCCTTGATCGCGCATTTCATCCAGCACTGGATCTTCGCGCTCGCGGCGCTGGCGTTCGCGGTGCTGATCCTGTTCTACACCTTCGGCCCGCGCGAACTCGAAAGCGACTTCGAAGCGGTGCTGAAGGAAGACGATCCCGTCGCGCGCATGGCCGCCGCGCTCAACCTGCGCAGCCTGCCGGACGGGGCACCGCGCGCATTCACGGCCGCGGAACTGATCGAGGCTGCGGTGACAGCATCATTGCGGCGCCGCTTTGGCGTGCTGTTCTGGTTTTTCCTGTTGGGTCCGGCCGGCGCACTCGGCTATCGACTGGCCTGGGTGACGGCCGACAGCGAGGCCGAGCGTATCGATCCGCGCACCCGCCACGCCGCGCGTCGCTTCGCCCTCGCCCTGGACTGGATTCCCGCACATCTGATGACACTGGCGATGGCGCTGGTTTCCAACTTCGACGCGGTGATCGGCGCCTGGCGCGCGTGGCACGCCCAGCCGGGCCGGTCGATGTGGGAGCTAGACCCGGACTTTCTGGCGGCGGTCGCGCGTTCGGGCGTGAACGCCGACATCGAAGCCGGCGACGGCCCAACCCTGGACACGCACGATCCCATCGTCGAGCTCGCCGACGCGCGCCGCCTGATGTTGCGCGTGCTGGTCGTGTGGCTCGCGGTGGTGGCGCTGATCGTGCTGGCGGGCTGGGTCGCTTGACGCAACGGTTTCGCTGAATGGGCAGGTTGGACTGACGCCGGCGCCAACGGCGGAAGCCCGTCGGCACCGGCGTATCACGTTGGGCTTCCCCGGAGCACGCTGCGGGTTCAACCCAGCCTCCAGATAAGCGATCGTTTGCTCAGCCGCCGCGCAGAAGCTTGCGCACCGCCGCCAGGTTGCGGCGGCTGACCTCCGGTGTGGCGTCGCTGCCGGCGATCAGCGCGCGTACGCTGCCGTCGGGCTCGCGCCGCAAACCCAGCAGGCGTTCGACAGGGATCAGGCACCCGCGGTGCACGCGCACGAACCGTTCGGGCATCGCTTCCTCGATCGCCTTCAGCGACTGCTCGATCAATACGTCGCCGGCAGCGCGATGCACGCTGACATACTTGTCGTCGGCGGTCAGGTACAGGACCTCGGGAAGCGGGATCCTGACCGGCGCGCCGTGCACTTGCGCCAGCAGCGTCGGGGGTGCCGCCGATGCGCGTCGCCGCAGCGCCCCGGCGCGCGCCAGCGCCTCGCGCAAACGTTCGATACGCACGGGTTTCAAAAGGTAATCGGCCGCGCGCAATTCGTAGGCTTCCAGCGCGTGTTGCTCATACGCCGTGCAGAACACCAGTTGCGGCGGATCGGAAAGCGCCGCCAGTCGACGCGCCACGCCGACACCATCCAGCCCCGGCATCGCGATATCGAGCAGCAGCAGATCGGGACGCAGTTGCGCGCAAGCCGTCAATGCAGCCTCGCCATCGCCGACGCTGGCGACGATTTCGGCGCCGTCGCAATCGCGCAACAATGCGGCCAGGCGCGCGCGCGCCAGCGGCTCGTCGTCAGCGATGAGGACGCGCATCCGGCAACCTCACGCGTACGTGGAACACCCCGTCGTCGCTGTACGTCTCCAGCCGGCCGCGTTCGCCGAAGTGATAGGCGATGCGGCGGCGCACGCTGTCCAGTCCGTGTCCGCTGCGGGGCGTGGTGGCCGTGTCCGGGAGTGGGTTCGCGATTTCGATTTCGATGCCGCCGTCGGCGCGACGTCCCGCGATGCGCAGTGTGCCGCCTTCGCGGCGCGGCTGGATGCCATGATAGACCGCGTTTTCGACCAGCGGCTGCAAAAGCAGCGCGGGCATTTCCATGCCCGTCGGCAGGTCGTCGAGATCGCGCTCCACCTTCAGGCGTTCGCCGAGACGCAATTGTTCGATCGCGAGATAACGATCGAGCAACGCGAGTTCCGCGCCCAACGTGCTGGGCTTGTCGCCGTCCCCCAGCGACGCGCGGAACAGTTCGCTCAAATCTTCGACGGTGCGCTCGGCAGCGTCGGGATCGACCCGCACCAGCGCCGCGACGGTGTTCATGCTGTTGTACAGAAAATGTGGCCGGATGCGCGCCTGCAGCGCATCGAACTGCGCGCGCGCCACCGCGGCAAGCCGTGCGCGCCAGTCCGCCAGAACATAGAAATAGCGCAACAGTGCCGCGCCCAGCAACGCGGCCAGCACCGTGTTGCCCGCGACGAAACGCACGCCGGACGCAGGCGTCAGGTTCGTCCCGAGTGCGCGATCCAGCCACGCGACCACCGCGCTCGCCGCCGCGACCAGCGCCACCAACGCGCACCAAGCCAGCGACCACGCGATTGCGCGCGGCCAACGGACCAGCAGCGGCGCCAGGCGGCACAACAACAACGAGGCCAGCAACGCCAGCCACACCACGAACAGCGTCGCCGTCGAAAACCCACGCCAATGCATGCGCGCATCCGGCGCCAGCGCGTCGATCACCACCACCAGCTCGGCGACGATCACCAGCGTGAACACCGAGGCCAGCGAGCAGAAGTCCGGCAGGGCGCTTTGGCTGCGATCGCCCCTCATCGATGCGTCGTTGGACCGACCGGCAGGCATGATCATCCCCAGCCAGTCGCGACCGGGACGACCTCGCTTGGTCTGGCTTGCCACGACAGACGGGTCAGGCGCGGCATGGCTCATCGGATCATCACTTCCCCAAACGGGTTGTCAGGAACGCCGCCAGGTCTTCGATTTCCTGCGGGCAGACCTGATGTGCCATCGGATAACTGTGCCAGTCGACGGCGCAGCCCCACGCGCGCAGCTGGTCGCGCGAGCGCTCGCCCAGCACCAGCGGTACCACCGGATCGAACGAACCGTGTGCCATGAAGATCGGCGTGGCGACATTGGCGATGTGGCGTTCGGACGCCGTGACATCGGCGATCGGCAAATAGGTCGAAAGCGCCACGATTGCCGCGAATGGTTGCGCATGCCGCAAACCCGCCGCGAGCGCGACGGCGCCACCCTGCGAAAAGCCGGCCAGCACGAGGTTCGACACCGACACGCCACGTTCGACCTCCCGCGCGATCAGTTTTTCGACTGCGCCGATCGAAACTCGGATGCCGGCTTCATCCTGCCGTTGCGCCAGATCGAAACCGGCAATGTCGTACCACGCGCGCATCGGCAAGCCGTTGTTGAGCGTGATCGACCGCACCGGCGCATGCGGAAACACGAAGCGCAACGCCGGCCACTCCGGCCGCACCAGTTGCGGCACGATCGGCTCGAAGTCATGGCCGTCGGCGCCGAGGCCATGCAGCCAGATCACCGCATGACGCGGGTTCGGCGCGGTCTCGATCGCCACGCACTCCAGTGTCACTGCGCGCGCTCCGGCGATTGCGAAGGCATGCCCAATTCCTGCGCAAAGAATGCCATCGCCGCCGCGGCGTTGCCCACGCGTTGGCTGAAGGATGCGGTGACGCCGTGGCCTTCGTTCATGCGCGTCAGCAGCAGGACCGGATTTTTCGAGGTATTCGCGTTTTGCAGGGCGGCGGCGAACTTGCGCGACTGCCAGGGCGCGACGCGCGGATCGTTGACGCCCGTGATCAGCAGCACCGCCGGATATGCAGTGTCGGATTTCACGTTCTGCAGCGGCGAATAGGCGCGCAGCCACTCGAACTCGGGTTGCCTGGTTACCGTGCCGTATTCGCTGACGTTGTATTGGCCATTCGGCCACAACTCCGCGCGCAGCATGTCGTAGATGCCGACCAGCGACACCACCGCGCGGTATTGATCCGGATGTTGGGTCAGCGCCGCGCCCATCAGAAGGCCGCCGTTGGAACCGCCCATGATGCCGAGATGCGCGGGATCGGTCCAACGCTGCGCAACCAGTTTTTTCGCGGCCGCGTAGAAGTCGTCGAACGCGTTCTGTTTCCGGCCCAGCATGCCGGCCTCGTGCCAGCCCTCGCCGAACTCGCCGCCGCCGCGGATGTTGGCGACCGCATACACGCCGCCGCGTTCCAGCCACGCCAACATCGAGCCGAGGAAGCGCGGCGCGGTGCAGATGCCGAAGCCGCCATAGCCGTAAAGAATCGTGGGACGCGCGCCGTTCGGCGTCACGCCTTTCATCGCGATCACGGTGACCGGAATTTTCGCGCCGTCTTTTGAAGTGGCATCGAGCCGGTATGCCACGACCTTCGAATAATCCGCCGCGGCTTTGACTTCGAACACTGTGCGCAGCGTGCCCTTTGCGCCATCGTATTCAGCCCAGCGCGAGGGAATCGTCCAGCCCGAATAGCTGATCAGCGCATGATCGGACTCCGCACTGCTGGCGATCGTGCCGATGCCGATGCCGGTTTTCGGAAGCGGAACGGTGCGCACGAATTTGCCGCGCGCGTCGTACTGCTGCACACGCCAATCCGGGCCGCGCACTTCCGTGATCAGGAAGCCGCCCTTGACCGGCGCGACGGAATGCATCGCCCAGTCGCCTTGCGGCACCAGCAGCCTGGACGTGCCGTTTGCATCCAGCGCCAGCAGCTTGCCGCGCGGCGCGTGCTGGTACGCGATCACCAGCAGCCGATCGCCATCCCAGGCCGCACCCTGGTTGATGCCCGACGCGGCGCGCACGTTGGCCTCGGTGCCGAGCGCGAGCTTCCACCGCGCCTTGCCCTCGCGCAGGTACACCGCATCCGGGGCACCGTCGCCGGCGTGCACCAGCGCGGCCGCGTATCGACCGTCGGCCGAACCCAACAACGTGTATTCGGCCACTTTCGACAGGCCCTTGCCGAATTCCGGGATGTCATCTTTCGCCTGCGTACCGAACACGTGGTGGTACAAGGCCGCGTTGAATTGCAGTTGATCGTCGGCAACCGCGCCCGGCAGCGGCAACCGCACGTAAGTCACTCCCTTGCCGTCGGCGTCCCACACCAGCGCCTGCGGCGTGGTGCCGCCGCCCGCATGCGGCAGTGCATCGGCCAGGGTCTTGCCGGTGGCGACTTCGATGAAACGGATCGTGGTTTCTTCATTGCCGCCCGTGGCAGTGCCGTAGGCGACGTACCGGCCGTCGGGCGACGGCCAGAAGCCGGTGATCGCGACGCTGCCATGCGCGGCATCAGCGGGTGGTTGCACCGTCGCCCGCTGATGCGGGTCAGGGACGACCCGCCGCGGGTCAGGCGCGCCGCGTGCCTGACCCGGCGCAGCCGAGTCCGGACACGCGCCGGACTCGGCGTGTCGGGAAAGTGCAGGAGAGCACTTTCCCGACATCGAATTGGGATCCACCAGCACGCGGACCTTGCCGTGCGGCCAGTCTTGCGCCGCCAGCACCGCCTGGGGTTGCGGCGGTGTCTGGCGCAGGTAGAACAGCGTGCCGCCCACGATTTCGGGATCGGACTGCTGGGTGGAAGTCAGCGCCAGTTCGCCCACACGTTTCGCGATGGCCTTGGCATCGAGGAAACCATCCATCACCTTTTCGGTGTGGGCGTTCTGCGCCGCGATCCACTGCTTCACCGCGGGCGCATCGGCGTCCTCCAGCCAGCGATACGGATCGTGCACCCTGGTGCCGTAATGGGTGTCAACGACATCGCGCCGGAGCGTGGCGGGAGCCATGGGCGGGATCGTGTGTTGCGTGTCGATCAATGCGTAATCAAGACCTGCATTGGTGGGCGGCGCGGAGGTCTGCGCCCACGCCATGCCGGACACGAGACCGAGGCTGAAACCGGCGAGCAAGCGGATGATCGACATGATGGAATCCCGGAACGCCAGGCGACCTGCGCAGGGTAGCGCCACGCCGCGCACTTCGCACACGACCCGAGACTTTCGGCGCTTGCGCCTGCATGCGGCGTGTGGCTAGGCTCCGGGCTTTTGCTTGGGGTCACGTCATGAATCGCATTGCCGTCGCTGGTCTGGTTTGCCTTCTGGTCAGCGCGGGCACGTTCGCCGCGCCGCCACAGGATGCGTCGCCCGCGGCTGCGCAAGGCACGGCCGGCAAGCTCTCCCTCGAACAGATCATGGCCGACCCGGACTGGATCGGGCCGCCGGTCGAGGACGAATACTGGAGCGTGGACGGCCGCGACATCTATTTCAAGCTCAAGCGCAAGGGTTCGTCGATCCGTGACTTGTATCGGGTGTCGGCGGACGGCGGCGCGCCGGTGAAGTTGAGCGATGCAGAACTCGCGAATGCGGACGGCGCTGCGGTGTTCGACCGCGCGCACGATCGCGCCGCATTCCTGCGCCACGGCGACGTGTTCGTGCGCGACGTCGCGAGCGGCGCCACGCGCCAGATCACCCGCGACGACGCCGACAAATCCGGCCTGCAGATTTCCGCGGACGGCACGCTGGTGAGCTGGAACCAGGGCGACGGCTGGCGCATCTGGAACGCATCGACCGGCGTGGTCTCGCCCGCGGCGACGCTGAAGACCGAGGACGATCCGGGCGACGCCAAACCCGACCAGATGGAGCGCCTGCAGCTCAGTCTGTTCTCGACGCTGCGTGCGGACAAGGCCGACCGGAAAGCCGTTCGCGAACACGACGACAGGCTGGACGCGGAAAATCCCGCGCGCGCGGCCGCGCCGTTCTATCTCGGCGGCAAGGTGCACGTCGCGATGACGTCGCTGTCGCCGAACGCGCGCTGGATGCTGGTGGTGACCCGCCCGGCATCGCACCAGCGCGGCAAGCACCCGGTGGTGGTGCATTACGTCGACGATTCGGGCTATCCCGAAACCGAGCCCGCGCGGACCTACGTCGGCCACAACAATCCGGCGCCGCAATCCTTGCTGCTGCTGGATCTGCAAAACCACAAGCAATATCCGCTCTCGCTGGATGACCTGCCCGGCATCCACGACGACCCGCTGCGCGACCTGCGGGTGAAGCGCATTGCGCAACTGAAGAAGGAAGGACATGACGACGAGGCCGCCGCGCTGGTCGCGCCCAAGACACGCCCGGTGTCGATCAATTTCATCGCGGTCGGCGAATCGGGCGTCCCCGCGATCGTGTGGAGTCCCGACGGAAGCCAGCTCGCGGTGCAGCTGGTCGCCAACGATCACAAGGACCGCTGGATCACGGCGGTCGATTTCGCCCGCCACCGGCTGGTAACGCAGGACCGCCTGACCGATCCTGCCTGGATCAACTGGAGCTTCAACGCACTCGGCTGGCTACCCGACAACAGGACACTGTGGTTCGAATCGGAAGCTTCCGGCTGGGCGCAACTGTTCGTGAAGCCACTCGACGGCAAGGCACGCGCACTGACCGGCACCGGTTACGAAGTCTCCACGCCAGCGCTGTCGCCGGACGGCAAGTGGTTCTATGTGCGCGCCAACAAGCAGGCGCCGTACGACTACGACGTCTATCGCGTGCCGGTTGCGGGCGGCGCGTTGCAGCAGGTGACGCACCTCGAAGGCATGGATGACTTCGAGCTTTCGCCCGACGGCAGCAGGCTCGCAGTGCTGCACTCGAGCGCGTACATTCCGCCGCAGCTTGCGGTGGTCAACCCGGATGGCTCCGGCGCGCGCGAACTCACCGACACCCGCACACCCGAATACAAGGCGCTCGCGTCGACGTGGGTGCAGCCGCGGTTCGTGAAGGTTCCGAGCAGCCACGGCAACTTCGGCATCTGGGCAAAGTACTACGAACCCGCGGATTACGACGCCTCGCACGCGCACCCCGCGGTATTGTTCGTGCACGGCGCCGGCTATCTGCAGGACGTGGCGAAGAACTGGTCGTACTACTTCCGCGAACAGATGTTCAACAACCTGCTGACGCAAGAAGGCTATGTGGTGCTGGACATGGATTACCGCGGCTCGGCCGGCTACGGCCGCGACTGGCGCGGCGCGATTTATCGGCGCATGGGCCATCCGGAACTGGAAGACTTGCTGGATGGCAAGGCTTGGCTGGTGAAGAACCATCGCGTCGACCCCGAACGCGTCGGCATCTACGGCGGGTCCTACGGCGGCTTCATGACCGAGATGGCGCTGCTACGCGCGCCGGGCGAGTTCGCCGCCGGCGCGGCACAACGCGCGGTGTCGGACTGGACCAGCTACAACGACGGTTACACCTCGGACATTCTCAATACGCCGCAACTCGACCCCGAGGCATACCGGATTTCCTCGCCGATTGAATACGCGAAGAACCTCGCCGATCCGCTGCTGATGAACCACGGCCTGATCGACAACAACGTGATGCCGGGCGATTCGATTCGCCTGTACCAACGCTTCATCGAACTGCACAAGAAGAATTTCTGGATTTCGCTGTACCCGACGGAACGCCACGCGTTCGAGCACGCCGACGCATGGTATGACGAATACCGGCGCATCCATGACCTGTTCACGCGGTTCGTGAAAGACAAACACTGATTGCAAAATGGGGCGCCGTTCGGCGCCCCGTTTTTCGCGCAAGAGCCTGCACTCGAAGATGCGCGCGGGTCTCGCATCTTCGACGCGGGGAGATTACGGATTGCGCTGGATGTAATACTGCGCCGCCGCGGTCGCATTGAGAGCGCTGGTCAGCGGCAGCAACTGGGTCATGAAGCGGTTCCAGCGCGTGATGCCGGCGGCCGACGCGAATACCACGTCGCCCGGCCGTACCTCGAACTGGCTGCCGAGTGCGAACGCGACCACCGATTGGGCATCCAGCTCGTAAACCGTGGCCTTGTAATCGCCGTTATGCGTCGTGTTGCGGATCACGTAGACCTTGCCCTGTGACGTAACCTGATTCAGGCCACCGGCCGCGCCGATGGCCTCCGTCAGCGTGATGTCGGCCGAACTGAAGCGGACCGCAAGCGGACGATTGACTTCGCCCATCACATAAACCTTCTGGTGATAGTTGTACGGCAGGAAGACGCGGTCGCCGCCCTTCAGGTAAATGGTCTTGGCGAGGCCCTCGCGTTCGAGTTTATCGATGTCGAGGTGGTAGGCGTGCCCGTCGCGCGTCAACGTCACGTCCGACAGATTCGCGTTGGGATCATCCACAACCGCCTTGCCCATCGCTTCACCCAGCGTCAGCGGCACGCCGGCAACCGGCTGGGGCCCGGTGTTGGTGAACGCACCCTCCAGCGACACACGCTGGCTGCCGTAGTTGATGACGCTGACATCCACCTGCGGGTTCTTGAGATACGTACCGAGTTTGCTCGCCAGCGTCTGGCGCAGTTGTTCGATGGTCTTGCCCGCCGCCTGCACCTTGCCGGCGAAGGGATAGAAGATCGACCCGTCCGCCTGGACCACGCGGCCGTTGGCCGCCGCCTGCTGCTGGTTCCCCGCCGGCGAAGTCAGTTCTGGGTGATTCCACACCGTGATGTAAAGCGTATCGCCGGGGCCGATCTGGTATCCCTGCGGCTGATAATCGAGCAGGGCGGGCGGAATGCTCGCGGGGGTATCGGCCGCTTTCTCGCTGGCGATCACCTGGGGCGTGATCGGCACCAGGTGGACGTAATCGGGGTTCGTCTTTGCGGCGCGGACGTCGAGCGAAGCGTTCTGGCCGGGTATGCAGCCTGCCATACCCGCGCACGCGACGATCGCAAAAAGACAGCGCAAGGCACTGGCCCTGCGTGCCGCATCCACTCCGTGTACTGCACGCACACCGGAAGTCATTCCAATCGGGGTCCGCTGCGAAAGTTCCATGTCAGATCGCCTTATTAAGGTTCGGAGATGCACACGCAGCACAAGACACTGTCGCGCACGATCGAATGCGGCGCGATTGATGCACGCACGGCGCACCGCCAAGGAACCGCGCGTCGTCCGGGCGAAATGCCTGTACCGACGGACATACCTAATGACGGGAGTGACACGCCGCCAACGCCATCGCGCGCAACAAACGCGCGGAATCGCGACCGAATGTGATTGCCATCCACCGCGATTTCGATCGACAGTAGGCCATGTCGATCCGGCCGTGTCCAGCGCATACCGCTGAATGAAGCGTTATTTATTTTCGTCAAGAAAAAATGATGAAGTGCGAATTGAAGCGGCAAGTTTTTGTATGCACTTGCATTTTCTTGATGCTTATGGGGCTGTCTATTTCATGAATGCGTAAATAATTCCGGGTTCACGTGTTATTCGTGATGGTTTCGTTCAGCACGTCATTGCAAGAATCGTGGATTCGAGCTTGCCGGCAACGCGCACAAAAACCGCGCGCTCGCGCCGACAAACCCGCATCGCCGCGCCCACGGCGAATCGCGAGAAGACACGGTCACTGCACGGTGTCAGTGAATAGCGGTACGGCATCGCCACACGGAGAGCGACGAAAGGATGAGATCGCAAGCGCATGCCCGTAACGCCCCCGAACGAACCCGGATTCACCTCCAGCGTCCATCCGCGGCCCTCCTTGCGCGTCCGATATTCCCTTTGCACGACCTGGGCGAATCTGGAGATACCCCATGACGCCCACCCATCGACTTGAATATTCCCAACCCGCGTTCATCGACGCGCGCGCATTGCCGATCGAGCAGACCGGCGACGATATCGATTTGCGCGCACTGCTCGGCACGCTGATCGACCACAAGCGGTTCATCATCACGGTGACCGCGATCTTTTTCCTGCTGGGACTCGCGTACGCATTCCTGTCCCGCCCGGTCTACCAGGCCGCCGCCCTGCTGCAGGTCGAGCAGGCGCCGACCCTGCCCGGCATCACCGCCGTCGAGCAGGCGGTGGGCGCATCCAATCCCGGATCCACCGACGCGGTATCAATCCTCACGTCTTATTCGGTGGTCAAGAAGGCGGTCGACGCGCTCAATCTCAACATCGTGGTTTCGCCTTACCGGGTTCCCCTCATCGGAAGTCTTGCCGCGCAGTTTTACGCCCCCGCCAAGCCCGGCGACGTGGCCGGCGCGTGGCCGGGCCTGGGCCGCTACGACTGGGGTGGCTCGCAACTGGACGTCGAGCAACTCGACGTGCCCACCGGGATGCTTGGCAGGGAACTGACGCTGGTTGCGGGCCAGCACGGCGCATATACCTTGCGCGAAGACAGCTTGATTCCCTTCGTGGACGGGAAAGTGCTGTTGCAAGGGCAGGTCGGCCAAACGGTGAAGCACGACGGCATCACCATGCGGGTCGAGAAGCTGGATGCGAATCCCGGCACGCATTTCAGCGTCACGCGCAACAACGAAGCGACCACCGTTGCGGGGCTGCAGGCATCGATCAATGCCCAGCCCGCGCAGCAAGGTTCCAACGTGGTCACCCTGACGCTCGATAGCGCCAGTCCGCACCTGGCCGTGCAAATTCTCGATTACGTCACCCAGGCTTTCCTGGCGCAGAACGTCGGGCGCAATTCGGCGCAGTCCGCCAACAGCCTGACTTTCATCCAAAAGCAATTGCCGATCGTGAAAAAGCGTCTGGAAGACGCACAGGCCGCGCTCAACGCCTATCAGATCAAGGCGCATTCGGTGGACGTGCCGATGCAGACCCAGAGCCTGCTCACCCAGATCAACGACATCGACAGCAGCTTGCGTCAACTCGAGACACAGCGGCTGGAAGCGGCCCGCCTGTACACGCCGCAGCACCCCGCCTACAAGGCCATCGTCAGCCAGATCGGAATGCTGCGTTCGCAAAAGGCCTCGATGCAGAAGCAGATGAACACGCTGCCCGACACGCAGCGCCAGCTGTTGCGATTGAACGGCAACGTGCAGGTGCTGGATACCACCTACAACGGCCTGCTCAACGAAGAACAGCAACTGGAAATCTCGCAGGCCGGCGCGGTGGGTACCGCGCGCATCGTGGACCAGCCGACCGTCGACATCACCAGCCCGGCCAAGCCCAAGAAGCTGATGGCGGTGGCGGGCAGCACCGTCGCCGGTGGGGTGCTGGCGCTGGCGTTCGTATTTCTGCGGCAATTCATGAAGCGCGGCGTGGAAGACCCGGCGGAGATCGAACAACTCGGCCTGCCGGTCTACACCGCGATCCCGCTGAGCGAACAGCAACTCGCGCTGTCCGAGCACGGCGGTCCGCGCTTGTTCTCGCGTCGCAGGCAACGCCTGCTGGCGCTGGCGGCGCCGGAGGATCTCGCGGCCGAAGCCTTGCGCAGCCTGCGCACCAGCCTGTACTTCACCGCGCCGGATGCCGCGAACAACCGCATCATGATCTGTGGCTCCAGTCCGAACGCCGGCAAGACGTTCGTCTCGGCCAACCTCGCGGCGATCAACGCGCAGGCCGGACAGCGGGTGTTGCTGATCGACGCCAACATGCGCGACGGCAAGCTGCACACCATCCTCGGCGGCCGTCCGGACAACGGGCTGTCGGAGTTGCTTGCGGACCGGATCATCGTCGAGGAGGCGATCCGTTCGGTCGACGATGTGGAGAACCTGCATTTCATTCCCGCCGGAAGAAGACCGTCCAATCCATCCGAACTGCTGATGCGGCCGCATTTCGCAGCGTTGCTGCACGCGCTTTCGCCGCAATACGACCTGATCGTCATCGACAGTCCGCCGATCCTTTCGGTGACGGACGCGACGATCATCGGCCACCACGTCGGTACCAGCCTGCTGGTGGTGCGTTTCGGCCTCAACCAGTCACGTGAAGTCGAAATGGCGATGCAACGGTTCCACCAGAGCGGCGTCGACATCAAGGGCGTGGTGTTCAACGGCATGGAGCGGCGCAGCGGCGGCTTCAACGCCTACGGTTATCAAGGTGACGGATACGCCGAATGATCCGCATCGCGACCACCATGAAACCCGCGCCGCGGCCGGGGAAGCAGGACGATGTCGGCTGAAGCGACCGGCGCATCCCACACGGTCGGCGGCGCCCGTCCGGCTGCCGTGGATTTTGCCGCGGCCTCGCGCCTGCTTCGTCGCGGCGCATCCGGCGCGCTGCTGGTGCAGGTGGGCGGCGCCGCCTTCAGCCTGATCGTCAACGTGCTGCTGGCGCGACTGGTCGGCAAGTCGCAATACGGCATCTACGCCTACGCGATGTCGTGGGTCAGCGTGCTGGGGGTGCTATCGCTGCTGGGACAGAGCAGCAGCGTGGTGCGCCTCGTGCCGGTTTATCTGCACCGCAAGGAGTGGGGCACGCTACGCGGATTGCGCCGGGGCGCCAGCGGCATCGTGCTGGGGGGCAGCATCGCGATCATGCTGGTTGGCGGAGCGGTGGTATTCGCGCTGCGCAACCAGATGGGGAGCGCCACGTTGCAGACGATGCTGGCGGCCTTCTTGCTGCTGCCGCTGCTGACGCAGCTCGGATTGAACGGCGGCTTTTTCCGCGGCTACAAGCAGGCCGTAAGCTCCGGCGCGTACAACAGTCTGGTGCGCCCAGCCTTCTTGGTTGCGCTGGTGCTGGTACTCGCCCTGCCGCTGGGCCTGCGGCTGGATGCACCAGGCATCATGCTGGCCAATGTCGTCGCGGCGTTGGCGGCGGTGGGATGTTCCGAATGGCATCTGTCGCGGGCGTGGCCGGCCGCGGCGAAACGGGTCAAGCCCCGCTACGAACCGCGCGCCTGGTTCAAATTGGGGCGACAGTTGTTCCTGCTGGCGGCGATCGGGATCGTTTCCAACCGTGTGGACGTCCTGATCCTCGGCGGCTTCGCCGGCGCGGAAGAAGTCGGCCCCTATTACGCGGCGGTGCGGCTGGCGGCGATCGCGGCGTACGGCCTCACCGCGGTCAACACGATCCTCGCGCCGATGATCGCGGAAAGCTACGCGGCCGAAGACCACGCGACCATGGCGAGGCTGGTGCATCACGCGGCCAAGCTGACGTTCGTGGTCACCGCCGCGGTCGCGCTGGCGATCGCGGTCGCCGGCTACTGGGCGCTCGGGCTGTTCGGCAAGGGCTTTGCGGAAGCGGCCTACATCCCGCTGCTCATCATTCTTGCCGGCCAGTGCGTCGCCGCGATGACCGGGCCCACCGGCTTCCTGATGACGATGACCCGCTACGAACGCCAGGCGTCATGGTTCATGGCGCTGGCGGCCGTGCTGAATGTGGTGTTCAGCGTGGCGCTGATTCCGATATTTGGATTGATGGGCGCTGCGCTCGCGACCGCACTCGGGAGCGTGGCATGGAACGTATCCGGTCTGACGTTCGTCCGCTCACGGCTGCACGTGAACCCGACCGTATTGCCTCTTCCCAGCAAATGACGACCCTGCCCAATTTCTTCATTGTAGGCGCACCGAAGTGCGGCACGACGGCGCTGAGTGTCTACCTGGGCGCTCATCCGAACGCATTCATGTGTGTTCCGAAGGAGCCCGCCTATTTTGCGCTGGACTTTCCGACCATTCGAGTCGCGAAGGACTGGAGCGAGTATGAAGCGCTGTTTCTGAGCGCCAACGAGACCCATTTGGCGGTCGGCGAAGCATCCACGATATATATGTATTCAGAGGTCGCCGTTGCCGAACTTCACAGGAAATTTCCTTCCGCGCGCCTGCTGGTGATGTTGCGTAATCCGTTGGACCTGGTGGTCTCGCTTCACGGCCAGAGGCTCCACGATTGCGACGAAAACGTCACGGACTTCGGGCGCGCCTGGGCGCTGTGCGGAGACCGTCGCCTCGGCAGCAAAGTCCCTGCGCGTTGTCGCGAACGCAAGACCCTGCTCTACGACGAGGCGGCGCTGCTGGGCCTGCAACTGCAGCGTCTGCTCGGCATTTTTCCGAAATCGCAGGTTCGGTGGTGGTTCCATGAGGATTTCACCGCCGATCCCGCGGGGGTTTACCGCGAGGCGTTGTCGTTTCTCGGTCTTTCGTTTGACGGACGCAGCGAATTCCCCGTTGTGAACGCGCGCACGCGCGCCGTTTCACAAACGCTGGCTTCGTTCGTGCAGAAGCCTCCAAAATCCGTGGTGCGCCTGGCGATGTACGCCAAGAAGCGAATCGGGATTCGACGTCTCGGCGTTCTGAATGCCTTGCGACAGGCCAGCTTCGTGCCATCCCGTCCGCCCGTTATCCCTGACGGCCTGCGGCGCGAAATGAGGGCGCATTTCGCGCCGGATATCCGCTTGCTCGAAAGCATCACCGGCCGCGACCTGGGGCATTGGCTGGGGGGCTGCGCATGAGGCTTGCCCTGATCCCCTCCTCTCTGGTCGGCGGCGGCGCGGCGCTCGCATCCGCCGCAGGCATCGTGGTGTGGAACCTGTGCGGAGCGGTGTTCGTCCGTTCGCGTCTCGATGCCAATCCAACCGTGCTGCCGCTTTCACGATGACTGCAACGATGACTGCGCCGAATTTCATCCTCGTGGGGGCACCCAAGTCCGGTACTACCGCGCTGGCGACTTACTTGCGCGCGCATCCGCGCATCTTCATGTGTGTGCCCAAGGAGCCGGGCTACTTTGCATCGGACCTTCCGGCGCACCGTTACGTGTCGAGCTGGGACGAATACCAGGCGCTGTTTCTGGGCGCGGGGCGCGAGCACGTCGCGGTCGGCGAGGCGTCCATCCTGTACATGTATTCCGATTCCGCGATCACCGAGATCCGCCGAAGGCTACCGTCGGCCCGGCTGCTGGTGATGCTGCGCAACCCGGTCGAACTCGCGGTTTCCATGCACGCGCAGGCGCTGCGCACCCGCGACGAAACCGTTACCGACTTCGCGACCGCATGGGCCTTGTGCGCGGATCGCCGCGCCGGCCACCACGTGCCGCCGCATTGCCGCGACAACAAGATTCTGCTGTATGACCGGCTGCCCCTGCTCGGCCTGCAGCTGCAGCGCCTGCTGGATGTGTTTCAGAAGGCGCAGGTGGGCTGGTGGTTCTTTGACGACTTCGCCGCGGATCCGGCCCGCGTCTATCGCGAGGTGTTGTCGTTCCTCGGGGTTACGTTCGACGGGCGCGACAATTTTCCGCGCGTGAACGAGCGCACGCGCGCACGTTCGCAAGCGCTCGCGCAGTTCACACAGAAGACGCCCAAACCATTGGTGCGCGCCGCGATGTACGTCAAGCAGCGCGCGGGCATCGAGCGCCTGGGCGTGCTGAAGACCTTGCGCAACGCCAACTTTGCGCCGGTCCGGGAACAGGCCGTCGCGCCGGGATTGCTGGACGAAATGCGGACGCATTTCGCTCCGGATATCTGTCTGCTCGAAACGCTCACGGGCCGGAACCTTGCCAACTGGAGAGGTGCCGCGGCATGAAACTGGTTCTGATCGTTCCTTCGCTCGGCGGCGGCGGCGCGGAACGCGTGATGGCCACCTTGGCCAATGCCTGGGCCGTGCGCCGCAACGAGGTCACGCTGATCACCCTGACCTCCGCCAAGGACGACCGCTATCCGCTGGACCGCACGGTCTGGCGGATGGCATTGGATGTGGCGAGACGTTCGTCGAATCCGGTGCAGGCGCTCGGCCGCAACGTCATGCGCGTCCGCGCGCTGCGCCGCGCCATCAAGACCGCCCGTCCGGATGCCGTCATCAGCTTCGTGGCCAACACCAACGCGCTCGCGATGATGGCCGCCACCGGTTTGCGCGTGCCCGTCATTGTCACGGAACGCCAGTTCGTCGGGGCCGAACCCTCGCGGCGAGTCTGGGCGATCCTGCGCCGGCTGCTGTATCGGCGTGCCGCCGCGGTGGTGGCGCAGACGCGCCGCTGCGCCGACGAACTGGAAGTGAGGCTGGGCCGCGCCGTGAAGGTGATCCCCAACCCCGTCGCGCCCGGTTCCGGTGGCCCGGCTCCGAGTGCCGATGGCCGCACCCGAACCCTGCTTGCCGTCGGGCGACTGGTGCCGGCCAAGGGTTTCGATCTGCTGATCGATGCATTCGCGCAGGTCGCGGGCCGATACCCCGAGTGGAAGCTGGAAATCCTCGGCGAAGGTCACCAGCGCGACGCGTTGACGCGGGCCATTGCCGCGCACGGGCTCGCGACCCGCATTGCGATGCCCGGTTTCAGCAAAGAGGTGAGGAACGCGATGCGACGCGCGGACTTGTTCGTGCTGTCGTCGCGCTTCGAGGGTTTGCCCAACGCGCTGCTCGAAGCCATGTCCGAAGGCGTGGCCTGCGTGAGCTTCGATTGCACGGCCGGTCCGCGCGAACTGATCCAGCACGGCGAAAACGGCTGGCTGGTTCCCCCGGAAGACGCGGACGGCCTGGCCGCGGCCTTCGACACATTGATGCAGGATGATGCCTTGCGCGCGCGCCTCGGCACGCGTGCGCGCGAAGTGTGCAACCTCTATTCGGTCAGCGAGATCCTCGGCCAATGGAACTCCCTGCTGGCCTCGGTCATGGGGTCGTCGCGCGCGGATCGCGCAAGCACGGCCACGGAGCAAGCATGATGCCTGCCTCTGAATCCGAGGCAGTGATGGCGGGCCTGCGCGGCACCGCGAACGGCCCCGCGGCCGCGAACCGCGGTGGTCCCTTGCGGATCATCTTCCTGATCCGGGCGTTCGGGCGCGGCGGGGCGCAGCGGCAACTGGTGACGCTGGCGACGGCATTGCACCACGCCGGCTGGGATGTTGCCGTCGCGTGCTTCTATGCGGGCGACGCCTTCCAGCGCGAACTCGTGCAAGCAGGCGTTCCCGTGATCGATTTGCGCAAGCGCGGTCGCTGGGACGTCGCGGGATTTTTGTGGCGCCTGTGGCACACCTTTCGCGCCCACGATCCGGACATCGTGCACGGCTATCTCACCGTCGGCAATCTGCTGGCATTGCTGGCGAGGCTTGCACATCGACGCACGCGCGTCGTATGGGGTGTGCGTTCCGCTTACATGGACCGCGCCCGTTACGACTGGATGGCGCGCCTGACCTTCCGTTTCAGTTGCCTGTGTGCCCGGTTCGCGGATCTCATCATCGTGAATTCCGACGCCGGCGCGGCGCACCACGCCATGCTGGGTTATCCACGCGACCGCATCCGGGTGATCCCGAACGGGATCGATACCGAGCGGTTTTGTTTCGACGCCGATGCACGCGCGCGGGTGCGCCGCGAATGGCGCATACCGGACGACGCGCTGCTGGTCGGACTGGTCGGACGCCTCGATCCCATGAAGGACCACCCCACGTTCCTTGCAGCCGCTGCGCGACTCGTGGCCCGCGATGCGCGCTGGCGTTTCGTCTGCGTCGGCGAAGGCAAAACCGCTTACGCCGCGATGCTCGCCTCGCAGGCCGGCGCCCCGGGTTTGTCGCAGCGCCTCGTCTGGGCCGGATCGCGCGGCGACATGCCCGCGGTGTACAGCGCGCTGGACGTGTTGGCATCGACGTCCTACGGCGAGAGCTTCCCCAACGTGATCGCCGAGGCGATGGCCTGCGGCCGGCCGTGCGTGGTGACCGACGTGGGCGACTCCGCGCGCATCGTCGGCACGTGCGGCACGGTGGTCGCGCCGCGGGATCCGGAAGCCTTCGCCGCGGCCCTTGAGAGCATGCTGCCGTCGCTGGCGGACGTCGATGCCACGAACGCGATGCACGCGGCTGCGCGCCAGCGCATCGTGGAAACGTATTCACTGGCAGCGCTGCTCGGAAATTCGAAGGCCGCGCTCCAGGCTGTCTGCGCCACCCGCGGGTACACGTGATGGCCACGACCCTGCATCCTTTCCCGATTGGCCAGCTCATCTGGCCCGCCACCGCGATCATGCTGGTCGGGTTCCTGCTGTCGCTGTGGTTCACGCGCAGGGCCGGCTTGAGCCTTGCCGTCGCGGCGGCGAAGTCGGGACTGTTCCTGGTCTATTTCGGATTCGTGTTCGACGGCACGTACACCTTTTTCGACGACTGGAACTACCTGCGCTTCGGCAAGGAGCTGCTGCAGAACGGCGTGAGCGTCTTCAACCTGATGCACAACTACGACTACGTGCGCAGCACGGTCAAGAGCGCCAACCTTTTCTATTACGTCTACAACGCGTCGGCCATCGTCAGTTTCGGACAGGGCTATTTTGCGCCCGTCGCGGCCAACATCCTGCTGACCTTCGTCGCGGCCGGGGTGCTGGCGAAGGCCGCGCGGCTGGGACTGGGCATGAGCCGCCGCACCAGCATCGGACTGTTCGTGTTCCTGGCGCTGAGCCCCTCGGTCCTCGCGTGGTCCACCGTGGCCAACCTGAAGGACATCCTGGTCGCGACCGGAACCGCGGGCGTGGTGTATGCCGTCGCACTGGTCGAAACCGGCAGGACCAAGCGCGCGGCGGTGATCGCTGTCATTTGCGGGCTGGTGCTGGCGGTCACGCGCTTTTACGTGCCGCTGACGCTGGGTGCGGCGTTCGGGATCACGGTGCTGTGCTCGCGCCACGGCCGTCGCAATCCCTGGATGTGGCTCGCCGCGATCGTCGCCCTCGCGGTCGTGGTACACGGTCTCGGCCACGGCAGCATCGGCGGCGCGCTGCACGAATTCCGTTCGCGCGTGGGCAATCCGCTGACCGGCGTCGTGCGCTTCATCGCCACGCCGATCCCGTTCCATACGCAACCCAATTACGCATTCCTCAACCTGCCGCAACTGTTCTTCTGGGTGATGTTGCCGTTCCAGTTCTACGGAATGGTCGCGGCGTGGAGAACGAAGAAGATGACCGCACGCTT
This sequence comes from Rhodanobacteraceae bacterium, assembly GCA_036568625.1. GTDB lineage: Bacteria > Pseudomonadota > Gammaproteobacteria > Xanthomonadales > Rhodanobacteraceae > 66-474. Next base: position 10,486 of record DATCSF010000030.1, on the reverse strand, counting down.
CATGGTCATCTATTTCCTGATGATGACGCTGCTGTACGGCATGTTTCCGACGCTGCAGGGGCCGCGCCATCGCGTGCAGATCGATGGGCTGATCGTGGTCTTCCAGTACATCGGTGTCCTTGCCCTGATGCGCAGCCGATTCAGGAGGAAGCGCCGTTACCTCGTCGTGACACCGCATCCGGTTCGCACGGGCGAAACCGCGCATCACGACCCCTATCCGGCCGGCTGAGAGGAAATCCATGCAACACGATCACATCCGGCACTGCCGCGACAATCTCTTCGAAGCCGCTCCCCCGGTCCGCCACATGGCCGCCGGCGCGCGCGCATGGAGCGCCCCATGAAGATCTGCCACGTCATTACGGGACTCGGCACCGGTGGCGCGCAGGCGGCGCTGCACCGCCTGGTGCAAACGCTACGCCCGCCTGACTTCGAGCACGTGGTGATCGCGCTGGGCGGAGAGGAATCGATGAGCGCGCTGATCGCCGAATCGGCGGAACTGCACCACCTCGGCATGCGCCCCGGCCGCCTGCTGCCCCACGAGGTGCTGCGCCTGCGGCGCATGCTGCGTGCGAATCGATGCGACGTGGTCCAGAGCTGGATGTATCACGCCAACCTGATGGCGGCCATGGCCGGCTGGGGCGACGCCTTGCCGGTGGTCTGGAACATCCGCCATTCGCTGCACGCGATCGGCGACGAGAAGCGCAGCACCCGCTGGGTGATCCGCGCCGGCGCCCGGCTTTCGCGTCGACCGGCGCGGATCATCTTCAACGCAGCGGTCAGCCGCGCGCAACACGTCGCCTTCGGCTACGACGGTGAGCGCTCGGTGGTGATCCCGAATGGTTTCGATACCCACGAGTTCGCGCCGCGGCCCGCCGAACGTGCGCGTATGCGCGCCGAGCTCGACATCGCGCCCGATGCGCTCGCGATCGGACTGGTGGCGCGCGTGCATCCGATGAAGGACCACGCGAATTTCCTGCACGCCGCGCGGCATCTTTCCGCAAAACATCCGCGCTCGGTGTTCGTACTGGTGGGCGAAGGCGCCGATGCGCGCAACCCGGAACTGGGCGCGTTGATCGACGAGCTGGGCTTGCGCGATCGCGTCCGGCTGTGCGGCCGCCGCGCCGATATTGCGGCGATCGACAACGCGCTGGACATCGCCGCTTCCGCTTCCGCCTGGGGCGAAGCCTTTCCCAATGCCACCGCGGAGGCGATGGCCTGCGGCGTGCCCTGCGTGGTCACGGATGTGGGCGATGCGTCCGCCATCGTGGACGACACCGGTGTGGTGGTGCCGCCGCGCGATGCCGCCGCCCTTGCAGCGGCATGGGCCGGGCTGGCCGACCTCGACACGGAAGCCCGGCGTGCGCTGGGCCTGCGCGCACGCCGGCGCGTCGTCGACCAATACGCCATCGACGCCGGCGCGCGCCGCTACGCCGACCTGTACCGCAACGTTGCGAGGACACCATGCGCAGACCGATAAGACTCAACCGCGCCATCTGGCCGACCGCCATGCAGAAGCTGCAGCGCGGCATCCCCGATCCGCGACGCCTGCTCGACAAGGGCATCGATGCCGCGGCGCTCACCGAGACACTGCAACGGCTGAAGGTCGGCACCACCTACAAGACCACCGACTACGACCGATTCCCTCAGACCACGCGCCTGCTTGCGGAATTGCCGTTCGACCCCCCTCCGGTGGTGCTGGATGTCGGCGCCTCCGACGGCAGCGCCGCGCTGGCGGTGATGAAGAAATTGCGCTTCACCCGCTACTACGTGACCGATCGCCACATCAAGGCGCATGTGTATCCGACCCACAAGGGCATGTTCCTGTCCGACATGGATGCCAGGCCCTGGCTGTACGTGAACCGCTGTTTCGTGATCCACAACGATCTCGATGGCGCGGAGTGGCCCTACAACGCGATCGCGGCGCGTGTCTTCAAGACCTTCGATGCATCGAAACGCCGCGACGAGCGCGACATCTACATGATCAATCCCGACCTTGCGGCGAAGCGGGGCGACCGGATCCACATCGAGCAATACAGCATCTTCGACGCCTGGGAACACGAAAAGGCCGATCTGGTGATCGCCGCGAACCTGTTGAACCGCGGCTATTTTCCGGATGACGACCTGCAGGCGGGCCTGCGCAACCTGCGCGACGCCATGCACGACGGCGCGGTGCTGGCGGTGATCGAGAACCGCAACACCGACGACGGATCGGTCGAGCAATCCAGCATTTTCAGGCGCTCGGGCAACCGTTTCGTGGTCGAAGCGCGGATCGGCGCCGGATCGGACATCCACGAGCTCGTGACCGGGCTGCAATGACGACACCCACGCAGACACGTATGCGAGTCAGGACGTTTCCAACATGTGTGGGATAGCGGGCCTCTGGGATGTTGCGCACCGCTGCGGCGCGGACGGTGCGGCCATGACCGTGCGCCGCATGACGCGGGCGCTCCGCCACCGCGGGCCCGACGACGAAGGCTATTTCCAGGATGCCGCGGCGGGCATCGCGCTGGGCCACCGCCGGCTTTCGGTGATCGATCTTTCGCCGGAAGGTCATCAGCCGATGGTGTCGGCCAGCGGTCGCTTCGTGATGGTCTACAACGGCGAGGTCTACAACCACCGCGCATTGCGGCAGGAACTCGCAAAGCTGGGAGCCGCGTTTCGCGGACATTCCGATACCGAAGTGATGCTGGCCGCGGTCGAACACTGGGGCCTGGACAAAGCCCTGGAGCGTTTCATTGGGATGTTCGCCTTCGCGCTGTGGGATCGGCACGAGCGCGAACTGTCGCTGGTGCGCGATCGGCTCGGCATCAAGCCGCTGTACTACGGCTGGGTCGGCGCGTGTTTCGTGTTCGCATCGGAACTGAAGGCCGTGACGGCGATGCCGGAGTTCGACAACCCGATCGATCGCGACGCGCTGTGCCTGCTGCTGCGCCACAACTACATCGCGGCGCCGCATTCCATTTATCGCGGCCTGCGCAAGCTGGAACCGGGCACGGTGCTCACCTTCGGCGCAGGCGACGTGGCGAAAGCGTCGAAGGACGCATCGCTGCCGGCCTCGCACACGCGCGCGTTCTGGTCGGCGCGCGAAGCCGCGATCGCGGGCATGGCCGACCGCCTGCGCCTGCCCGATGCCGAAGCCGCCGATGAGCTCGAACGCTTGCTGCGCGATGCGGTGGCATTGCGGATGGAAGCAGACGTGCCGCTGGGCGCATTCCTGTCCGGCGGCCTCGATTCCTCGCTGGTGGTCGCGCTGATGCAGGCGCAGTCCACCCGCCCGGTGCAGACCTTTTCCATCGGTTTCCGGGAAAAGGGCTATGACGAAGCCGCGCACGCGGGCGCGGTCGCCAAGCACCTGAACACCGAACATCACGAACTGTACGTCACCGCGCAGGATGCGCTGGACGTGGTGCCGAAACTGCCGGCGATGTTCGACGAGCCGTTTTCCGATTCCTCGCAGATTCCCACCTTCCTCGTGGCGCAACTTGCGCGCCGCAATGTCACCGTCGGCCTCTCCGGCGATGGTGGCGATGAACTGTTCGGCGGTTATCGGCGCTATTTCGCGACCCGAAACATCGAGCGCATGTTGAACCGGATGCCGCCCGCCGCACGCAAACTGGCGGCACGCTCACTCGTGCGGCACGCCGGTTTTTACGAGTCGTTGCTGGTCGGTTTCAATGCCGGCCTGCCGTCGGGCCTGAAACTCAGGCGGCCACAGGCCAAGGTCGAGATGCTGGCCGACATGCTGAAGGCCGGCTCGCAGGATGAACGCTACTGGCTGATGATGTCACACCACCGGCGTCCGATGGAGGTGGTGTTGCAGGCCACCGAGCCGCCGTTGCGCATCGGCAATCCGGTATCCGGGTCGAACGCGAGCGGCATCGTCGAGCGGATGATGTACAACGACCTGGTCACCTATCTGCCGGGCGACATCCTGGCCAAGGTCGATCGCGCCAGCATGGCAGTGAGCCTGGAGGCGCGGGTGCCGCTGCTGGATCATCGGGTGGTGGAATTTTCCTGGCGCGTGCCCGTCGAGCAGAAGGTTCGACGCGGGCAGGGCAAGTGGCTGCTGCGGCAAGTGCTGTACCGCTACGTGCCACGTCGTTTGATGGAACGACCCAAGCAGGGATTCGGCGTTCCCATCGGCGCATGGCTGCGCGGACCGCTGCGTGACTGGGCCGAAGCGCTGCTGGACGAGCGGCGGCTGCGCGAGGAAGGCTACTTCGAACCCGGACACGTGCGGCGATTGTGGACCAGTCACCTCGCGGGCGGCGCGAACGAAGGCGCGCGATTGTGGGACGTGCTGATGTTCCAGGCATGGCTTGCGGAAACCGCCCGCAACCGGCTGCCGGTGCGCGATGGGGTCGCCGCATGATCGAACCTGCCGCAGCATTGACGGACGTGCACGCGGGCGCCGACGCGGGCTGGATCGCCGCGCTTGCGTTCACGCAGCGCAAGGAATCCTGGGTGGCGGCTTCCGGGGACAGCTTCTACAAGATCTTTCGCGGCAGCGACGATCCTGCCCGCGACTGGCGAGATCCCGTGTGCATGGAAAAAGCCAGTCGCGAGTACGCCGACATGCAGTTGCTGCAGCGTGTCGACGAACGTGCCTGCGCACCCCTGCGACTGGACCATGCCTGCATCGTGTATCCGCGCCTGTCCGGCCCCGACCTGCGCGCAACGCTGCTGCGGCGCGGGTTCGGCGGCCCGGATCGCGCCGCAGCCCTGCGCGACGCCGTGTCGCTGCTGGCCCGTTTGCACGCGGGCGCACATGCGATAGCGCACTATCCACTCAAGGATTATCTCGTCGATGGTTTCCTGAATCCGGACGCGGACGTGCTGCGGCGCATCGACGCAAGCCGCCGCACGTTGTGCATCGAGGGTTTCGAGGTCCGCAATTTCAGGTACGACGGGCGCCGTCGTGCGTGGGTATTTTTCGATCCGCAACAGGTGTCCCGGGGCGTGCCGGAAAACGATCTCGCGCGTTTCATTGTTTCACTATTGATGGTTAGCTGGGGTAAAGGCGGATCGCCCAAAATATGGAGGTATTTCGATATTCGCGATTTGGTGTTCACCTATGAGCGCGCCGCTTCGCGACCCACCGATCCGGTATTGCTGAATCATTTTCTACATGAAACGATCGCAATGAGGCGGCATTTTGCGGAAAAGGCTTTGCGGGCGCTGCACGGCGTATCGCGACTTCTTGGACGTCCCTATCTGACCGCCTATTTCCTGCAACTCGAGAAATGGGCGGAGAGTCATGAGGTTTGATTACGAGCGCGACACCCGGGCTTTTTATCAGGACGAAGCCACCGCGCAGCGCTATCACGACATGTTCATGTCGTCCAAAGGCTGGCGTAATTTTCCCTCGCGGGTGGTGGCGCACCGGGAACGGCGGGTGATGAAAACCATGCTGACGCGGGTGCCGCACCGCACCGCGCTCGACATCCCAGCCGGCACCGGCAAGCTGGCGGGCGTGTTCGCCTCGCTCGGCACGCGCGTCGTGGCTTCCGACGTTTCGGCAAGTATGCTGAAACAGGCGGAATCCGAGTTCGCAAAGGCCGGGCATCACAAGGTCGACTTCCAGGTCGCCGATGCAGCGGACCTGGGCGAGTTCGAGAACCGTGCCTTCGACGTCGTGGTGTGCCTGCGGCTGATGCACCGCGTGCCTCCCGCACTGCGCGCGCGCATGTTGCAGGAATTCGCACGCGTCGCGCCGTACGCGATCGTTTCATTCGGGATCGAGAACGGTTTTCACAAGGTGCGGCGGCGGACCCGCGCAGCGATCTTCGGCGGGCAGAGCGACACGCTGTGTTTCTGCAGCCTCGCCGAAGCGCTCGCGGAATTCGCACCACGGTTCGACGTCGTGGCGAAGACCTGGATTGCCCCGGCGCTTTCGCAAGAAATGATTTTCCTGCTGAGAACGAAACCGCAACACGCGCCCAGCGACGACTGATCGTCCGCTGCTACGCCGAATGGCGGGCTTCGTTACGTCCCCGCCCTTGCGCGGTGCGCCGTGTGGGGCCATGACCGCCTGTTTCGGCGGAAGGAGTGTGCAGCATGAACGGAGGAGCGCATCGGTTTTCGTCGAGGTCAATGGGACTGGCAACAGTGCTGGTGTTGTTGATCGGCCCCTGGCACGTTGCGGCGGCCGCGCCATGCCCGAAACTCCTGATGTTCGACGGTGTCGACATCCGTACGCAAAACGATGCGCAACAGGCCGCCTATTGGGGCCAGACCGTGGGCGTGCAGGGTTTTTTCCTCAAGTTCGTGATGGACCACTGGCAAGAGGATGTCGGCACCGATCCCGACAGCAAGCTGTGGCAGGACGTTGCCAGGTTCCAGTCCATCTACTCGAAATATGGCGTGACCGACAATTTCATCAAGGTCGCGTCTTACAAACCGCACGACTGGAACAGCACGAAGGCAAACCAGGCCGCCGTGACGCACCTGCAACACGCGGCGATGCTCGCCAAATATGCCAGGCTCCAAGGCGTCGCGCTGGACCTGGAGCCGTACGTACCGACTTGGGGCGGGCCCGCGGCCGGACCCGAACTCGCCGCCACGATCGAGCAGGAAGGACGCGCGATCGGCCAAGCCATGCACGAGGCGTATCCCGACATGACGCTGATCGTGCTTCCGGACGTGCTGGCCCAGACGCAGCGCTATGCGACGCTGCTGCAGCGTTTCAAGTCCGACGTCCACAACATGAAGGCTCGCCAAAAGGTGCCGAAGTACAGCCGCTACGAATTTGCGGTGCAGTTCACGCGCGGATTGCTGTCGGTGCCCTGGACCCGCGTCGTGATAGGCCTGGAACAGACGTACAGCAGAAATGCCGAAGGCATGGAGCCCTCGGTACAGCGAACCCAAAGCGGCTTCGCAAGGCTTATGGGAAAGAGTGCAGCCTCGATGCACCTCAGCGGTGCGCCCGGTTTGTGGCCGCTCGGTCCCACCCGGACGAACAAGGCGGCACGCGAAAGCCCGGGGCGGTTCGAAGAGCGCCTTCGCGCCGCTTACAAGGCAGCCAGCGAGTACGTCTGGATCTATGGGCATGGCAGTGCATGGCAGACCAATGGTCCGTACGCGCCGGGCCCGGTGACGCCTGAGTTCGGGCAATACACCGATGCGATCCACCGGGTGGAGGCGAGTTGCAAGGCCTCGCCATGACCACATTAGACCCGCGCCGAGCGTCAGGTGACCGCATGTCGAAGATCATCCTGTTCGCCAATACCGACTGGTATCTCTACAACTTCCGGCGCTCGCTGGCGTTGGCGGTGCAGGCCGCGGGCCACGACGTGCTGCTGATTTCGCCGCCTGGCGAATATGGAGCGCGCTTCGGCGAACTGGGCCTGCGCTGGATGCCGCTGGCGGCAATGGATCGCCGCAGCCTGAACCCACTTCGCGAGGTCCGCGCGCTCGCCGAGCTGGTCGCGCTGTTCAGGCGCGAGCGGCCGACGCTGGTGCACAACTTCACCATCAAGTGCGCGGTGTACGGCTCGCTCGCCGCGATGCTGTCCGGGGTGCCGGCGCGCATCAATGCAGTCGCGGGTCTGGGTTACGTATTTGCCAGCGATGATCGCCGCGCGCGCCTGCTGCGCCCGCTGGTGCGCACCTTGATGCGGCTTGCGCTGCGCGGCAGGCGTTCGCGGCTGATCCTGCAAAACCGCGACGACGCCCGCATGTTCGAACGCCACGGCCTGATCGAGGACGCACGTGTGCGCGTGATCGCCGGCTCCGGCGTGGATTGCACGCGGTTCGTGCCGCGATCCCGGCCGCGCAACGAGCCGCCGCGCGTGCTGCTGGCGGCGCGCCTGTTATGGGAAAAGGGGCTCGCGGAATACGTGCAGGCATCGCGTAGCCTGCGCGCGCAGGGGCGACGGGTACGCTTCCTGCTGGCGGGTGCTTCCGACCCCGGCAATCCCGCCGCCGTCCCGGAGGCAACGGTGCGCGGCTGGGCCGACGAAGGCGCGATCGAGTGGACCGGCCACGTGGACGACATGCCCAAGCTGTTCGCGTCGACCGACATCTTCGTGCTGCCGAGTTACTACCGCGAGGGCCTGCCCAGGTCGCTGATCGAGGCGGCCGCGTGCGCGATCCCGCGGATCACCACGGACATGCCGGGTTGCCGCGACGCGGTCACGGATGGCGTGGACGGGCTGGTCGTGCCGCCGAAAAACGCCGATGCGCTGTCCGCCGCCATCGCCCGCCTGCTGGATGCGCCGGAGCTGGCCAGAAAACTCGGCCTGGCGGCGCGCACCAAGGCACTGGCCGAGTTCGACGAACGCATCGTCATCCGCCGCACGTTGGAAACTTACGGCGAAGTGCTGGAAGAACCCGGCGCCGTTCCGGCCATCACTTGAGGAACCCCTGGATCACCTGTGCACCACTCGCACGCCCATGCGACTTCCCCTTCGGGCGTCAACGGCGTGCAGATCGGCAATCCCTGCCCGACAGTCCGGCGTTGTCCAATCTGGCTTCCGGAGTGGCTTGAGGCGAAAGCGTGCGATGCCCACGAACCGGTACCGCCGGTGCAGGTCGCGCAGCCACACTCGGTACCTGCATCAGCGCGGCCTGTTTGCGCTCCAGCTGCGAGGTGAACACGCCGTAGGCCGCCGCCACCACCACGAAGGCCACGAGATTGGCAATCGCACCGAATTGCGAATGGATCACCACGCCCACGAAAGGCAACGCCATGGCGAATGCCACCAGATATACCAGCGTCCTGCGCGGCCCCAATCCGGTGTTCATCAATAGGTGGTGGATGTGCGTGCGGTCCGGCGTAAATGGCGAAACGCCGCGTTTCAGGCGACGATAAATTACCGCCAGGGTATCCATCACGGGCAGCGCGACGCACCAAAGCACCAGGCCCGGCGAAATATTGCGCGGGGTGCTTTGACTGAGTGCGATCAACGTCCACGCAATGATGTAACCCAGCACCACGCTCCCGGAATCGCCCAGAAATACCTTGGCCTTGCGGCCCAGCAGTCCCAGGTTGGCCACGAGGAACGGATACAGGGCGGCGGCCAGCAACAACACCATCACCGTGAGCGGCGCCGGCATGTTCGGCGCCATCAGCAGTGCAATCGCGCCGGTGCTGACCAGCGCAAGACAACCCGCCAAGCCATCGATCCCATCCATCAGGTTGAAGGCGTTGATCAACCCGATCACGGCAAGCACGGTGAATGGAATGCCGAGCCAGCCCAGCCGCAAATCGTACCCGTGCAGGATGCCGAGTGAATGGACGTACACGCCCGTGGTGGAAATCACGGTCAGGATGGCCGCGATCTGCACGACCACCCGCACGCTGACGCGCAGGCCGTAACGATCGTCCAGCGCACCCAACGCCACCAGCACGCACGCGGTCGCCAGCACGATGTCGTCGAACCGCTGGGCCTGTCCAAGCCACAGCCATCCGGCCAGCATGCCCACGAAAATCGACAGTCCGCCGACCAGCGGCGTGGCGAATGCATGCCGCTTGCGGGCATCCGGATGATCAAGCAGACCGACGGGTTTGCTGATCGGAACCAACACGCAAAGCCCGAGCGCCGATACGCCGATCGACACGAAACACGCCGATAAAACCGTATGTGCCGCAGATACCATCCTTGAATGCCTTCGGCCAGCGGAGAATCCAGTATCCGCACCCTGCTAAAACCAGCGCTGAACATTTCAATGACTCTTTTTGAATGAAATGAAATGAGCATGTTTATATATTTGAATATCACGTGAATTAAACAGACCTAATACCCGATTATCACGACGCGACCATGCTGGGTCGGGCAAGGACCGAACCGGGCATGGCAACCCCCGTACATCCCTTGGCAGCGCTGCCGCTCGGCAGCCCACCTGAACAGCTTGGCCGAGTTTGCGACACCGCGCACAAGCCGAACACCCGGCTGTGCACGGGCATGAATGTTGCTTGTATGCTGGACAGGGATAGGGGATGCCGCGGGGAAAACGACCGGGCTTTCTTGCCCCAGCCTGCCGCATCCCCGGGGTGCCCCGGCCGCGAGGTAACGCGATGACCATCACCGACATCGGCATTCTGCTCGTCGTCCTCTGCATCGTGCTGTGGGCGATCATGGCCGCGCTGCACCGGCATACCGTTCAGATGGAAGCCTTGAAGACTCAGGTGCAGGAACTGCTGAAGGCGCAGCAGGCCCAGGCAGATTCCGCCGAAGGGGCCGCGCGCGCACCGGCGCCGCGCGACGAGCTCGACACGCGGGCAGCGCATGCAGCGACTGCCCCGGCGACATTCAAGGCGCGGCGGACGTTCTCGAAATAATCGTGCATCCGCGTGGGGCCGGACCCCGCGGTCGCGCGGTGTCGCCACCTCGCCGCGCGTGCCTGACGGCACTTGGCTCGCCGTGCGACCGGGTGTACGTTCGCGGGAGCGTTTCGTTCTGGAGGTGCGCGATGAGAGCCTCTCGCTCCGGTCTGCTGCTGCTCGTCGTTTTCCTGGCCGCCGCGTGCGCGGCAGGTGCGTGGG
>DATCSF010000029.1:0-4641 GCA_036568625.1 Rhodanobacteraceae bacterium | reverse complement strand
CCCGAAGCCCGCATGCCGCGACGGTCGATGCACGTTGTTCTCGCGAGCCTGGTCGTGGTGGGATCGCTCGCCTACTTTTTGTTCGGTCGCGGTGATGCTGAAACCTTGCAGCGTTGGGGCGACTTTCATTCCGTGCTCGCCCGCCTGCACTTGTGGCAGGCGTCGCTGCATTTGATCGCCGCCAGGCCATTTGGTTACGGCCTCGATCATTTCGCACTGGCGCTGCCCGATGGGCTACGTGCCGTCGCGGCGCCGCTGGATCCGGTCGCGCGCAGCCGGCTTCCTGATTTGCTGACCGCCCACGCGCACAACGACTTCCTCGAAATGGGCGTCGAGGCAGGCGTTCCGGGCGGACTTCTGCTGCTCGCGCTGTTCGTGATGGGGACGTACGCTGCGTGGCGCGCGCTCGATCCGCTCCGTGCGTCCGCTGCCAACCAATCATCTGGCGATGCTCAAGCGTCGGCCCGTGCCCTCGCTTCAGCTGGTCCCGCGCTCGCCGCGTCGCTTGGCGTGCTTTTCATGCTGGCCGTGGCATCGGCCCCACTGCATACGCCTGCAACGGCGCTGCTGTTCTGGGTGGTGCTCGGGTGCCTTGCTGGAGCGACGCCCGCGAGGGCACTCGATGCTGCGCGTGCACGCGGCCATCGTCGCGACTGGCAGCGCGTCGCCAGCCTGGTCGCGATCTGCGCGGCACTTCCAACAGCGGTTTGGGCCGGAAACCGGGCACTCACGCTGCTGAACGAAAACCGGCAAGTGGCTGCGGCCGCCACGATGGCGGCGGCAGGACAAACGCACGCAGCCGAACTCCGCTACGAGCCCGCGCTGGCGCGCGCGCCATGGGATCACGAAAGTGGCGTCGCCTTGGCATCACTGCTGGTCAACGACCATCGGCCGGATGAAGCCCTGGACGTGCTGGACCGGGCCGACGGCTGGTCGCAAAGTCGGGAGGGTTGGCTGGCGCGCGCGCATGCCTTGCTGCTCCTGCACGACACCGACGCCGCGCTGCAGGTGCTGGAGCGCGCCACGGCGGCAATGCCCGATTTTCTTCGCGCCGAGATGTCGCAGGCGCGTCTGGCGGCCAACATGGGACGGAAAGCGGAGGCGAAGGCCGCCTGGCATCAGGTACTGCTCTCGCCACAGCGGTCGGCGCGCGCCCGACAGCTCAAGTTCGAGGCAGCGCAGGCATGGGCCAGACATGCAATGTACGCGGCCGATCCGGTGATGGCGCACCAAACGGCGACGAGCCAGGCCGGCAAATAACCGGCGCGTGACACAATGCGCGCACCCATTCCGCACCGTGCCCCGATGAAATCGCTGCAACGCATCTGCCTTGCCCTCGCATTCGCGCTCATCGCCACCCCGGCATTGGCCGACCCCGCGTTGTGGGTGACGAAAAGCGCCACCGCCACGGTGTACCTGTTCGGCACCGTGCATGTTCTGCCCGAGCATGCCGGGTGGCATTTCCCCGCGCTGGACAAGGCGCTGGAATCCAGCGGCACGTTGTACCTGGAAGAGAACGACGATGGTTCCCTCGGCATGCAGATGCTGGTGCTGCAATACGGGATGGACCCGCAACACCCGCTCTCCACCCAACTTGACGATGCCGATCGTGCACGCCTGGATGCGGCGGCCAGGACGCTCGACATCGCGGGCGGCGCCGCCACGCTGGATGCCATGAAACCGTGGCTGGCCGCATTGACGATCACGGTCGCACCGATCGTCAAGGCCGGCTACGACCCGAAATCCGGCGCCGACCGGCAACTCGAGCACGAATTCAAAACGGCCGGCAAGCCGGTTGGCGCGTTCGAGACCGCCGAAGAACAAATCAGGTATTTCGCGGGCCTGCCTTCGTCGTTGCAGATGGACTTGTTGCGCAACGTGCTCGCCGGCTACGCCAAGGGCCCCGGGCAGATCAAGGCGCTGATCCACGCGTGGCGGGCCGGCGACGTGGCGAACATCGCGGAAACCGTGAATGGCGACATGCGCCGGCACTATCCCAAGCTGTACGAGGTGCTGCTGGTCGATCGCAACCGCAACTTCGCGCGGAAGATCGCAGGCCTGCTGAAACAGCACGGCACCCTGTTCGTCGCGATTGGCGCGGGGCACCTGGCCGGCCCCGACAGTGTGCAGGCGCAGCTCGCGAAACTGGGCGTCGAAACCGAACGCGTGCATTGACGCGCGCATCCCGCGACAATTGTCCGATTATCACGACACCCATTCCGGTTTGCGCCGGGGTGATGGATTGACATGACTCCCCTGCAAGCCAATTTCGAACAGATCCCGCTGCGCGAATACGCCGAGCGCGCGTACCTCGACTACTCGATGTACGTGGTGCTGGATCGCGCCCTGCCCTTCATCGGCGACGGGCTGAAGCCGGTGCAGCGCCGAATCGTGTATGCGATGAGCGAGCTGGGCCTGGCCGCCACCGCCAAACCGAAAAAGTCCGCGCGCACGGTCGGCGACGTGATCGGCAAGTTCCATCCGCACGGCGACACGTCGGTGTACGAAGCGATGGTGCTGATGGCGCAGCCGTTTTCGTATCGCTACCCGCTGATCGACGGCCAGGGTAATTTCGGTTCCTCGGACGATCCCAAAAGCTTCGCGGCGATGCGTTACACCGAATCGCGCCTGACCCCGATCGCCGAATTGCTGCTCAGCGAATTGCCGATGGGCACGGTCGATTGGGCGCCCAACTTCGACGGCACGCTCAAGGAACCGTCGTGGCTGCCGGCGCGGTTGCCGCACGTGCTGCTCAACGGTTCCACCGGTATAGCCGTCGGCATGGCCACCGACATTCCGCCGCACAACCTGCGCGAAGTCGCGGCGGCGTGCATCCACTTGCTGGATGAACCTTCCGCCAGCATCGCCGACCTGTGCGAACACATCAAGGCGCCGGATTTTCCGACCATTGCCGAAATCATCACGCCGCGCAACGAACTCGCCGCCCTGTACGCGACCGGCAATGGTTCCGTCCGCTGCCGCGCGGTGTACGTGGAGGAACGCGGCAACATCGTGCTGACCGCACTGCCGCACCAGGTGTCGCCTGCGAAGGTGATCGAACAGATCGCGGCGCAGATGCGCGCGAAGAAATTGCCAATGCTGGAGGATCTCCGCGACGAATCCGACCACGAGAATCCAGTGCGGCTGGTTTTGATCCCGCGCAGCAATCGCGTCGACACCGACGCGATGATGCAGCACCTGTTCGCCACCACCGATCTCGAGAAGAGCTTCCGCGTCAACCTCAACATGATCGGACTGGACGGTCGTCCGCAGGTCAAGACGCTCAAGCAGATTCTCGAAGAGTGGCTGCGCTTCCGCAGCGACACGGTGACCAAACGCCTGCAGCATCGTCTGGAAAAAGTCGAACGCCGGCTGCACCTGCTGGAAGGCCTGCGCACCGCGTTCCTCAATCTCGACGAGGTGATCCGCATCGTCCGCCACGAGGACGAGCCGAAACCGGCGCTGATCAAGCGCTTCGGGCTTTCCGAGGATCAGGCCGACTACATCCTCGAAACGAAACTGCGACAGCTCGCGCGTCTCGAGGAAATGAAGCTCAATGCCGAGCGCGACGCCCTGGAAGAGGAACGCGCGAAGATCGACGTGACGCTGAAGTCCAAGGCGCGCCTGAAAACCCTGATCAAGCAGGAACTCAAGGCCGACGCCGACAAGTACGGCGACACGCGCCGCTCGCCGCTGGTCGAACGCGCCGCTGCGCAGGCCCTGGACGCGAGCGAGCTGGTGGTGTCCGAGCCCGTCACCATCGTGCTCAGCGAAAAAGGCTGGGCGCGCGCGGCCAAGGGTCACGACGTCGCGGCCGCGGAGCTTTCCTATCGCGAGGGCGACAAATACCTCGCCAGCGTGCGCGGCAAGAGTTCGCAGCAGGCGGTGTTCCTCGATTCGACGGGGCGCAGTTATTCCACCCCCGCACACACATTGCCCTCGGCGCGCGGCAACGGGGAGCCGCTGACGGGACGCTTCACGCCGCCGGCCGGCGCGCGTTTCGATGCGGTCGCCATCGGCGACAACGCGACCCAATTGATCCTCGCCACCGACGCCGGCCATGGCTTCCTGACCCGTTTCGACGGCCTGCTCGCCAACAAGAGGGCCGGCAAGCAGGTCATCAACATGGACGACGACGCACGCGTGCTCGCACCCGCGTACGTCAACGATCCCGCGCGCGACCGCATCGTCGCGGTGACCACGGAAGGCCATTTGCTGATGTTCTCGGTCGCGGACCTGCCGGAACTTGACCGCGGCCGCGGCAACAAGCTGATCGAAATCCCCAGGGCCAAATTGCAATCGGGTGGGGAACGCGTGGCCGGCATCGCGGTGGTGACGGAGGGTTCAGGCGAAGTGACGCTGTACGCCGGTCAACGCAAATTGATCCTCAAATGGGCCGACCTCGTGGAATACGGCGGCAGCCGCGCGCAACGCGGAGGCTTGCTGCCGCGGGGGTTGCGGAGGGTGGATCGCATCGAGGCGACCGCTTGACCGACATCTGTACGCCTCGCCGCAGGCGGTGCACAATCGCGCGATGCACGGGGAATACAAGATGCCAGGCGGCAAGCTGGTGGTGGCGGACTTCGAGGTTCGCGACGGCAAGCTGACGCGTGTGCGCATCAGCGGAGACTTTTTTCTTGA
>DATCSF010000028.1:0-5578 GCA_036568625.1 Rhodanobacteraceae bacterium | reverse complement strand
ACATAGATGATCGTGCACAGCGCCAGCGAACCCAGGATCGCGATCGGCACGTTGCGTTGCGGATTGCGGGTTTCGCCCGCCAGTTCCACGCCCTGTCGAAACCCGAGATAGGAGAACACCACGCCCGCGGTCGCCACCGCCGAAAACACGCCATGCCAACCCATCGGCATGAAGCCGCCGTATTGCGGCGCGAAGAAATGCCCCGGGTGAAATTGCACCACGAAAAACGCGACGACCGCGACGACGATGATGCCGACCTTCCACACCACCAGCATGTTGTTGATGCGCGCGAACCAGCGCACCCCCAGCATGTTGATGAGGACGAACAGCAACAGCAGCGCGCAGGCGATGCCGAGCCCCGGCGTGGTCAGCACCGGCGATCCGTCCTTCAGGGTCTGCAACCAGGGAATGTAGTTGGCCGCGTATTGCAGCACTGCCAGCACCTCCAGCGGCGCGACCGCGACGGTCGCGATCCAGGTGATCCAGCCGGAGATGTAGCTCGCGAACGAACCGAACGCAAAGTGCGGAAACCGCACCACCCCGCCCGACACCGGGAACATCGTGCCGAGTTCCGCGTAGGTGAGTCCGATGAGGAGGATCATCACCGCGCCGACCAGCCACGAAATGATCGATGCCGGGCCAGCCTGCTGCGCGGCGTTCATCGCGCCGAACAACCAACCGGAACCGATGATCGAACCCACCGCCGTGAACAGCAGCCCGACCGTGCCGATGTGGCGCTTCAGGCGATGGTCGTCGCCGGCGGATTGGATCGTCGTTGACGACATGGAAGTCTCTTCTCATCGTTGTGAATCATGAAGCAAAACCAATCCTGACTCGCGATACATGTCAGCAATCGCTTTTTATCTCGTCATTCCGGGGCGCCTGCGGCTTCATCGCAGGCGAACCCGGAACCCAGTGACTTTCCGAACCGGAGCAAAGTCGCTGGGTTCCGGGTTCCATCGCCGATGAAACCGGCGATGGCCCCGGAATGACGAAAGAAATTTTTCCGCCGCTTCTGGCCTCACCGCTTGCGCGTCGGTACCTCGAAATACCCAGCCCTTCGCTGCTGATGTGCGGCATCGCACCGGCTATCAGGTCGGCGAGATAGCGTCCCGAGCCACACGCCATCGTCCAGCCCAGCGTGCCGTGACCGGTGTTGAGAAACAGGTTCTTGAAGTTCGTGCCGCCGACCACGGGCGTGCCATCCGGTGTCGCGGGGCGCAACCCCGCCCAGAACTCTCCCTGTTTCGGATCGCCGCCGCGCGGGTACAAGCCGGCGACGATTTTTTCCAACGTCCGCCGCCGCCGCATTGGTTGCGACAGGTCGAAGCCGCACACGCCGGCGGTGCCGCCCGCGCGGATACGCGTTTCGAAGCGCGTCACCGCGACTTTGTACGTTTCATCCAGCACGGTGGACAGGGGTGCCTTCGACGCATCGGTGACGGGAACCGTCAACGAATAGCCCTTCAACGGGTACACCGGAAGCCGAATGCCCAGGGGCGCCAGCAGGCGCGGGGTGTAGCTGCCAAGCGCCAGCACGTAGCGATCGGCGCGTGCCATCTTTCCGTCGATGCGCACGCCGGTAATGCGATCAGCGGATGTCTCCAGCTCTTCCACCGTGGCGTTGAAGCGGAAAGCCACGCCCGCTGTTCTCGCGCGCTCGGCCAAGAGGCGCGTGAACATCGCGCAATCGCCGGTCTGGTCGCTCGGCAGGCGCAGCGCGCCGGTGAATTGATCCGCTACATCCGCCAATGCGGGTTCCACTTTCACGATGCCGGCGTGATCGAGCAGTTCGTACGGCACGCCGTATTGCTCGAGCACCGCGATGTCACTGCCCGCGCCATCCAATTGCGACTGCGTACGAAACAGTTGCAGCGTGCCGAGCTTGCGGGCTTCGTAATCGATGCCGAGTTCGTCCGCGAGTTCGTTGAGGCACTCGGCGCTGTAGCGCGCGAGGCGCAACATGCGCGCCTTGTTGACCGCGTAGCGCGCGGCAGTGCAGTTGCGCAGCATCTGCGCCAGCCAGATGTACTGGTGCGGATCGAGGCCCGGCTTGATCACCAGCGGCGCGTGCCGCGAGAACAGCCACTTCAGCGCTTTCAGCGGCACGCCGGGCGCGGCCCACGGCGCAGCGTAGCCGGGCGAGATCTGGCCGGCATTCGCGAAACTGGTTTCCAGCGCCGGGCCGGCTTCTCGATCGACCACCGTCACCTCGAAGCCCGCGCGCGCGAGATACCAGGCGCTGCTCACGCCGATGACGCCGCTGCCGAGAACCAATACGTGCATCGTTGTGTCACATCTTCCAAGTGGCGCCACAAATCGCGAAAGACTCTCAGGCCATAACCGTTATCGAGCCATACATTTGTCGCCATTCCCGAAAAAGCGGGAATCCAGTATCTTTCTGGAGGTTAAGGCTCGACGTCACTGGGTCCCGGATATCGTTTCGCGATTCCGGGATGACGAGCAAAAACGAAGCATCTCTACCCGCGTCACTCGGCGTGATCGAATTCCGGCATCGCCTGGAACTGTTGGCCCTTGCGCCATTTCTCCGCACCCGGATGTTGATACACGACCTTGCCGCCGATGATGGTGTACAGCACCCGCGTGCGCAGGATGTCGTTCGCCGGCAGGGTCAACAGGTTGCCGGAGAAAACATCCATGTCGGCCAGCTTGCCGGGGGTGAGCGAGCCCAGTTCGTTTTCCTGGTAGATCGCGTAGGCGTTGTTCCAGGTGTAGGACTTCAATTCCTGCATCCGCGTCTTGGCCTCGTCCGGGAAGAACGTCTTCTTGCCGTGATCGTACGCACGGGTGACGCCGCAGTAGAAGTTCGGGATCGGATTGGTGTCTTCGACCGGCGTGTCGGTGCCGTCCAGCACGATCGCGCCGCTGTCGATCAGTTTTTTCCAGACGTAGGCGCCCTCTTTCGCGCGCTGCTCGCCGAGGCGCGGCACCACCATCGGTGCATCCGAACAGGTGTGGATCGATTGCATCGACGCGATCACGCCGAGTTCGGCGAAGCGCGGAATGTCGGCCGGATTAAGGTGCTGCGCGTGCTCGATGCGCCAGCGCAACGCGCGTGCGGCGGGGTCTTCCTCGAAGATCTTCTGGTACATGTCCAGCAGTTCGCGGTTGGCACGGTCGCCGATCGCGTGGATCGACACCTGGAACCCGTCGCGCGCCGCGATCCGTGCGATCTGCGAAAGATCGTTCATCGAGGTGACGTTCTTGCCGGTGATGTGCGGCGCGTCGCTGTACGGCTTCAGGAACCACGCGCTGCGCGTGCCCAGCGCGCCGTCGGAGACGTCCTCGCCCACGCCACGCACGGTGAAGTGATTGTCGGCGTAACCGATGGTCTTGTACTTCGCAAGGTTCTTGTCGAGTTTCGCGACGTCCAGCACACCGACGTTGATGTACAGCCGCAACGGCAGGCCCTTGGCCGCCTGTTGCTTCAACCAGTCGATGGTTTCGAAATCCGCGCCCTGGTCGACGAAGGTGGTGATGCCTTTGCTGATTTCGTTCTGCACGGCGAGCTGCAGCGCCTTCTCGCGTCGGGCCTCGCGCGCGGCGGGTGACAGCGATTCGAGATGACGGTTGTACGCGGCGAACACCGGATCGGCCGCGGTGTCGCGCAGCATGCCGATCGCGCGACCCTGCGCGTCGCGCACGATGCTGCCGCCGGACGGATCGGGGGTCTGGTCGGTGACGCCGGCGAGTTTCAGCGCCAGCGCGTTGGCGTAGATGCCGTGCCCGCTCGCGTGGTTGAGCAGCACCGGATTGTTCGGCGATGCCGCATTCAGGCTGTCCGGCAACGGCAGCCCGTCGATATTCGGCTGCGGCACCTTGCCCCACTTGGCCTGCTGCCAGCCCTGGCCGACGATCCACTGGCCCGGCCTGGCCTTGGCCACCGCGGTTTTCACGATCGCGACGATCTCGTCCCAGTTCTTCGCCCTGCCGACGTTCACCTGCATCAGGGATGCGCCGGTCTCCATCAGGTGGCCGTGGCCTTCGATGAAGCCCGGCGTGACGAACGCGCCGTGCAAATCCAGCACCTCCGTCTGCTTGCCGATGTAGTGCGAAATCGATTCGTTGCTGCCGACGGCCTGGATCCTGCCGTCGCGGATCGCAATCGCCTGCGCCTCCGGCTGCAGCTGATCAAGGGTCGCGATGGTCGCGTCGCGCAACACCAGATCGGCGGATTGCAGCGCAGGCGGGAAACCCTTGATTGGCGCGCTGGACGCGAATGCGCTTGCAGCCACCGCAATCGCCATACCCGGCAGCAGCATACGGAACGACCTCATCGGATTCCCTCCATCACGGAGCCGCGCGTGGCGCGGCTCCGCCAACATACAACGAACGCGTTACCACCGGTACGCGATCTTGCCGTAGAAATACGCGCCGCTGAACCCGAACGGAGAAAGTTGCGAATACGGGAACACGCCATTGGTATTCTGGCCCGCTCGGGTCCTGTCCGGATAGTTGTTGAGCACGTTGTCGCCGCCCAGCGTGAACGTCCACTTGTCCAGGAAATAGTTCACGTTGAGGTCGAGGGTCCACTCCGGCGAATAGACTTGGTCGAAGATGTAGCTGGTCGAGCTGTAACTGGTGACGCTGCCATAGCGGGTCAGGGTAGCGCCGACTTCCCAGTTGCCCACGTCGTAACGTTCGTCCAGGATCAGCTTGCTGCGCGGCGCGGCGTCGGCCATCAGCCCCTTGATGGCATTGCGGTTCAAGCGCTGGAAGTTGACGCCCAGCGAATCGAGGATCGCGGGATTCGGCTCGACCTTGGTGACCTTGTTCTTGTGGTAGTCGGCACTGAGCGTGGTGAGCAGGCTGCCCGCGTTGCCGAAATCACTGCGATAGGTGGTCACGAGGTCGATGCCCTGCGAGCGTACCGTGCCGGCGTTGGTGAAATAGTTGAAGCCGCTGTAGCCCGGAGCCGTGACACCGTGGCTCGCAAGGTAGGTCAACACCTCGGGCGTGGTCAGCGGAATGGTGCTGGACAGTGCGATGCGGTTGTCCACGACGACCTGGTACACATCGAGCGTCGCGGTGAAGGCGTTGTTCGGCGTCCACACCGCGCCGATCGTGTAGTTCTTGGCCTTCTCCGGCTTCAGCGGTTCGCCGCCCAGCAACGCAGCCAGTGGCAGCGTCGAGGGCACGATGCCGCGCAGGTAGATGCCTTCCGGCAAGCCGAGGTTGTTGCCGGCGCCGAACGCCGTCGAGGAGGTTTCGAAGTAGTGTTCCTGCCCCAGCGTCGGCGCACGAAAGCCGGTCGACACGGTGCCGCGGATCGCGAATGCCTGGGAGAACTGATAGCGGCCGGACAGCGCGTACGAGGTATTGCTGCCGAAATCCGAATAGTTCGAATGGCGCGCCGCCAACGATATGTCGAAGTTGTCGGTGAGGTTCGATTCGAGCTGCACGTATTCGGCGAGACTGTGGCGCGAAACCGAAATGGCGTCCGACGGCGACCAGCCAGCAAAGCCCTGCGCGCCGCCGGTCGCGTCGCTGTGCGTCGTGCTGATGTAGTAGGAACCCAGGTCGCCCGCCGCGACGCTGTAGCTCTGGCGCAGCCACT
>DATCSF010000027.1:0-2235 GCA_036568625.1 Rhodanobacteraceae bacterium | reverse complement strand
AGCTATGCTCGTGCGGCCCCTTTTTTGTGTAGTTCGAGATGACCGATGACAACCTGACCGCCCCGATTGTCGCGGCACTTCGTTCCGGCGACGCGGTGACGGCAGAGCAGCTTTCCCGGCGCCAACTACAGCGTACGCCAGACCAACACAATGTGTTGTTGTTGCTGGGAATCAGCCTGCAGCGGCAGCGGCGATTCGAGGATGCGCTTGCTCCATACGCGCGCCTGACCGAACTTGCCCCCGACGACAGCATGCATTGGGCAAATTACGCCACTGCATTGAAATTGGCGGGCGACCGCGAGGGCGCCGAGCGCGCATCGAAAACTGCGGTTGGACTTTCTCCCGACCAACCGGACCGCCTGGAACAGCTAGGCCTCTTGCGCTTGCAGTTGGGCAAATTCCTCGAAGCACGGGACACCCTGATGCGGGCATTCGGGAAAGCGCCGAATTCGGCCAGCATTCGAATCCACGCCGCGCGCGCATGCATTGCCTGCCGGGATTCGCGCGCCGACAACCTGTTGCGGCCATGGCGGGAATGGCTGCCGTTGCCGGACGACCAGCAGTGTGAACTGGCGGACATGCTGACCCAGATCGGTGAAATGCGGGACGCGGTGGAACTGCTGGAAGACCTGCTCCAACGTTCGCCCGGGGACAGCGCCGCGCAGTTGCTGTTGGCAAAAAGTTACGAGCGGATCAATCGCCTCAATGAAGCGCAGGCCTTGCTTGACCGCATCGTAGCAAGTGGCGCCGCTGGGGATCCCGGAGTCCGTCGCGAAGTTGCCGTGCAGCGTGCACAGTTGTCGATGCGGATGCGTGCGTACGACGATGCGCGCGGATTGCTCGAGCAAATCGGACCAGGCAGCGATTTGGACTACGGTCATTTTTTTTCATTGGCCAAGGCCTGCGACAAGTGCGGAGATTACCCAGCTGTGATGCGCGCATTGGGCATCGCGCATGAACTCCAGATCGCGGAAATTGGTGAGTACGCGCCGCATCTGTTCAAGCCGGGCGCACCGCCACTTCCACATGCGAACGATCGGCTGGCGGAAACTGATTATCGCGGATGGCCGGAGTTGAAGGCCCCGGATGAATTGGAATCACCGGTATTCGTGGTCGGCTTCCCACGCTCCGGCACCACTCTGCTGGAGCAGATGCTGGATGCCCATCCGCAGTTGCAGTCGATGGATGAGCGGCCGTTCCTCAACACGCTCTCGGACCAGTTGGAGAACTTCAACGTTTCGGTTCCAGATGGCCTATGCAAGCTGGATCAGCGCGATTGCGACGAATTGCGCAAGGGTTACGTTACGCTCGCCTGCAGCAAGGTGCCCAGGCGCTGGGATGCGAGGCTCGTAGACAAGAATCCCCTCAACATGTTGTGGCTGCCGATGATCCATCGGATGTTTCCGCGGGCGAAATTCATCCTCGCTTTACGCCACCCGTGCGACGTTATCCTGAGTTGCTACATGCAGAATTTCCGCGCCGCACCGCTGGCCGCCGCGAGCCGGTCGCTGGAACATCTGGCCGTGGCGTACGCGGCTGCCATGGAAAACTGGTTGTATCACGCGAAATTGATCCAGCCCGATGTCTTCATATCCCGCTACGAGGACCTGATCGCCGATACCGCCTCCCAGACGGCGCGTATCGCGACGTTCCTCGGTCTCGACGATCCGGGTTCAATGCTGCAATACGAGGCACGCGCGAGGGAGAAGGGCTTCATCGCCACACCCAGCTACACACAGGTGATCGAACCGATCAACCGCAAGGGTGCCGGGCGCTGGCAGCGGTATCGCCAATCTTTTGAACCCGTGTTGCCGATCCTTGCGCCCATGCTCGATCATTGGTGCTACCCGGCCGACATCGATCCGGTCGCCGGGGCCGACTGATGGGACTCGCTGATCGCCTTTTCGCGCCACCGGCGTCCGACGCTGCGAAGATCGAGCGCAGGCAGTCCTTGCTTGACCCGCGGCTCCGCACGCTGATCGGACGCGTCGGCGACGCACTTGCCGACGGGAACTTTCCCTCCGTACAGCGCGCGCTAGCGGATGCACTGGCGATGGCTCCAGGACAACCCGATGTCCTGCGCCTGTATGCACTGCTGCAGGCTGAGCTCGGCAACCTGCATGGTGCGTCCGTGAACTTCGAAGCTGCGATTGCAGCCGCCCCCGACGATGCGATGGGGTACTGGCAATTCGCGCAGGTGCGCGAACGTGCCGGTGACATTGTGGGCGCATTGCG
>DATCSF010000026.1:0-4222 GCA_036568625.1 Rhodanobacteraceae bacterium | reverse complement strand
TTTCGGTCGGCCAGGAACGGCGCGAGTTGCGCCACGGTTTCCCGCAGGGCGTCGATCGAGCGCGCGCGCAAGGCGGCGTCGCTGCCCTTGGGCACCAGGAATGCGACTTGCCAGTAGTCGGTGCGGTTGAGCAACACCATCATGTGGCCGCGATCGACGATGCCGAAGGTGTCCTGCGGGTCGGATTGGCTGCGCGGCATCCGGAACCACAACACGTCCATGGGCGCGCCGTACTCGCGCGCCTTCAGCGCTGCCGCCGTGCGCAAGGTCGAATGGCGGCCGTCGCAGGCGACCACCAGATCGGCGCGCAATTCGTACTCGCCTTCCGGCGACTCGACCCGCACGCCGGCTGTGCGCCCGTTTTCTTCGATCAATTCCACTGCACGGTGGCGCATGCGCAGGTCGAACGTCGGAAACGCGTGGCCCGCGTCGGCCAGCATGTCCAGGAAATCCCATTGCGGCACCAGCGCCAGGTAGCCATACGGCTCGAGGCCGCGAAAATCGACGATCTGCTGTTCGCGCCCGGCGATGATGCCGGCAAGATGATCGATGCGGCGCTGCGGCAGCTTGTCGAAGGTCTCGCGCAGGCCGATCTCATCGAGAATGCCAAGCGTAGACGGATGCACCGTGTCGCCGCGGAAATCGCGCAGGAAGTCGCCGTGTTTTTCCAGCACCGTCACCGGCACGCCGGCGCGCGCCAGCAGCAGGCCCAGCATCATCCCGGCGGGACCGCCGCCGACGATGCAGCAACGGGCGCGGGCTTGGCTGTCCAGCGATGCGCGCATGGGCTTGCTCCGACATCGGTGTCGTGGTCGCGGCATCCTGCCTCGCCGGCGCTCGATTGGCAACGTATCGCGTCCAGACTTGCACACGCCCGCCGTGCGTCTATGCTTTCCGCAAGGCCTCGATGGAGATCCACCGCATGAAGCGCATGATCCTGATTGTCCTCCTCGCGATGCTGGCCACGGCCTGCGCGACCAGTCCGACCGGGCGCAGCCAGTTGATGCTGGTGTCCGACTCGCAGATGAACCAGCTTGGCATCGCCGCGTTCAACCAGATGCGGCAGCAGGGCAAGTTCGCCCAGGCGCCGCGCGAGCGCGCCTACGCGACCTGCGTCGCCGACGCGTTGATCAGCGTGTTGCCGCCGCCGTGGAATTCGCAGAAGTGGGATATCGAGATCATCGACGACGACAGCGCCAACGCCTTTGCGGTGCCGGGTGGCCGCATCGGGGTCAATCGCGGCATGTTCAAGGTTGCGAAAACGCAGGACCAGCTCGCGGCCGTGCTCGGGCACGAACTCGCACACGTCGTGGCACGCCACTCGGCCGAACGCTTCTCCGACAAGATGGCCGCGCAGGCCGGCGTGGCGGCGTTGACCGCCTACGGCGCGAGCCGTGGCAACGATGCCGGCCGCACCATGGCGTTGCTCGGGCTCGGTGCCGAGGTTGGCCTGTTGCTGCCCTGGTCGCGCACGCAGGAAAGCGAGGCCGATGTGCTGGGCCAACGCTACATGGCGCGCGCAGGTTTCGATCCGGCAGCGGCCGCCACGCTGTGGCAGAACATGCAAAAGACCAGCGGCAGCCGCGCACCGGCCTTCCTGTCCACCCACCCCTCGCCCGGCAACCGCATCGCCAGCCTCACCGCCAACGCGCCAGGCCTGGAGCCGGTGTATCGCGCCGCGCGCCAGCACGGGCATGCACCGCAATGCGCGCCGTGACCATCGGCCCGATGTAAACCCAATTATAACAGCAAGTTGCAAGTATAGCTTGAGAACATGCTTTCAATGATGGCTGTCCCGGGCCACGCGTCACGGCTACACTAGGCGGCTGCGAACGCGGGGTCTGCCTGTCGCGGCTACGCACGCAATCCGTCCGTGGCGCCCTTCCAGGGCGCCGCGTCTTTGTATTCCGCGCCCGTATCAGGCGCGCCGGGAGCCAGTACCGATGATCTTCGAAACCCTCTCCACCACCGGCCACGAACAGGTCGTGTTTTGCCAGAGCAAGGATGCCGGCCTCAAGGCCATCATCGCGATCCACAACACCGTGCTGGGCCCCGCGCTGGGGGGCTTGAGGATGTGGCCGTACAGGACCGACGAAGAAGCGCTGAACGACGTGCTGCGGCTGTCGCGCGGCATGACCTACAAGAACGCGGTGGCGGGCCTGAACCTGGGTGGCGGCAAGGCGGTGATCATCGGCGATCCGGCCAAGGACAAGTCCGAGGCGCTGTTCCGCGCGTTCGGCCGTTTCATCAATTCGCTGCACGGACGTTACATCACCGCCGAGGACGTCGGCATCGATGTCAACGACATGGAATACGTCTACCGCGAAACCGAATTCGTCACCGGCGTGCACCAGGTGCACGGCGGTTCGGGCGATCCCTCGCCGTTCACCGCCTACGGTGCGTTGCAGGGCGTGATGGCGACGCTCAACTACAAGCACGGCAACGAGGAAGTCGGCAAATATCGCTTTGCGGTGCAGGGCGCGGGGCACGTCGGCAGCGAATTCATCAAGCTGCTGCGCGAACAGGGCGCCAAGGTGTTCGTCACCGACATCAACAAGGACGCGGTGCAGCGCTGCGTCGACGAGCTGGGCTGCGAAGCCGTGGGCATCGATGAGATCTACGACGTCGATTGCGACGTGTTCAGCCCCTGCGCGCTGGGCGGCACCGTCAACGAGCAAACCATCGACCGCATCAAGGCGCCGATCATCTGCGGCGTCGCCAACAACCAGCTTTCCACCGACCAGGTCGGCGACGAACTGATGAAGCGCGGCGTGGTGTATGCGCCCGACTACGCGGTGAACGCCGGCGGCGTGATGAACGTGTCGCTGGAAATCGACGGCTACAACCGCGAGCGCGCGATGCGCATGATGCGCAGCATCTACTACAACGTCGGCCGCATCTTCCAGATCGCCGACCGCGACGGCATCCCCACCTACAAGGCCGCCGATCGCATGGCCGAGGAACGCATCAACGCGGTCGGCAAGATCAAGCTGCCGACCATGGGCAATGACGGAACGCGGTTCCTGGGGCGGATGCGCGGGCAGTAAGAGCCGGGACTCGGGACCGGGACTCGGGAAAAGGTATCCCGGCCCTTTGTCGTCATTCCGGGGCGCCCCGAAGGGGTGAACCCGGAATCGGTTTGGCGCCACAGATGACCGATTCCGGGTTCTGCCCCGCGAGCGACGCGGGCAGCCCCGGAATGACGAAGTAAAATTGCGACCGGCGCGGATGCGGCACCACGGATTTCGGCTTTCGCCGGAGTAACGCAAGAGGAAGACGAATGCGTCCCTTCCAACTCGGTGAAGACATCGACCTGCTGCGCGAAAGCGTGCACGCGTTCGCGGAGAAGGAAATCGCGCCCCGCGCGGACCAGATCGACCGCGACAACCTGTTCCCCTCCGACCTGTGGAAGAAGCTCGGCGAAATGGGGCTGCTCGGCATCACCGTGCCCACCGAATACGGCGGCAGCGGGATGGGTTATCTCGCGCACCTGGTGGCGATGGAAGAAATCTCGCGCGCGTCGGGTTCGGTCGGGTTGTCCTACGGCGCGCACTCGAATCTGTGCGTCAACAATATCTTCCACAACGGCAACGAAGCGCAGCGCAGGAAATACATCCCCAAATTGTGCTCGGGCGAATTCGTCGGCGCGTTGGCGATGAGCGAACCCGGCGCGGGTTCCGACGTAGTCGGCTCGATGAAGTGCAAGGCCGAGAAGCGTGGCGACGTGTGGGTCGCCAACGGCAACAAGATGTGGATCACCAACGGTCCCGACGCCGACGTGCTGCTGGTCTACATGCGCACGGCCGATCGCACCGCCGGCAGCCGCTGCATCACCGCCTTCGTCGTCGAAAAGGGCATGAAGGGTTTTTCGACCGCGCAGAAGCTCGACAAGCTGGGGATGCGCGGTTCCAACACCTGCGAGCTGGTATTCGAGGATTGCGAAATCCCGGACGAAAACCGCGTCGGCGAAATCAACGAAGGCGTGCGGGTATTGATGGGCGGCCTCGACACCGAGCGGCTGGTGCTGTCGGGCGGCCCGATCGGGCTGATGCAGGCAGCCATCGACTTCACCCTGCCCTATGTGCGCGAGCGCAAGCAGTTCAACGCACCGATCGGCAGCTTCGAAATCATGCAGGCCAAGCTCGCCGACATGTACACCGCGCTGCAGGCGGCGCGCGCATACGCGTACATGGTCGCGCAGCAATTCGACGCCGGCGTGAAG
>DATCSF010000025.1:0-15490 GCA_036568625.1 Rhodanobacteraceae bacterium | reverse complement strand
GTACGCCTTGAATTCCCCGCCAAACCGCTCCGCGCCCACCTTCGTCAGCGCCGCCGTCAACGTCGTCTTGCCGTGGTCCACGTGACCGATCGTCCCCACGTTCACATGCGGCTTCTTGCGCTCGAATTTCTCTTTGGACATGACGTTTGTACCTTTTGATGCTCGCGTGTGTTGGATGTCTGGTGTTCTAGAGGCGGGAACAGGGAACGCAACTTGCTCTGTTTTTGTTCCCTGTCTCGTGTTCCCGCTGTTCGTCTTTCCGCTTCATCAACTCTTCTTGATGATCGTCTCGGCGATGTTGGCCGGCGCTTCGGCGTAATGGTCGAATTCCATGGTGAAGGTGGCGCGGCCCTGGCTCATCGAACGCAGCGAGGTCGCGTAGCCGAACATTTCGCCCAGCGGCACCATCGCGTCGATCGTCTTGCCCGACGGCGTGTCTTCCTGGCCTTGCAGAATGCCGCGCCGGCGCGACAGGTCGCCCATCACGTCGCCCATGTAATCCTCGGGCGTCACGACTTCGACCTTCATGATCGGCTCGAGCAGCACCGGGTCGGCCTTGCGGAAGCCTTCCTTGAAGCCCATCGAGCCCGCGATCTTGAATGCCATTTCCGACGAGTCGACTTCGTGGTACGAACCGTCGACCAGGCGGACCTTGACGTCGACCACAGGGAATCCGGCCAGCACGCCGTTGGCGACGGCCTCCTGGATGCCCTTGTCGACCGCGGGGATGTATTCCTTCGGAATCACGCCGCCAACGATCGCGTTCTCGAACTCGTAGCCCTTGCCGCGTTCCTGCGGCTCGATCTCCAGCACGACGTGGCCGTATTGGCCCTTGCCGCCGGACTGACGCACGAACTTGCCTTCCTGGCGCACGGGCTTGCGGATGGTTTCACGGTAGGCCACCTGCGGCTTGCCGACGTTGGCCTCGACGTTGAACTCGCGCTTCATGCGGTCGACGATGATGTCGAGGTGCAGCTCGCCCATGCCGGCAATGATGGTCTGGCCGGATTCCTCGTCGGTGCGCACGCGGAAGGAAGGATCCTCCTGCGCGAGACGCGACAACGCGAGGCCCATCTTTTCCTGATCCGACTTGGTCTTCGGCTCGACCGCCATCGCGATCACCGGATCCGGGAACGTCATGCGCTCCAGCGTGATCACATGATCGGACGCGCACAGCGTGTCGCCGGTGGTGACGTCCTTCAGGCCCACCGCCGCAGCGATGTCGCCCGCACAGACTTCCTTGATTTCCTTGCGGTCGTTCGAGTGCATCTGCAGGATGCGGCCGATGCGCTCTTTCTTCGACTTGACCGGGTTGTACACCTGGTCGCCCGAACTGAGCGTGCCCGAATAGACGCGGAAGAACGTGAGCGAGCCGACGAACGGATCGGTCATGATCTTGAACGCAAGCGCCGAGAACGGCGCGTTGTCGTCGGCCGTACGGCTGGCTTCGTGCTCGCTCTCGTCGATGCCCTTGACCGGCGGACGATCGGCCGGCGACGGCAGCAATTGCACCACTGCGTCCAGCATCGCCTGCACGCCCTTGTTCTTGAACGCGGTGCCGCAGAACACCGGCACCAGGTCACACGCCAGCGTGCCCGAACGGATGCCCGCAATGATCTCATCCTCGGAAAGGTTGCCCTCTTCGAGGTACTTGTTCATCAGCTCTTCGGAAGTCTCCGCGGCCGACTCGACCATGTGCTCGCGCGCCTTCTTCGCCTTCTCGACGAGCTCGGCGGGGATGTCGCGGTACTCGAACTTCAGGCCCTGGGATTCGACGTCCCAATAGATCGCCTTCATCTTGATGAGGTCGACCACGCCTTCGAAGTTGTCCTCGGCGCCGATCGGCACCTGCATCGGCACCGGATGCGCACCGAGGCGCGACTTCATCTGGCCGACGACCTTGTCGAAGTTGGCACCGGTGCGGTCCATCTTGTTGACGAACGCGAGCCGCGGCACGCCGTACTTGTTGGCCTGGCGCCACACGGTTTCCGACTGCGGCTGCACGCCGCCGACCGAGCACAGCACGAACACCGCGCCGTCGAGCACGCGCAAGCTGCGCTCCACCTCGATCGTGAAATCGACGTGTCCGGGGGTGTCGATGATGTTGAAGCGGTGCTTGGGAAGGGAATGGTCCATGCCATCCCAGAAGCAGGTGGTCGCCGCGGACGTGATGGTGATGCCGCGTTCCTGTTCCTGCTCCATCCAGTCCATCGTGGCCGCACCATCGTGCACCTCGCCAATCTTGTGATTGACGCCGGTGTAGAAGAGGATGCGCTCGGTGGTCGTGGTCTTGCCGGCATCGATGTGGGCCATGATGCCGAAGTTCCGATAGCGCTCGATGGGGGTAGTGCGTGCCATGATCGACTCAACAATTCAAAGAACTTTCTGCAGCGCGCCCGCTACGGCGCGCCCGACTTCATTACCACCGGTAGTGCGAGAAGGCCTTGTTGGCTTCCGCCATGCGGTGGGTTTCCTCGCGCTTCTTGACCGCGCCACCGCGGTTTTCCGAAGCATCCAACAGTTCTGCGGCCAGCTTGCGCGGCATCGAGGTTTCGCCGCGCTTGCGCGCCGCTTCGATGGTCCAGCGCATTGCCAGCGCGGTGCGGCGCGAAGCGCGCACTTCCACCGGCACCTGGTAGGTGGCACCGCCGACGCGCCGCGACTTCACCTCCACCGCGGGCGCGACGTTGTTCAGCGCCTTCTCGACCAGCGCGACCGGCTCCGGATTTTTCTGGCCCAGCTGCTCCAGCGCACCGTAGACGATGCCCTCGGCGATCGACTTCTTGCCGCTCCGCATCACCATGTTGATGAAGCGCGCGATCAGTTCGCTGCCATGCTTCGGGTCGGGCAGGATCACGCGGGCGGGATGGGAACCTTTACGAGACATGACGATTAGCCCTTCGGACGCTTGGCGCCGTACTTGGAACGCGACTTGCGGCGCTTGGCGATGCCGGCGCAATCCAGCGAGCCGCGCACGGTGTGGTAGCGCACGCCCGGCAGGTCCTTGACGCGACCGCCGCGGATCAGCACCACCGAGTGCTCCTGCAAATTGTGGCCTTCGCCACCGATGTAGCTGATGACCTCGTAGCCGTTGGTCAGGCGCACCTTCGCCACCTTGCGCATCGCCGAGTTCGGCTTCTTCGGCGTGGTGGTGTACACACGCGTGCACACACCGCGACGCTGCGGGCAGTTCTGCAGCGCGGGCGATGCGCTCTTGTAGGTTTTCGGGCTGCGCGGTCGGCGCACCAACTGATTGACAGTTGCCATCGTTTCTTGAGTCCTGGCTGAATCCAACTGCTGGCTTCTGCCCCCCTTGAGCCAGGGGGCGATCGAACCGTCGCTGGAACGGCTCGACGGGGTTGTGGAAGCAAGGTCGCGTCGATCGAAACGAACTACGCGAGCCAGACATCCCTTTTTGGAAAAAACCAAGGGCAGACCGGATACCCGGTCTGCCCAGAAGCGGAATTTTAACACGGAACCGCGAAACAGGACAAGCTTTCGCGCCGTCGTGGCATCCTGCTCTCGAACACGAAGCGCGTCCGTTGCGCCTCATTTCGATGGTGGCCGCGCGCGCAGGGCGCGCGGCGTATTCATCATCAAGTTGCCGATTGCGGCGTTTCGCCGTGCGTTTCGCCCGCTTCTTCGAAGACGGAGGACACGTTGGCGAGCGTCTCCATTTCCGCGTCGGTCAACCCCACCGACGTCTTGCGCTGCGCGTGGTAGGCGAGACCCGTACCGGCCGGAATCAAGCGGCCAACTATAACGTTTTCCTTCAAACCACGCAAGTCGTCGCGCTTGCCGCGCACCGCGGCATCGGTCAGCACGCGCGTGGTTTCCTGGAACGAGGCCGCCGAAATGAACGATTCGGTCGCCAAGGACGCCTTGGTGATGCCCAGCAACACCGGAATCGCCTCGGCCGGACGTTCATTGCGCGCCTCGGCCTTGCGGTTGGCTTCGAGGAACGGATTGCGGTCCACCTGCTCGCCGCGCAGGTACGTGGTGTCGCCGGGTTCACTGATCTCGACCTTGCGCAGCATCTGGCGAATGATGGCCTCGATGTGCTTGTCGTTGATCTTCACGCCCTGCAACCGGTACACGTCCTGGATTTCCTTGACGAGATAAGCGGCCAGCCGTTCCACGCCCAGCAAACGCAGGATGTCGCGCGGATCGGACTCGCCGTCCACCACCGTTTCGCCCTTTTCGACGTGCTCGCCCTCGAACACCACGATGTGGCGCCACTTCGGGATCAGGTCCTCGTGCTCGTTGCCATCGGCGTCCTTGATGATCAGGCGCTGCTTGCCCTTGGTGTCCTTGCCGAAGCTGACCACGCCGGAAACCTCGGCGAGGATCGCCGGTTCCTTCGGCTTGCGGGCCTCGAACAGGTCCGCGACGCGCGGCAGGCCGCCGGTGATGTCGCGGGTCTTGGACGATTCCTGCGGGATGCGTGCAATCACGTCGCCGACACCGACCTCGGCGCCGTCCTGGATCGACACGATCGCGCCGGCGGGCAGGTACGACTGCGCCGGAATGTCGGTGCCGGGCAGTTTGAGATCCTGGCCCTTCTTGTCTTCCAGGCGCACCGCCGGACGCAGGTCCTTGGCATTGCTGCCGCGACGCTTCGGGTCGGTGACCACCACGCTTTCCAGACCGGTCAGCTCGTCGATCGACGACTGCACGGTGATGCCATCGACGAAATCGATGTAGCGCACGCGGCCGGCCACCTCGGTGACGATCGGGTGGGTGTGCGGATCCCAGTTGGCGACGGTCTGGCCGGCCTTGACCTCGGCGCCGTCCCTGACCGTGATGGTGGCGCCGTACGGCACCTTGTAGCGCTCGCGCTCGCGGCCATTGACGTCGATCAGGCTGACGTCGCCGGAACGCGACACCGCCACCAGATGACCCTGCGCGTGCTTCACCGTCTTGAGATTGTTGAACTTCAACGTGCCGGTGGTCTTGATGGTGACGTTGTCCACCGCGGCCGCACGCGATGCCGCGCCGCCGATATGGAAGGTACGCATCGTCAACTGCGTACCGGGCTCACCGATCGATTGCGCCGCGATCACGCCGACCGCTTCGCCGATGTTGACGATATGGCCGCGGGCAAGATCGCGCCCATAGCACAGCGCGCACACGCCGAACCCGGATTCGCAAGTGATCGGAGAGCGCACCTTCACGCTCTGCACGCCGGCCTGGTCCAGCTTTTCGACCAGCGTCTCGTCGAGCAGCGTGTTGCGCTCGACGATCGGCTTGTCGTCGTCGCCCGGCGCATACACGTCTTCCACTACCACGCGACCGAGCACGCGCTCGCGCAGCGGCTCGACCACGTCGCCGCCTTCGACGATCGATTGCATGGTCAACCCTTCATGGGTGCCGCAATCGTGTTCGGTGACCACCACGTCCTGGGCCACGTCCACCAGACGCCGGGTCAGGTAGCCCGAGTTCGCCGTCTTCAACGCCGTGTCGGCCAAGCCCTTGCGCGCGCCGTGGGTGGAAATGAAGTACTGCAGCACGTCCAGGCCTTCGCGGAAGTTGGCCTTGATGGGCGTCTCGATGATCGAGCCGTCCGGCTTGGCCATCAGGCCGCGCATGCCCGCCAACTGGCGGATCTGCGCCGCGGAACCGCGCGCGCCGGAGTCGGCCATGATGTAGATCGAGTTCATCGACTTCTGGTCATGAACCTTGCCGTCCGCTCCCTTGACCTTGTCGAAGCCGATGCCCTTCATCATCGCGGCCGCGATCTGTTCGTTGGTGCGCGACCAGATATCGACCACCTTGTTGTAGCGTTCGCCCGCGGTCACCAGGCCGGACTGGAACTGCTCCTGGATCTCGACGACTTCTTTTTCGGCCTCTTCCAGGATCGCCTTCTTCTCGCCCGGAATCTTCATGTCGTCGATGCCGATCGAGATGCCGGAAAGGGTTGCGAAGCGGAAGCCGGTGTACATCAACTGGTCGGCGAACACCACGGTGTCCTTGAGGCCCAGCTCGCGGTAGCAGGCGTTGATGAGCTTGGAAATCGCCTTCTTGGTGAGCTCGGTATTCATGCGCCGGAACGCCAGGCCTTCCGGCAGGATCTCGGCCAGCAGCGCGCGCCCAACCGTGGTATCGGTCAGCGTGGTTTTTTGCTTGCGCGAGCCATCGGCCGCGACCTCGACCTCGCGGATGCGCACCTTGACCTTGGCGTGCAGGGCCGCGGCGCCGCTGTCGTAGGCGCGGCGCGCTTCGGCCACGTCGGCGAGCACCATGCCTTCGCCTTTGGCGCCGGCCAGTTCGCGGGTCATGTAGTACAGGCCCAGCACCACGTCCTGGGTCGGCACGATGATGGGATCACCGTTGGCCGGCGACAGGATGTTGTTGGTGGACATCATCAGCGCGCGTGCTTCCAGTTGCGCTTCCAGCGACAGCGGCACGTGCACGGCCATCTGGTCGCCGTCGAAGTCGGCATTGAACGCGGTGCAGACCAGCGGGTGCAGCTGGATGGCCTTGCCTTCGATCAGCTTCGGCTCGAACGCCTGGATGCCAAGGCGGTGCAGCGTCGGCGCGCGGTTGAGCAGCACCGGATGCTCGCGGATCACCTCTTCGAGGATGTCCCATACGACCGGCTCTTCGCGCTCGACGGACTTCTTCGCCGCCTTGATGGTCGGCGCGATGCCGCGCAACTGCAGCTTCGAGAAGATGAACGGTTTGAAGAGTTCCAGCGCCATCTTCTTGGGCAGGCCGCACTGGTGCAGCTTCAGGGTCGGGCCGACGGTGATCACCGAACGGCCGGAGTAATCGACGCGCTTGCCGAGCAGGTTCTGGCGGAACCGGCCCTGCTTGCCCTTGATCATGTCGGCCAGCGACTTCAGCGCGCGCTTGTTGGTGCCGGTGATGGCGCGGCCGCGGCGGCCATTGTCCATCAGCGCGTCCACCGATTCCTGCAGCATGCGCTTCTCGTTGCGCACGATGATGTCCGGCGCATTGAGTTCCAGCAGCCGCTTCAGGCGGTTGTTGCGGTTGATGACGCGACGGTACAGGTCGTTCAGATCGGACGTGGCGAAGCGGCCGCCTTCCAGCGGCACCAGCGGACGCAAGTCCGGCGGCAGCACCGGCAGCACGGTCATCACCATCCATTCCGGCCGGTTGCCCGATTCCAGGAACGCCTCCACCAGCTTGATGCGCTTGGTCAGCCGCTTCAGCTTGGTCTCGGAATTGGTGGCGGCGATTTCTTCCTTGAGGCGCACCATCTCGCCGTTCAAGTCCAGCGACTTCAACAGTTCGTAGACGGCCTCGGCGCCCATCCGCGCGTCGAACTCGTCACCGTGCTCCTCGACTGCGGTGAGGTACTGATCTTCCGTGAGCATCTGGCCGCGCTCGAGCGGGGTCAGGCCCGGATCGATCACCACGTAGGCTTCGAAGTAGAGGATGCGCTCGATGTCGCGCAGCGTCATGTCCAGCATCAGGCCGATGCGCGACGGCAGCGACTTCAGGAACCAGATGTGGGCGGTCGGACTGGCCAGTTCGATGTGGCCCATGCGCTCGCGGCGCACCTTGGCCAGCGTCACCTCGGTACCGCACTTCTCGCACACCACGCCACGGTGCTTCATGCGCTTGTACTTGCCGCACAGGCATTCGTAGTCCTTGATCGGACCGAAGATGGCGGCGCAGAACAGGCCATCGCGCTCCGGCTTGAAGGTGCGGTAGTTGATGGTCTCGGGTTTCTTCACTTCGCCCCACGACCACGAACGGATCAGGTCGGGTGAGGCCAGCGAAATCTTGATCGCATCGAAGTTCTGCGGCTGGGATTGCTGGTTGAACAGGTTCAGAAGGTCTTTCATTTACTTGTCTCCGGGAGGAGCGAATTCGTTGTCGGCGGAAGGGGCGAGAGGCGAGGGATGAGGGACGATAAGCTGGGCAATCGCGCCTCGCTCCTCACCCCTCGTCCCTGCTTCATCACCGTTCTTCCAGCTCCATGTCGATCGCCAGCGAGCGGATTTCCTTGACCAGCACGTTGAACGATTCGGGCATGCCCGCTGCCATCTTGTGTTCGCCGTCGACGATGGACTTGTACATCTGGTTGCGGCCCTGCACGTCGTCGGACTTCACGGTCAGCATTTCCTGCAGCGTGTACGCCGCGCCGTAGGCTTCCAGCGCCCACACTTCCATTTCGCCGAAGCGCTGACCGCCGAATTGCGCGCGACCGCCCAACGGCTGCTGGGTGACGAGCGAGTACGGACCGGTGGAACGCGCATGCATCTTGTCGTCGACCAGATGGTTGAGCTTGAGGTAATGCATGTAGCCCACCGTGACCGGGCGATCGAATGCGTCGCCGGTGCGGCCGTCGTACAACGTGGTCTGGCCCGAATCCGGCAACTCGGCGAGCTTCAGCATGGCCTTGATTTCGGATTCATCGGCGCCGTCGAACACCGGCGTCGCCATCGGCACGCCTTCCCTCAGGTTTTCCGCCAGCGCAAGGATCTCGTGGTCCTTGAGCGAATCCAGCTCGACGTGATGCTCGGCCTTGCCCGTGTTGTAGATCTCGTTGAGGAACCTGCGGACCTTGTCGGCTTTTTCCTTCGCCTCCAGCATCCGCCCGATTTTCTCGCCCAGACCCTTCGCCGCCCACCCGAGGTGGGTTTCGAGGATCTGGCCGATGTTCATGCGGCTCGGCACGCCCAGCGGATTCAACACGATGTCGATCGGATTGCCGTCGGTCATGTAGGGCATGTCCTCGACCGGCGCGATCATCGACACCACGCCCTTGTTGCCGTGGCGGCCGGCCATCTTGTCGCCCGGCTGGATGCGGCGCTTGACCGCCAGGTGGACCTTGACCTGTTTCAAGACACCCGGAGCAAGGTCGTCGCCCGCGGTGATCTTGGCCTGCTTCTCGCGGAAGCGTTTGTCGAAGGCTTCCTTGTGGCGCTTGATCTGCTCGGCCGCGCGCGAAACCAATTCCGCCGTTTCCTCGTCCTTGGGATTGATCTTGAACCACTCGTCCTTCTTCAAGCCGTTCAAGTATTCGTCGGTAATGGTCGCGTTCTTCTTCAGGCCCTGCGGACCGTTGTTGGCGGGCTTGCCAACCAGCTGAGAGCGCAGCCGGCCGTAGATCGCGCCTTCCAGGATGCGGAACTGGTCGTCGAGATCCTTGCGGACGCGCTGGATTTCCATTTCCTCGATCTGGCGCGCGCGCTCATCCTTTTCGATGCCGTCGCGGGTGAACACCTGCACGTCGATCACGGTGCCGTCCATGCCGGGCGGCACGCGCAAGGACGAGTCCTTCACGTCGGACGCCTTCTCGCCGAAGATCGCCCGCAGCAGTTTTTCTTCCGGGGTCAGTTGCGACTCGCCCTTCGGCGTGACCTTGCCGACCAGGATGTCGCCGACCTTCACTTCCGCGCCGATGTAGACGATGCCGGACTTGTCGAGGCGGTTCAGCGCCTGCTCGCCCACGTTCGGGATATCGGCGGTGATTTCTTCGGGGCCCAGCTTGGTGTCGCGCGCCTGGCAGGTCAGCTCCTCGATGTGGATCGAGGTGTAACGGTCTTCCTGCACCACGCGCTCGGACAGCAGCACCGAGTCCTCGAAGTTGTAGCCGTTCCACGGCATGAACGCGACCAGCATGTTCTGGCCCAGCGCCAATTCGCCGAGGTCGGTCGAGGAACCGTCCGCCAACGTATCACCCGCGGCCACCTTGTCGCCCACGTTCACCAGCGGACGCTGGTTCAAGTTGGTGCTCTGGTTGGAACGCGTGTACTTGGTGAGCGTGTAGATGTCCACACCCGGGTCGTTCTCGCCGACTTCCTTCTCGTTGACGCGCACCACGATGCGCGCGGCGTCGACCTGCTCGATCACGCCGCCGCGGCGCGCCGCGATGGTGACGCCGGAATCGCGCGCGACCGCGCGTTCGATGCCGGTGCCGACCAGCGGCTTCTCGGAACGCAGCGTCGGCACGGCCTGGCGCTGCATGTTGGCGCCCATCAACGCGCGGTTGGCGTCATCGTGCTCGAGGAACGGGACCAATGCCGCCGCCACCGACACGGTCTGCATCGGCGACACGTCCATGTAGTTGATCTCGGACACCGGACGCAGTTCGGACTCGCCGCGAAAACGGCAGGACACGAATTCCTCGGTGAACTTGCCATGCTTGTCGAGCGGCGAGTTGGCCTGCGCGATCACGTAATTGCCTTCTTCGATCGCGGACAGGTAATCCACCTCGTCGGTGACCTTGCCGTTGGTCACCTTGCGGTACGGCGTCTCGAGGAAGCCGTAGCCGTTGGTGCGGGCGTACACCGCCAGCGAGTTGATCAGGCCGATGTTCGGCCCTTCAGGCGTCTCGATGGTGCACACACGCCCGTAGTGGGTCGGGTGCACGTCGCGCACTTCGAAGCCCGCACGCTCGCGGGTCAGGCCACCGGGCCCGAGCGCGGACACGCGGCGCTTGTGGGTGACTTCCGACAGCGGATTGTTCTGGTCCATGAACTGCGACAACTGAGAGGAGCCGAAGAACTCCTTCACCGCCGCCGCGACCGGCTTGGCGTTGATGAGATCCTGCGGACCCAGGTTGTCGGCTTCGGCCAGCGACAGGCGCTCCTTGACGGCGCGTTCGACGCGCACCAGGCCGATGCGGAACGCGTTCTCGGCCATTTCGCCGACGCTGCGCACGCGGCGGTTGCCGAGGTGATCGATGTCGTCCACGGTGCCGTGGCCGTTCTTGATCTCGATCAGTACGCGCAGCACGTCAAGGATGTCGGACGTATCGCCCTGGGCTTCCACCAGCTTGACGGCGTCATCTTCCTTGCGGGTCGCGAAGTATTTATGGTCGTACAGCACCGACGGACCGACCACGGAATCGCGGCCGACGCGGCGGTTGAACTTCATGCGGCCAACCGTGGAGAGGTCGTAGCGTTCGAAGGTGAAGAACAGATTGTGGAACAGGTTCTGCGCAGCTTCCTTCGTCGGCGGCTCGCCCGGACGCATCATGCGATAGATTTCGACCAACGCTTCCAGTTGGGTATGGGTTGGATCGACACGCAGGGTGTTGGAAATGTACGGGCCGCGATCGAGGTCGTTCACGAACAGCGTCACGATCGTGTCGATGCCGGCTTCGCGGAACTTCTGGATGTGCTCTGCCGTCAGCTCGTCGTTGGCGGACGCCAGCAGCTCGCCGGTGTTCGCATCGACAACGTCGTTCGCGAGGATGCGGCCGACCATGTAGTCGTCCGGCACTTCCAGCGTGGTGATCTTGGCGTTCTTGAGTTCGCGCACATGGCGCGTGGTGATGCGCTTGTCCTTCTCGACCAGCACCTTGTCGCCGGCCACGAGGTCGAAGTTCAGCGTTTCACCGCGCAGGCGCTCCGGCACCAGCGCCAATTCGGCGCTGCCTTCCTTGCCCAAGTGGAACACGTTGTGCTCGAAGAAGATGTCCAGCATCTCTTCGTTGGTGTAGCCCAGCGCGCGCAGCAGGATCGTCACCGGCAACTTGCGGCGACGGTCGATGCGGGTGAACAGCACTTCCTTCGGGTCGAATTCGAAGTCGAGCCACGAACCGCGGTACGGGATCACACGCGCGTTGAACAGCAGCTTGCCGGACGAATGCTGCTTGCCCTTGTCGTGGTCGAAGAACACGCCGGGCGACCGGTGCAGTTGCGAGACGATCACGCGCTCGGTGCCGTTCACGATGAAGGTGCCGGTTTCGGTCATGAGCGGGATCTCGCCCATGTAGACCTCCTGCTCCTTCACCAGCTTCGGCACCTTCTTGGAGGCCGGGCTGTCCTTGTCGTAAATGACCAGCCGCACCTTGACGCGCAGCGGCGCGCCGTAGCTCATGCCGCGCACGCGGCATTCGCGTTCGTCGAACGCGGGTTCACCGAAGTGGTAATCGACGAATTCCAGCTCCGCGTTGCCGGAATGGCTGCGGATCGGGAACACGGACTTCAGCGCGGCCTCGAGGCCGGTGTCCTGGCGCGCGTTCGGCGCGACGCCGGCCTGCAGGAAATCCTTGTAGGAATCGGTCTGGATGGTCAGCAGGTTGGGCACACCGAGGACCGGCGGGCGCTTGCCGAAATCCTTGCGGATACGCTTCTTTTCGGTGAAGGAATAGGTCGTCATGGATGCTACCGCCTCGTTCTAGGGACACGGGGCCGCTTGCGGGCCCGGAAACGTGGTGGAGCTGTCACTTGGGAAGTCGCTGGTATTGCCGGCACCAGCACGCCCTCTGCTGCTACTTCTTGTGAACAACTCGAATCTGATTTCTACAACAACAACAACTCCTCGCCTCAACGGCGAAAGCCCGGGGGCAAAAGCCCCCAGGCTCGATTGTCATCCCGGCGAAAGCCAGGACCCAGTGACTTCGCTGTTCCTCAAAGGCACTGGATCCCGCGTCACCGGCCATCCATGGCCTGCGCGGGATGACGACATCCTGTCGTCACTTCAACTCGACCTTGGCACCGGCCGCCTCGAGATCCTTCTTGAACTTCTCGGCGTCTTCCTTGCTGGCGCCTTCCTTGACGGTCTGCGGCGCGCCTTCGACCAGATCCTTAGCCTCCTTGAGGCCAAGACCGGTGATCGCGCGCACGGCCTTGATCACTTCGACCTTCTTCTCGCCGACGGCTGCCAGCACGACGTTGAATTCGGTCTTCTCTTCGGCGGCGGCGGCGCCATTGCCGGCGGCCGGGGCGGCGGCCACGGCCACCGGGGCCGCGGCGGACACGCCGAACTTCTCTTCCATCGCCTTGACCAGCTCCATCACCTCGACGAGGGTCTTGGACGAGATGGCTTCGATGATGTCTTCATTGCTGAGGGACATGTTGATTGACTCCTGAAAACTTGAAAGGTTGATTGGAAGCTGTTGTGGAAAGTCAGGCCATGGAAGGCCGTTCTGATACCTGTTACCCGAAGTTGCAATAGATACTTCGAGCTTGAACGAAAACAGCGATCAGGGACGATCGCACATACAGTTGAACTCGTGGATCCGAACGTCAGCCTACGCTGCCTGCTTCTGCTGGCCGACCGCGTTGATGACGCGGGCAGTCTGCGCGGCAGGCTCGGCCAGCACGCGCACCAGCATGGTGGCGGGCTGCACCAGCACGCTGAGCAGCATCGACAGCGCCTGTTCGCGGGTCGGCAGCGAGGCCAGCACATCCACATGCGAGCCTGGATACGCCTTGCCACCGATCGCGACCAGCTTCGGCTTCAGCGCGTCGTTGGTCTTGGTGTACTCCTTGACCAGCCGCCCGGCGGCGCCCGGGTCTTCGGTCGAGAAGGCGTACAGCAGCGGACCGGTGAGCTGCGCTTGCGCACATGCGTATTCCGTTCCATCCACCGCGCGCCGCACCAGGGTGTTCTTTGCAACTTTCAGGAACACACCCGAGGTACGTGCCTTCTTACGCAGCTCGGTGAGCTGCTCGACCGTGAGACCCGCGTACTCCGCGGCGACCAGCGAGTGCGCCTTCGACGCAACTTCGGCCAGTTCGGCAACGAGCTCTTTCTTTTGTGCCAGATTGAGCGGCATTGCATCCTCCGATGGATTCACCACGCGCTCCGCGCGCCGTGTCTCCGAACCAAACGGATCACGGCATCCTGCCGATCCGCCGGCACCCTTCGGTGCCTTGTTGCGGTGTCCGCTTAGGATCAACCTTTCGGGTGATTCGTTGCGGGCGACACCATCTGCGCAGGCGGGAATCCTTACCCAAGATTCCGATTGAGGCTCGGCAAGTCGAAACCCGCTTTGCCACCTGCGGTCTTTGACGGCTCGGTTGCGGTGCATTGCAACGTCGCCCTCAAATTCTTCTAGTCGGACGGCTTCAACCGTCCCTCCTTCAACCGTCATCCCGGCGTAGGCCGGGATCCAATGTCTTTGCTTTTCCTCGATCCAGTACCTTCAATCAAAGTCACTGGACCCCGGATCAACGCACGTCCATGTCTGTCCGGGGTGACCACATTCTGGGTCACTTGGCCGCTGCAGCCGCCAGCGTGGCCGGATCGACGATCACGCCCAAACCCATGGTGCTGGAGACCGACACCTTCTGCAGGTACTGGCCCTTCGCGGTGGACGGCTTGACCTTCATGAGGTCGGCGACCAGCGCGTTCAAGTTGTCGCGCAGCGCGTCGATCTCGAAATTCGCCTTGCCG
This sequence comes from Rhodanobacteraceae bacterium, assembly GCA_036568625.1. Classification (GTDB taxonomy): domain Bacteria; phylum Pseudomonadota; class Gammaproteobacteria; order Xanthomonadales; family Rhodanobacteraceae; genus 66-474. Next base: position 1,384 of record DATCSF010000025.1, on the reverse strand, counting down.
ATCGAGCAGTGCACGATGCCGGCCTTGTCGTTGCGATAACGCACCTGGCCGGCCTTGGCGTTCTTGACCGCGCCGACCACGTCCGGGGTCACGGTGCCGACCTTGGGGTTCGGCATCAGTCCGCGCGGACCGAGCAACTGGCCAAGCTTGCCGACCACGCGCATCGCATCCGGGGTCGCGATGACGACGCCGAAATTGATGTCGCCGCCCTGCATCTGCGCGGCAAGATCGTCCATGCCGACCACATCGGCGCCGGCGGCCTTGGCCGCTTCGGCCTTCTCGCCGCCCGGGCAGAACACCGCCACGCGTACCGTCTTGCCGGTGCCGTGAGGCAGCACGGTGGAACCGCGGACGCCCTGGTCGGACTTCTTGGCATCGATGCCGAGGCGAATCGCCACGTCCACCGATTCCACGAACTTGGTCTTGGCGTTGTCCTTCAGGATCTTCAATGCCGCGTCGACCGGGTACTGCTTGCCGGGCTCGACCTGGCCGGCCATTGCCTTGAAACGCTTGGTGATGCGTGCCATGTCAGACGCCCTCCACGTTCAGGCCCATGCTGCGCGCGCTGCCGGCGATGGTGCGCACGGCCGCGTCCAGATCCGCCGCGGTGAGGTCGGGCTCTTTCTGTTTGGCGATGTCTTCCAACTGCTTGCGGGTCACCTTGCCCACCTTGTCGGTGTTGGGCTTGGGCGAACCCGACTGGATGCCGGCTGCCTTCTTCAGCAGCACGGTTGCGGGCGGGGTCTTGGTGACGAACGAAAAGCTGCGATCCGAGTACGCGGTGATGATCACCGGAATCGGCAAGCCCTTTTCCAGCTTCTGCGTGGCGGCGTTGAACGCCTTGCAGAACTCCATGATGTTGAGCCCGCGCTGGCCCAGCGCCGGGCCGACCGGCGGACTGGGATTGGCCTCACCGGCCTTGACCTGCAGCTTGATGTAACCGACGACTTTCTTTGCCATTGTGTCTTCTCCTGGAGTTCAAGCGTCTGCACGTTCTGCGAACTGCGGGACTCCTCCTCTTTGTTGAAATCGGGAACGGCGAACAGGAAACGGGGAGTACAGCCGCTGTGCTGTCTTTCGCCCTTCCCGCTCGTTGTGCCGCCTACGCTTTTTCCACCTGCCCGAACTCCAATTCGACCGGAGTCGAGCGTCCAAAAATCAGCACCGCCACGCGCAAGCGGCTCTTTTCGTAATTGACTTCCTCGACCACGCCGTTGAAGTCGTTGAACGGGCCATCGGTGACGCGCACCATCTCGCCCGGTTCGAACAACACCTTCGGGCGCGGCTTTTCGATGCCTTCCTTGACGCGATTCAGGATCGCATCGGCTTCGGAATCCTTGATCGGCAGCGGCTTGTCGGCGGTGCCGCCGATGAAACCCATCAC
>DATCSF010000024.1:0-6803 GCA_036568625.1 Rhodanobacteraceae bacterium | reverse complement strand
CAGGAAACCCGCGGCGAGCCCGAGCGCAACCACGTTCCGGTCCCAGGCTTTCCTGCGCTGGCCGGCGGTGAAGCGCAGCACGCGCGGCGCGCCGATGGGGTGGCTGTCGAGTTGCTTCAACAACGTGGCCGCGGCCTCGTCGTCGCCGATATACCGGCTCGAATACACGTAGCCGTTGCCGGTGCGGTGCTGCAGCGGAATGCGCCAGATCCAGCCCGCTTCGCGCGCGGTACAGCGCACGAACGGCGTCGGCGGTCCCACCGGTTCGCAGGCGATCGCGACGGCGCGATCGCATGGCAGCCAGTGCGACCAGTCGTCGTAGCCCGCGTGCAGCGTCTGCTCGATCAGCAGGCCGCGGAACCCGGAGCAGTCCAGGAACAAGTCGCCCTCGATGCGATCGCCGCTTTCCAGCACCACCGCCTCGACGAAACCGTCCTCGCCGCGCAGGCGCACGTCCACGACTTTGCCCTCGGTGCGGTGTACGCCCCGCTGTTCGGCGTAACGGCGCAGGTATTTCGCGTACAGTCCTGCGTCGAACTGATAGGCGTAGGCGATGTCCGCCAGCGGCGATTTCGGTGGCGCGTCGCTGGCCGACACCATGAATTTGCCGAGTGGACCGGCCCGGGTGTGCAGCGAGTATTCGCCGAGCTCGGCCGCGATGCCGCGTCGGTGGGCCTTGATCCAGTATTGATGAAAGGGCAGCAGGCCGTAGTCGTGACCGAGGGTGCCGAAACCGTGGAAGTAGCGATCGCCTACGCGCGCCCAATCCACGAATTCGATGCCGAGCTTGAAGGTGCCCTTCGTCGTGCGGACGAACTCGGCCTCGTCGATTTCCAGCAACTGGTTGAACAATTTCAGGTGCGGCACCGTGGCTTCGCCCACGCCGACGGTGCCGATCTGTTCGGATTCGATCAGCCGGATCGAGAGGGTGCCCGGGAACAGCTTGGCCAGGGCGGCCGCGGCCATCCAGCCTGCGGTGCCACCGCCGACGATCACGACGTTGCGGACCGGTAAGGGACTCACGTTGCGAACCTCCCGGATTCGTCGAAAAAAAGGCGGGCCCGTGGAGAGTGCCGGGCCCGCCTTCCCACGCTTGCAGTTTGCGCAACGGAAGCGTGCTGCCTTACCACCTCACCCCCATCGTGAACTTGAAGGTGCGCGGGACACCGATGATGTCGCCGGTGGTGTTGTAGGTGATCGGGTAGAAGGTGGGGTAGGTGGAATTCACGTTCGCATAGTTCTTGTAGTTGAACGCGTTGAGTACATCCAGGCGCAGGTACCACACGACGCTGTCGGTGATCCGGAAGTTCTTGATCGCCGCAAAATCCACATCGCGGTAGCCGAAGATCGGACCACCGAACAGGAAGCGCTTGCCGCCGCTGGGGATGTCGCCCACCGGCAGGTTGTTTGCGCCGTTCGGGGCCGTGGCCGGATAGTTGTAGTTGATGAACCCGTCGTAGGGCGTCGGTGTCGCCAAGGTCAGTTTTCCGGAAAGCGTAATGCCCCATGGGATGTCGACGACGCCGGTGGCGACCAGCCGGTGCTTGGGCGCGGCGTTGGACAGGATGAATGGATAATCCTGGATGGTCGCCTGGTCAAAGGAGTAGTGTTCGGTGATCGAGCGGTTCTGGTCCGCGTCGGTGTAGGTATAGGCGATGGTCGCGCCCCAGCCGGATTCCTGCGTGTAGGGTTTTTCGGCGTACAGCAGTACCTGGGTGCTGCGCGTCTCGATGCCGTTGCTGCCGATGATCAGGCTGCCGAAACCGGGAATACTGTTGCCCCAGGGCTGGCCGCCATTCGCCCAGAACGCGCCGTTCGGGAAGCGATTGCCCAGCGTGAACACGAAGCCGTCATGGCTGTTCACCCGCACCACGGTGGCGCTGGTGTTCCAGTCGCCGAGCTTGTTGCGGATGCCGAGGCTGAACTGGTCGGAATAGGGCACCTTGAGGTCGTTGTTGATCATGTCGACTTCCTTGCCGGCGTTGGTGCCCGCCACCAGCGCCTGCAGGTTGCCCACATCCGCGTATTTCGGATCCCAGGGTATGCACGGTTGGCCCATGCACGGCTGGGTGGGGCTGCTGAAGTAATAGTCTTGTTGGCCCAGCGCGAACTTGGTCTGCTCCAGTTGCAGGTAGTCGTACAGGTTGCGGTCGTAGGAACGGCCGGCGCCGCCGAACAGTACGTACCGCTGGTCGCCGGTGAGGTCGTAGGAGAAACCGAGTCGCGGCTGCCACTCGTTCTTCTTGGAGCTGCGGTTGTGGCCGTTGCTGATGTAGTCGTTGATGTTGATGCCGCCCAGCGCCAGCGTTTGCGCGTAAGTTTGTCCGGCGGGCGCATTCGGGTCCTGGCTGTTGAAGGCCGCGACGATGTTGGCCGGCGTCACCCAGTTGAGGTACGACGAGTTTCGCTCCATGTCCCAGCGTACGCCCAGGTTCAGGGTCAGGCGGTCATTGACCGCCCAGTCGTCCTGGATATACGCGCCAAACTGCTTGTCCTTGGTGGTCACGATCGGGCTGAAGCCCACCGACGGGACCGGGAACGTCGCCTTGTAAGGCGTCGGATTGGTCCCGACCGGGCTGCCGGGCGGACAGTTGTTGCCGCCGCCGGGGGGGCACACGTTGTAGAACAACGGCGCGGTGCTGCCGCCTGCATCCTGGGCCGCGAGCGTCAGGTCGTCGTAGCGCACGCCCATCTTGACGACGTGGTCGCCGAGCCAATGGAAGTCGGTGAAGGTCAGGTCGTCCGAGAACCCAGGCCCTTTCTGACCCTTGTTCTGGCCTGCGCGTGGATCGGGCGCGCCGGTCTGCAGGATCGTCGCGTTGTTCGCCGGACCGAAGGTATACACCTGGCCGATGCCCAAGGTGGTCGGCTGCGGCACCCAGAACGCGTTCTGGTAGGTCAGCATGGCTTCGTTGAACCAGGCGTCGGTGGCGTGCGACCAGTACAACTCGTAGCGCTTGACGTCGTTCTTGGTGGTGATGCCATGCGAGGCCGCGCCGGTGCCGCCTACTTCGCCGACCTGGGTCTCTTTGCGGATCTGGGCACGCAGTTCCACGCGGTCGTTGTCGGTCGGCTCCCAGTCGAGCTTGCCGAAGAACAGGTTCTCGAAGAACGGCACGCTCGCCGGGCCGATCTGGGCCTGCGCATCGGGCGGCAGCAGGTCGTTTACGCCTGTGACGCCCGGCACCACCGCGGCCGGCGTGACGAAACGTTTCACCGAATCGGTGACGAAGAAGTGCATCTTGTCCTGGATGATCGGCCCGCCGAGGGCGAAGCCGTACTCCTTGCTCTCGGACTGCGCCTTCATGCCGGCCTGCTTTTCCGAAGGCGTCATGTCGCGGTAGCTGGAATCGGTGTAGTTCCCGTACACCTCGCCGTGGAATTCATTGGTGCCCGATTTGGTGACCGCGGTGACCGCGGCGCTGGAGAGCTGCCCGTACTCGGCCTTGTAATTGGAGGTGAGCACCTTGTACTGGCCGATCGCGAGCAACGGGAACGGATTGCCCCGGCTGGCTTCCTGTCCGGCGATGCCGCCGCCCCGCACGTAGCCCTTCTGGCTGACGCCGTCGATGAACACGTTGACCGAGTTGACGTTCTGGGCGCCGCCTTGCAGCGAGGTGTTGCCGTTCTGCTGGACCGTGAAGATCATGCCCGGCACGGAGTCGGCGAATTCCAGGAAATTGCGGGTGGCCTGCGGTTGGGTCTGGATCTGGTGCAGCGAGATCGTTTCACCCACCTGCGAGGTCTTCATGTCGACCAATGGGGTGCCAACCACCTGTACGGCTCCCAGCGTCGTGGGCGCCTTGCCCGCGGGTGCGGCCGCCGCACTCGACAGGTTGAGGGTCGCGGTGGATGCGACAGACAGCGTCACCGTCTGCTCGGTGCCGGGGCCGGCATCGACGCGATAGGTGCCGGGCGGCAGGCCCACCAGCACGTAGCTGCCGCTCGCGGAGGCCTTGGTGATGCGCACGGATCCGGTCGCAACGTCGCGCGCGGTGATCTGTGCATTGGGCGGCGCGGTGCCGCGCAGGTTTGCGTTTGCGGATTGCGCCCAGACCATCGTGGGCATCGTCACGGCGGCAGCGACGCTGCTCGTGATCAGCGCCGCCAGCAATTTTTTCCGCAACATTGTTTCGCGTTTCATGTCCCCTCCTGCGAACGTCGGGATTGATCAGGTTGGTATGTGGATTTTCTTTGATTGCATCCGTGCATTCGCGTGCGACCCGCACGAGGCGCGAACCACCACCTCGCACGACATGGTCGTCACGTCCGCTTCCGGCTTGTCCAGCGGTTGCATTTGCATCACCAGCCGCTCCAGCGCGGCGTGTCCCAGTTGCGCGATCCGCACGTGCACGGTCGTGAGCGGCGGATGCGAGTAGCGGGCGATCGGGATGTCGTCGAAACCCGCCAGCGCGATTTCGTCCGGAACCTGCACGCCGGCTTCGTTGAAGGCCGACAGGCAACCGATGGCCATCATGTCGTTGGCGGCGAATACCGCATCGGGACGCTTGCGCCCCGACAACAGCGCTCGCCCGGCGTGATAGCCGGATTCTTCGGTGTAGTCGCCTTTGAGGTAGTGCGCGTTCGCGCCGCGGCATTCGGCGACGGTCTGTTCGAAGCCGCGACGGCGCTCGCGTGCGTCGCGGTTGGCTTCGGGCCCTTCGATGAACGCGAGCTTGCGATGGCCGAGCGCGAGCAGGTGCCGCGTCATCGCGCGGGCACCGCCGTAGTTGTCGATATTCACGTGCGGACAACGGCGCTCGCGCGGCGCGCTGTCGAGCAGCACCGCGGGGGTGGAATCGGCCAGATGCTTGCGCAGGAAGGCGGCATCCACGTGGGGGGACATGATCAGCACGCCGTCCACCCGGCCTTGCATCGCACGCAAGGCCCGAGCGGCTTCGTCGGCGTCCCCGTGTGAACTGGAAACCAGCAGGTGCAGGCCGCGCGCGCGCGCCGCAAGGTCGATGCCGCGGATCAATTCGGAAAAAAATTCACCAAAAAGGTCGGGCAGCAGCGCGCCTACCGCTTGGGTGCGGCGAGTGACCAGGCTGCGGGCCGCGCCCATGGGCACGTAATGCAGGCGCGTGGCTGCGCGTTCGATGCGCGCGCGCGTGACCGGCGTGACGTCGGCACTGCCGTTCAATGCGCGTGACACGGTCGCCACTGAAACCTTCGCCTCCCGGGCGACGTCTTTGATCGTCACCACTACGCGATTCCCCCTGCGGCCTGATTCCACAACGCACACCGAGGTTCGTGCGCCCGTTTGCCCAGAATGTAAACGTTTTCATCACCGAATGCAAACGTTTTCATCCCGCCCCAAGATTCAATGAGGTACGCCGGTACCGGCGCCCGCATCCAACATGAAGTGCGCCCCGTGGGTTGTCGTCGAATCGCCGCCGACGAATACCTGGTACTTGCCCGGTTCCGTGCCCAGCCTCATGTCGGCACGATGGAAGGCCAGGTCCTCCGGCGTGAGCGCGAACGCCACTTCGCGCGACTCGCCCGGGGCGAGGGTTACGCGCTGGAAACCCTTGAGCAGACGCACCGCGGGACTGACGCTGGCCACAACGTCGTGGACGTAAAGCTGCACCACCTCGGTTCCGCGCCGCTGGCCGCTGTTGGTCAGGCGCACGCGCACGGTCAACTTGCCGCCCGGCGCCAGATGGTCGCTGGAAAGGTGCACCTTCCCGTAACGGAACTGCGTGTAGCTGAGGCCATAGCCGAACGGGTACAGCGGCGCGTTCGGTGCATCGGTGTAATGGCTGGTGTATTCGGGGTGGGCGATATCCAGTGGGCGGCTGGTGGGCCGCTGTGCGTAGTAGATCGGTACCTGGCCGACATCGTATGGAAAGGTCATCGGCAGCTTGCCGGAAGGATTGGCCTTGCCGAACAGAAGGTCGGCCACGGCATGGCCGCCCTCGTCGCCAGGCAACCAGGTATCCAGGATCGCGGCGACGTGTTGATCCAGCCACGGCACGGCCAACGGCCGTCCGCTGACCAGCAACACCACCACGGGTGTGCCGGTGGCCACGACGGCCTTCACGAGATCGAGCTGGCGGCCCGGCAAGTCCAGGTGCGTGCGGCTGTCGCTCTCGCCGATCATGGCAAGGCTTTCGCCGACCGCGACGATGGCGACGTCGGCCGCCTTGGCGGCACGCACTGCGGCGGCGATGCCGGAGGTGTCGTCGCCATCGACGCCGACGCCCTGCACGTAGTCCACGTGCGCGGCCGTGCCCACGGCGGCGCGGATGCCGGACAGGATCGACACCACGTCGTCGGGCTTGCCCAGTGCATGCATGGGGCCGAGCAGGGTTTCCCGCTCGTCGGCCAGCGGGCCCAGCACCGCGATGCGCCCGTGTTTGGCCAATGGCAGCACGCCATTGTTCTTCAGCAACACCATCGACTCGCGCGCGGCCTCGCGCGCCAGCTTGCGATGCTGCGGCGAAGACATCGCGCGTTCGGCGCGCTCGCGATCGCTGCCGTAACGGAACGGGTCCCGGAACAGACCCAGCCGGTACTTGGCTTCCAGCACGCGGCGCACGGCGGCATCAAGTTCCGCCATCGGCACCTTGCCCGCGCGCGCCAGCGCCGGCAACTGTTCCAGGTAGGTGCCGCTGTGCAGATCGACATCGATGCCGGCGTGCAGTGCGATGCGCACCGCATCCGCGACGCTGGCGGCGACGCCCTGCAATTGCAGTTGCGGGACGGCATCGTAATCGGACACGATCAGGCCATCGAAGCCCCAACGCTTGCGCAGCCGATCCGTCAACAGCGTGCGATCGCCACTGGCGGGAATCCCGTCC
>DATCSF010000023.1:0-3977 GCA_036568625.1 Rhodanobacteraceae bacterium | reverse complement strand
GCCATGACGACAGCGCCATACCGGCCAGCGCTCGCCTGGTGTGTCCGCGCGCCAATGCTTCGCGCGACGCCATCCAGCCCAGCACGCCGATGAGGACGAACGTCGCCGGCAGCATCGCTTCGCGCTGCACGATGTACAGCGTCGTTGAAACAAACAATGGGTGCAGCAGCCATGCGCCGGCGCCAAACAGTGCCGCGATGGCGATGCCCTTCTCATCCATCATCATTCCGGGCGCCGCACAGCGGCGACCCGGCGCCACCGCCGTGCTCGTCATTCCGGGGCGAGCCGCAGGATCGAACCCGGAATCGGTTTTGTTGACGCCGACAATCCGATCCCCGGCCGCAGGCCCCGGTGAGCCCGAAGAAGAGACCGATTCCGGATCGCCGCCGCGCGGCGTCCGGAACGACGAGATGGGGGATGTCGTCGCGAGGGCCGCCCCAAGCCTCCACAACACCCAGGCCAACAGTGCGCCATTGACCAGGTGCAGGACCAGGTTGGTGACCTTGAATGGATAGGGGCTTGCTGGCCAGTCGCGTGCGTCGATCAGGAAGGTCAGCAGCGTCAATGGCCGTCCGGTGGGATCAGCGGCGCCGGAAGTGATGTAACGCCAGAACGCGGCCCAGTTGTCCACGGGGCCGGTTGCGCCAATCGCCGGCAGGTTGGCGAAATCGTCGAACAGGAAATCGCCGGAAAGGCCGGGGTGGTAAGCCCACCACGTGATCGCCAGCAACGCGATCAGAGCCAAGGCGAATGCAAGCGTTGTGGAGAATTTCACGGGGCGCCCGTCGCAGCGATCATGGCGCGCAAGGATACGCGATAGCTAGGGACAGCTATGTCGATGCCGGATAACACCCTTGCCGGATCATATCGCCTTGCGAATGTGATATGGCTCGTTGGAGGAGGAAAAAAGAAGGGCCGCGCATGCGGCCCTTCGAAGGGTTTGTGGAACCTGTGGCTGCGATTACTGGCGGCAGCTGGACGGCAGATACTTCTGATCGACCGTGGACAGGGTGCAGGTCCATGCGATCGAGCCCGAACTCGTGACAGCAGACAATACCAAGGTCTTAGTGGCGATTGCCGAGTTCGCGTCGGCGCCAAATAGTGCAACGATTTGGCCGGCGTTGGCAGACACGTCGACGGATGTCACATATTTGCCCTTGATGGTAGTGGGCTGGTCAAGCCCCGCGGATGCATTGGAGCCGGGGAAATAGCCTTTGTTGGAGTAGAACTCCGAAATGGCCGTTTTGGCACCACCCGTCAGCACGGCGCCTTCCGACACCTGCGTGCGAATCAGGTAGTTCTGGTAGGCCGGAATGGCAATCGCGGCCAGGATCGCGATGATCGCGACCACGATCATCAGCTCGATCAGGGTGAAACCTTTCTGCATCGATTTCATGGTGGTGTTCCTCTCGCTCGTGGAAACTGGTCAACTGGTTGGGAATGCCCCAAGGTGCAAGCCCCTGAATCAGAACCCCCTGGCCAGTGGGCCAGTGAGCCAGAAGCTCGGGTGGAAGGAAGCAGCTTTCGTGCCAACCCCGTGGCTGCGCCCCTGCGGAAAATCTAACTGCACACGGCGAATTCGGCTTGCGAACGAGTTCACAGTTCCTTGCAATCATCAATTCACATTCGTTGACGTGTCGCGGCAGGTGACGCGGTACGTCACCCACCCGCAGCGGCGCACCAGCAATCGGGTGCGCCCGACGCGCTTACTCACGGCATGAGGAGGGCAGATACTTCGGGTCCACCGTACTCGGCGTACAGCTCCATACAATGGTGCCGCTCGAAGTCCAAGGTGATAGCACCAGCGTGTCTTGACCCGAGGTCTGAATGGTTGTGTTTGCGTTGTTGCCGAAAGTGGCAGTGATTTTCCCTCCGGTGACGTCGACTTGGATTACGTACTTGCCGGCGATGGAAGTTGCCTCGGCAAGCCCGGCCGACCGATTGCTGCCGGGGAAGCGGCCGGTGTTCGACACGAAATCCCACACCGCTGCTTTCGCTCCGGTGGCGAGCGACATCCCTTCGGTGACCTGAGTGCGAATCAGGTAATTCTGGTAAGCGGGAATCGCGATGGCCGCCAAGACCGCAATGATCGCAACCACGATCATCAGCTCGATCAGCGTGAACCCGCGCTGGATTGAAAGTGCGCGCATAGGCGTGGAGCCCCTGTTTCCAAACCCGTGTGACCAATTGTCACAGCACAATGCGTGCCATTCGCCGGACAAATGTGATCGGGTTCACGCCGTGATTGCGTGGCGACGACGGGAGGGGACACTGCTATCGGCGGTTCGGATATTTTCGCCGGCGCAAAAACAAACGGCCGCACCCTGAGGTGCAGCCGCTTGGGAGCCCCCGTTCCTGACCAGAAAGATGCTCCGCTACGTATCCAGCACGATACGTGCCAAGTCACAAGCTGCAAGGCTTTCGTCGGTGTGGCTCCGAGGCGAGCGGGCGTTTGCGCCTGCCGGCGATGCCGTTCACAATGCGCGTCTTTGATCTCGCATCGAGGCAGGGATGACCACTCTTCTGGTGACCGGCGGCGCCGGTTTCATCGGCGGCAATTTCGTGCTGCAGGCCGTGGCCGACGGGTTGACCGTGGTCAACCTGGACAAGCTGACCTATGCCGGCAACCTCGACACGCTGAAGCCGCTCGAAGGCCATCCGCGTCACGTGTTCGTGCAGGGCGACATCGGCGATCGCGCGCTGGTTGCAAGGCTGCTGGCCGAACACAAGCCCGACGCGGTGGTGAATTTTGCAGCCGAATCGCACGTCGATCGTTCCATCGACGGGCCTGCCGCATTCATCGAAACCAACGTGGTCGGCACGCTGGCGCTGCTGGAAGCGGTGCGCGACCACTGGAAGTCCCGTACCGGTGCCGCGAAAGACGGGTTCCGCTTCCTGCACGTTTCCACCGACGAGGTGTACGGCTCGCTGGGTGAAACCGGCAAGTTCACCGAAACCACGCCGTACGCGCCGAACTCGCCGTATTCGGCGTCGAAGGCGGCATCCGATCACCTGGTGCGCGCGTTCCATCACACCTACGGGCTGCCGGTGCTGACGACCAATTGCTCGAACAACTACGGGCCGTACCAGTTTCCCGAAAAGCTGATCCCGCTGATCATCGCGCGCGCGTTGGCCGGCGAGAAGCTGCCCGTGTACGGCGACGGCAAGAACATCCGCGACTGGTTGTTTGTGCTGGATCACTGCAGCGCGATTCGCCGCGTGCTGGAAGCGGGCAGGGTCGGCGAAACCTACAACGTGGGCGGCGACTCCGAGCGCGAGAACATCCACGTGGTGAAGACCATCTGCGCGATGCTGGATGCCAAACGTCCGTTGCCGGACGGGCGCAAGCGCGAGGCGCTGATCGAGTTCGTCAGGGATCGCCCCGGCCACGATCGCCGCTATGCGATAGATTCGTCGAAACTGCAACGCGAACTCGGCTGGAAGCCGTCCGTCGATTTCGAAACCGGCATCGCCCGCACCGTGGACTGGTATCTCGCCAACCAGCCGTGGGTGCAGCGGGTGCTGGACGGCAGTTACCGGATGGAAAGGCTGGGGCAGGCGTGATGCTGGGTGGCGGTGTCGCGGGTGTTCCGAAACTGATTCCGGGTTCGGCCCTGCGGGTCGCCCCGGGATGACTAGAGTGGAAACAGGCATGCGTCGCTCGCCGCGTAGGCTGCATATCGAAACCGGTTCCGGGTTCGACCCTATGGGGTCGCCCCGGAATGACAAAATCGTTGGTCATTCCGGGGCCGACGCGGCTCCATCGCGGCGGAACCCGGGATCGGTCTCTTCACAAGGAACAATAAAGTGACAACAAAGAAAGGCATCATCCTTGCCGGAGGTTCGGGCACGCGCCTGTACCCGGTCACGCAGGCCGTCAGCAAGCAGCTGTTGCCGGTATACGACAAGCCGATGATCTACTACCCGCTCAGCGTGCTGATGCTGGCCGGCATCCGCGAAGTACTGATCATCAACAC
>DATCSF010000022.1:0-12937 GCA_036568625.1 Rhodanobacteraceae bacterium | reverse complement strand
GGTTCAAGCGTTGGCCGCGCGCGACGGCGAGTCCGCTGCCGGCGATGTGCAAGCGTGGCGCGAGGCGTTGCATCAGGGTCGAGATCGGCACCACCAGCACGCCGCTGCGCGTGCCGGGCAGCCGGTTCAAGGTGGCGATGCGCTGCGAGACCAGTTGCGGGTGCGGCGCGAACAGGTCGTAAGGCAGCGTTTCCCAATCGGGGAAATGCAATATCGGCAGGTCGCCCGCAAAAACGTCAAGCTCGTCTTGCAGCGTGCGTGCGGCACGGCTGTCGGCGGTGACCGCGACGATCACGCCGTTGCGTTTGCGTGCCGCTTCGCACAGCAGCAACGCCAGCGACGAACCCGCGGGTTCGTGCCAGTCGCGTTGCTGGCCGGGGCTGCGCGGCAGCGGAGGCAGGGGAATGTCGGGAAGGGTCACGATGGAATTTGCACAAAGCACGACGCTGCCGGAGCGCTGTGCACGCCAGCAGGAAATGAAGCCCTCAATTCTAGCAGCGGACGCCTGCGATCACGGCTCGAAGCACACGCACAGCACCGCCGGGTCACCGGTGACGGTCGTGATGGCGGCACCCAGTTCGCGGCACAGCTCCAGCATGCGGGCATTGTCCGCGCGCACGCTGCCGTACAGCGCCGCCAATCCGCGGCGTCGCGCCTCGTCGAGCAGGCGCAGCATCAAACGCCTGCCGAGGCCGTGGCCCGAGATGGCCTTGCCGACGATCAGCCCGAATTCGGCCTCGCGCGCGCCGGGGCGGTCGACGTGCAAGTCGGCGACCGCGCGGATTTCGTCGCCGTCGTCCACCACGAAAGCGGCGTCGCGTGCGGGATCGAGTTCGCGCACCTGCGCCTGCACCGACGCGGGCAGCTCGCGCGAGCGATAGAAGAACCGGTATTCGATCTCCTGCGGCGTCAGGCGCAGGAATGCGCGCCGCAAGGCTTCGAGGTCGTCAGCTCGCAACGGCCGCAGCACGAAGCTGCGCCCGTCTTCGAGACGGACGCTTTCCAGCGCCTGGTCAGCTTCAATTTTCATAACGACGCGAGATTTTTCGAAGGCGGCGTATCAACCCTCGTCGACCGGATTGCCAACCCTGGAGACCCGCCGCGAGTGGAAGCAGATCGCATGGCGCCGACTTCACCGGCAGGAACCGTCGGTTTGCACACTCCCGGATCAGGTCCGGGGCAGGCTCCGGCCGCCCGCGGGGCGAGCTACCGAGGCGTGGCGGGTTGCACAGCAGGCATTCGGGGTTGGTTAACGGATCCTGCCGCCGACGCCCACCCCCACACCGAAACTGATGTTCGGGTGACCCTTGCGCATTTCTTCCGGCGTCCAGCGATGCAGTTCGCCATTGCGCACGAACAGCATGGGGTAACTGTACGTGGCGCTGCCGACCGGATAGATCTGGGTGCCCTGGATGTGTCCGCTCACGGTCATCAGCGATCCATCCGGATAGTTCATCGGGTCGAGGAAGCCCGGCACGACGGCGATGAAGCGGCCGATCGCGGGCTCCTTCAGGCGCGGTCGCTGCGAGCCGTCCAGCGGGTAACCCAGAATCCTGATTTCGGTGTGGTCCTTGAAATTGTTGACGCCGATCACTTCGCCGCCCCACACCGTCTGCATTTCCGAAAAGTTGTTGGGCGAGGTCGCGACCTGCTGCGGCGTGGCGGTCGCGAACGAGGCGTTGGTCTTGTAAATCGGCGCGGGGGCGCACGCCGCGATCGCGATCGGCAGCGCCATCGTGGACAGGAGTCGAAACACCGGGCGGAATGTCACGCGCATGGCGAAAGCCTCGTACGCAGTGGGACGTCCCGAGCATAGCGAAAAACCGTCGCGCCGGCGTGTCGCCGCCTGGCGGTCATTCACCGCGCAGCCAGCGCAGGCGTTGCGACGCGCCCGGCGATTGCGCGAGCCCGTCGCGGAGCGCTGGCAGCAGCGTGGCAAGCCTTGCATCCAGCTGCCACGGCGGATTTGTGACCAGCATGCCGCAACCGTTCAAGCGCAAGGTCGAATCGTCAGGACGCACCAGCAATTCCGCAACGAATGCCTTGTCGAACGGGCCTGCCGACAGATGGCGAAGGAACGGCACGATGTTTCGATGCGATTTGATGGGATACCACACTGCGTACACGCCGTTCGGCCAACGCGCGTGGGCCTTCCGAAGGGCAGCTTCGATCGTGGCGAACTCGCCTTCTTGTTCTTCGAACGGCGGATCGATCAACACCAGGCCTCGCCGTTCCGCCGGCGGCAACAGCGCATTCAATGCGGCGTAACCGTCGCGCGCGTGCACGTGCGCGCGGGGATCGTCGCGGAACAGCGCGCGCAAGGCGACGGCTTCCTCGTCCTGCATTTCGCAGAGCACCAGGCGATCGTTTGCGCGCAGGGCCTGCGCAGCCAACAGCGGCGAGCCGGGATAGACGCGCAGCGTTCCATCGGGGTTGCACGCGCGAATGGCATCGACGTAGCGCCGCAGCGGCGCGGGTGCCTCGGGACCAGCGAACAGTCGCCCGATGCCGTCGCACCATTCGCCTGTCTTGGCGGCCTCGACGTCGTCCAGCGCATACAGCCCGCGTCCCGCGTGCGTATCGAAACAGCACAGCGGCTTGTCCTTCGCGGTCAATGCATCCAGCAGCGCCAGCAGGATTGCGTGCTTGAACACGTCCGCGAAATTGCCGGCGTGGAAGGCATGTCGGTAGTTCATCTGACCATCCGGAAGGGCGGCAGTATAGGCAATCGAGCGTTTGAGGCGGGCTGCGCATCGCGGAGCGGGGCGAGTAGCGCTGGGCCGACAACTTGCCTGGCACTTCCGCGCAAGAAATCCGGGCTTGCCGTGACCGCCGTGAACCCCGCTCCAGAATTGCCAGGGAGTATCGCTTGGCGTACATTCACTTGATGCGTCATTGGCTCCGTTCCCGTTCTCGTTTTCACGCCGTGTTCGGCTTGGCACTGCTGGCGTGGACGGCGTTCGCGTTCGATGCGTTTGCGCATCCGCTTGCCATGTCCAACGATGCCATGGCGGCGGCTTCCACGGCTATGGCCAAGGCAGCGGCGCATTGCGACAGCATGTCCATGCCGGGCGCGCCGCACAATTCGCATCATGCCGCGCCTTCTCAACAGACCGGCTACGGCCATGGTGGTTGCTACAACGGGGGTTGCTACTGCGCTTCGCTATGTAGCGGCATCGCCAGCGTGCCGTATCTCGGCGTCGCATTGCAGCCGGTACACGAGCCGGTACTCTCGCTGATTGTCACTGATCTGGTGCTGGTGCATTCCGCGCCGCCGCTCCGACCACCGATCGTCTGACTCCCGATCGCGGCGTTCAGCGCCGCTCGTTTGCGTTTGCCTGTGAGCGAAGCCCAAGGCACGCGCGTCTTGATCGCATCAGCGCCTTTGCGCTGTTCGGGAGTTCAACATGGAAGATCGCAAACCTTTTCCGGGCCTGACGCTGCCCGGGTTCTCGCGCCGCCGTTTCGTGCAGGGTCTGGCGCTGGGCGGTGCAGCGGCCGCATTCGGCGCGTGGCCGAGGCTGTCACGGGCGACCACTGCTCCGGGTCAACAAAACGTCCTGTCCGGTACCGAATTCAATCTGGAAATCGGCGCCATGCCCACCAATTTCACCGGCCGCCCTACGGTTGCGCATACCATCAACGGCCTCTTGCCGGGGCCGATCCTGCGCTGGCGCGAAGGCACCACGGTCACGCTGCGCGTCACCAATCGCCTGCCGGTGCAAAGTTCGATCCACTGGCACGGCATCGTGCTGCCGGCGGACATGGACGGTGTGCCGGGCATCAGTTTCCCCGGTATCGCGCCGGGCGAGACCTTCGTCTATCGCTTCCCGGTCAGGCAAAGCGGCACCTACTGGTATCACAGCCATTCGCATTTCCAGGAACAGAACGGTCCGTACGGACCGTTGGTGATCGAACCGGCTGGCACCGAGCGCAATCCGAGCGATCGCGATTACGTGGTGATGCTGAACGACTGGACCGATCTCGATCCGGAACGCATCTTTGCAATCCTGAAAAAGCGAAGCGATCACTTCAATTTCAACGAACTCACGCTGCCTGATTTCCTGCGCGACACCTCGATGCTGGGCCTGCGCGGCGCGCTGCAGGCGCGCGCGATGTGGAACCAGATGCGCATGAGCCCGCGCGACGCCATCGATATCAGCGGGTTCACCTACACGTATCTGATGAACGGGGCGACACCCGCCGGCAACTGGACGGGCCTGTTCAAGCCTGGCGAGCGCGTGCGGCTGCGCTTCATCAACGGTTCGGCCAACAGCTACTTCGACGTGCGGATTCCCGGCCTGAAGATGTCCGTGATTTCGGCGGATGGCCAGGACGTGCATCCGGTCACGGTGGACGAGTTCCGGATCGCGGTCGCCGAAACTTACGACGTGATCGTGCAGCCCGAGGAAGACCGCGCCTACACCATCTTCGCGCAATCGATCGACCGCAGCGGTTACGCACGCGGCACCCTGGCCACGCGGCCCGGCATGGAGGCCGAGGTGCCCATCATGGATGCCGTGTCCACGCTCACGATGGTGGACATGATGGGCGCGATGGGACAGGCGCATAGCGCGGCGGGGATGCACGGCGGCTTGGGCGTGCACGGCATGGATCACGGTTCGATGTCCGGCATGGACATGCCATCGATGCAGGGCAACCAGCACGGCGGCATGCAGGGAATGGACATGGCCGGCGCCCGACTTGCCCCCGCCGGCATGAAGAAGGCGCACCACGCGCGTACCGAGTACCACAATCCCGGCGTGGACATGCACGTGGATTGGCCGCGCACCGACCTCGACGATCCGGGCGTCGGTCTGCGCGACAACGGCCGCCGCGTGCTGACCTATTCCGACTTGCACTCGGTGGATGGCCCACTCGATCCACGCGAGCCGGATCGCGAGATCGAATTGCACCTGACCGGCAACATGAACCGCTTCGTGTGGTCGTTCGATGGGGTGGTCTTCTCCGACGCCAGGCCGGTGCATTTCAAATACAACGAGCGGCTGCGCATCGTGCTGTGCAACGACACCATGATGAACCACCCGATCCACCTGCACGGCATCTTCAGCGAGCTGGAAAACCCGCAACAGGAGGTGATCGCCCGCAAGCACACCATCAACGTGCAGCCGGCGCAGCGCGTGACGTATGCGGTCACCGCCGACAACCCCGGCCGCTGGGCCTATCACTGCCATCTGCTCTACCACATGGAAGCGGGCATGTTCCGCGAGGTGGTGACGGCATGAACGCGAATCGCATTCCAAATGCCGAGGCTGCGCGGTTTACGGTGGTCGCTTTCGGCTTGATGCTGGCGCTGCCGGCCTTGGCTCAACAGGAGGACATGCAAGGCCTGCAGATGTCGCCGCCGCCTGCGACATCCTTATCTGCGCCCGCACCGGCTTCAACGTCCGCCCATGCCGTGCATCACATGGACGTGCCCGCAATGCCGAACATGCCGATGCCCGCGCAGCCGGCCGAATCGAAGAAGCACAAGCACGCCGCAGCGCCCGCTCCGGCAAGCTCAGCGCACGCGATGCACGGGACGGACACGTCGTCGATGCAAGGCATGCCGATGCAGCACAGCACATCTTCGCCATCTCCCGCACCTGCATCGTCATCTGCGCCCTCCACGCAAGAGATGGAAATGCACGGCGTGCCGACGCATGGCGACCATCAGATGCCCACGCAGTCGACCAGACCTGTGGAACTGCAGCATCTGGATTTCGGCAACATGATTGGCGTGCGGCCGAAGCCCGGAGGGCTGGCCCAAGGTTCGCACGGCATGGAAAAGCATTCCATGCAGAACATGGACATGTCCGCGATGCAGGGCGGCGGCGCGCCGCCGGATGCACGTAGCCCCGATTACTCGGATGGCTACCGCTACACCGACATGCCCGGCATGGCGATGTCCGATCACTCCAGACAAGGCATGCTGCTGATCGACCAGCTCGAATACGCCCACGACAACCACGGCAACAACGCCGTGTTCCTCGACGGCCAGTTCTGGTACGGCAGGGACTTCAACAAGCTGTGGGTGAAGGCCGAAGGCGAATACGCGCGCGGCAGCCTCGAAGAATTGCGCACGGAGGCACTATGGAGCCACGCCGTCAGCGCGTACTGGAACACGCAACTGGGCGTGCGCGAGGACTTCGGCGAAGGGCCGAACCGCACCTGGGCGGCCTTCGGCGTGCAGGGACTGGCGCCGTACTGGTTCGACACGGAAGCTGCGCTGTATGTCGGCCAGTCGGGCCGCACCGCTGGCCGATTCCAGTTCGAGTACGAGGCACTGATCACCCAGCGCCTGGTGCTGCAGCCGAAATTCGAGGTGAACCTGTACGGCAAGGATGACCCTAGGCACGGCATTGGCTCGGGCTTGTCGGATGCCGAGCTGGGCATGCGGCTGCGCTACGAGTTCCGGCGTGAATTCGCGCCCTACATCGGCGTGGTCTGGCGGCAGCGCTTCGGACGCACGGCTGATCTCTACCGCGCACAAGGCGAACGTGCCGGTGACCTGCAGTTCGTCGCCGGCTTTCATTTCTGGTTCTGAAGGGGGAAACCTCATATGAAAAAGACCACCGAGTACCTCATCGTCATCATCATGTTGGCGGTCGTGATCGCGGTCGGCGCTGCCGCCTGGGCCTGGTCGGGCCTCTACAACATCGGCGCCGACGATCACCACTGGAAGGTCACCCACAACGCCTTGCAAACCGTGCGCGATCGTTCTGTCCACGTGCGTTCCCGCGACATCGAGGTGCCGAGCCTCGATGATCCGCAACTGGTCTTGAAAGGCGCCGGCCAGTACGCCGCGATGTGCACGGGCTGTCACCTGAGACCGGGCATGGAGAATTCGGAACTGCGCGAAGGCATGTATCCGCAGCCGCCCAATCTTTCGAAGGTGCACGTGGATCCCAAGGATGCCTTTTGGGTGATCAAGCACGGCGTCAAGATGAGCGCCATGCCGGCCTGGGGCGGCAGCCACGACGATGAGACCATCTGGAGCATGGTCGCATTCCTCGAAAAATTGCCTGACATGACGCCGGAGCAATACAAGGCGATCGTGGCCAAGGCACCTCCGGATGAAGACATGGACATGGGTTCGGAAGGTGGTCACTCGCATTCGCATTCGCACGGCGAAGCCGATCACGACGAGGGTCACGCGGCACCGGCTCCGGGCATGTCGGCGATGCCGGGCATGGACATGGCGCCGGGAACGGCGCCGCCGGCGAGCGGCTCGTCTGCCGCCGCGGCGGCGAATGCGATGCGAGCCATGCTTAAACCGGGCGCCGTGCCAGAAGCCGAAGCGATGGTGCAAGCCTTCCAGGATGCGCTCCAACGCGGCGACCGTGCCAAGGCCCTCGACCTGCTTACACCCGATGCGCAGATCAGCGAGAGCGGTGAAACCCAGACCAGAAAGGAGTACGCCGCCCATCACCTGGGCGAGGACATGGCATTCCTGAAGAACGCCAAGGTCGAGTTGCTCGCGCGCACATCGACGCAAATGGGCGACATGGCGCAGGTGGCAAGCGAAAGCCGGATCCGCACAACCAGCCAAGGCAAGCCACTGGTCTTGCGCAGCCACGAACAAATGGAACTGAAGCGGATCGGCGGCGAATGGAAGATCGCTTCGATCCAGTGGAGTTCGCAGCGCACGGCCGAGTGACCATCGATCCGAGCGGGCGGACTTCGCCTTCGATCATCACATCCCACTCAAGGAGAAACCAAATGAAATTCGTCGCACTCTCGATCGGCATCGCCGCATTGATTTCCTCAATGCCGCTGCTCGCCGCGCAGCAGGACATGTCCAGGATGCCCGGCATGAACGGAATGAAGGACACGCCCGGCATGCACCAGCAAGCCGCCGATACGGAGGGCGTTGGCGTGGTCAAGGCGGTGGACGCCGCGAAGGGAACCATCACGTTGCAACACCAGGCAATCGAATCCATCCACTGGCCGGCCATGACCATGACCTTCAAGGTTGCCAAGCCCAAGGTGCTGCAAGGCGTCAAGGTCGGCGCTCACGTCCGCTTCGGCCTGCACCCGGACGGCATGAACAGCATCGTCACCCGGATCAAGCCGACAGGCCATTGATTCGATGCTTCACGTGGCGACGGCGATGCCGCGCCGACGTTCGCCTGCTTCACGGAAGAAGGAGCCCAACCATGACCAACTCACTTTGAGCCAAGTCGCCGATCTCTTCGTGACCCACGGCCCGCCGATGCTGAAGAGCGAGAACGGTGTGCCGGTCACTTATGTTTATGTGGATACGCCAAGCGATAATCTCGGCGGTGTGGTGGCTTCGCTGAATCAGGCGGCCGCGCAGCAGGTGAAGTTGCTGCCCGGCTACACGCTGGGCTGGGCCGGACAATTTGAATATCTGCAGCACGCGAAAAATCATGATCGGCGGCGGCGCCGGTTCCGAACTGGTGCGGCGGATCGCTGCGCTGATGATCGGCGGCATGATCACCGCGCCAGCCCTGTCCATGCTGGTGATCCCGGCGGAGTTCCGGTTGCTCGAACGCCGGCGGTTGCGCCGGCACCTGCGGGCCGCGGCGCCGGAAACAACCTGAGGTGGTCAGCCGCAGCAACCGCGTGCGGCCTGCACGGGCGGACACGGCACGTCGCCGAAGGAGCAGAACACGCAACAATCGCCGGATTTCGGCCTCAGCAGCGCGCCGCAGGACGGGCAGTCCCAGAAAAACTGGCAGGCCTCGGTCGGCATGCGGACGCGCGTGCTGGTCCCGCATTCGGGGCACGTGATCGTGCTGTCGGGAACGACGGCGCGAGGCGATCGATGATCGTGTTCCTCGGTCATGACGGAGTCCACGGTTGCGAGCAGGAGAGGACGAGCGGGGCGCGCCGCGAGGATCACTCGTTGCCGGCGACGCTGATCCAGAACGGCAACTTGCCATGGGTGGGAATCTGCTTCACGACCTTCAAGGTCCGGGTGTCGATGACAGCCACCTTGTCGGTTCCCGTGACGGCGGCATAGACCCCAAGTCCGTCCCGGCTGGCGCGAACGCCATGTGGCCCCTGTCCGACCTCGATGCGTTTGACCACCTTGAATGCCGCCGGATCGATCACGTCCACGACATGGTCTGCGATGGCGCCGGTGAATACGTAATGCCCGCCCGGGATGACGTCGATGCCGGCGTGGCCGAGTCCAACCGGGATTACGGCCAGAACCTTGCGCGTCTTCAGATCGACCGCCGCGACCTTGCTGACGAGGCCGCGGATCCAGAGGATCTTGCCGTTGGCCGAGAGGTCGAGATTGTGCGGATGCTCGATGCCCGGTACCGGGATCTCGCCCACCTTTTCCCGTTTCTGCATGTCCACCACGGCCACGGCGCCCGCGCCTTGCAGGGTAACGTAGGCCAGCTTGCCGTTTGCAGTGAAGCGAGCGTTGTGCGGCGTCTTGCCGACCTTGATGGATTTGACGAGTTTCTGCTCGCGGATATCGATGACCGCGACGGTGCCATTCCCCGCGCTGACCGCGAGGCCCCAACGGCCATGTGGGCCAATCGCGACGCCTTGCATCGTCGGACCGACCTTGAAGGTAGCCAGCTTTCTGCCGCTGCGGGCATCGACCAGAAACGCTTCCGGCCGGGTTGCGCTGCTCACCAGCAGGCGGCTGCCGTCCGGGCTGACGGCGTCGTAATGGGCACCGGCAAGGTCGCTCCCCGTCTCGCCCGAGGGTAGGCTCTCGACCGAGCCGCCCGTCTGCAGCGTCACATACGCGGGCGCCGGAAAAAGATTGCGCGGCGTGGCGGCTTGGGCCACGGCCATCCCCAGGCCAAGGGCGAAAAGCATGGCGCAGCACGGCGCGATCCGGCGCCGTGATCGCGGATGGTGGAACGTCGATGGCATGTTCATTCCTCCGGAGGCAGCGGTCAAAGCGGCACGACGCTTTTTAATGCACTTCGACCATGATCGTGGTCGGGTGTTCGGCGTGCCAGATCACCGGCTGCGCGCTATAGAGTTTCGGCAGTGCGCGCTGCAGCGCCACGACCTTGGGCGCGTCGTTGATTGCGATGTAGGGTGCATCGGGGTGCAGGCGCGCGTAGTCCTGGTGGTAATCCTCGGCGGGGTAGAACGCCTTGAGCGGCACGATCTGCGTGACGATCGGCGCCGCGAACACATGCGCGGCGGCAAGTTGCGCGATGTAATCCTTTGCGATCTTTTCCTGCTCGGGATTGGCGTAAAAGATCACGCCGCGGTACTGCGCGCCGGTGTCGGGGCCCTGGCGGTTCAATTCGGTCGGGTTCGTCGCCACGGAGAAATACACACGCAATAGTTGTCCGTAGGTGACTTTCGATGGATCGTAGACGATCCTGACCGTTTCCGCGTGGCCGGTGTCGCCCTCGCTGACCTGCTCGTACGTGGCGGTTGCGGCCGCGCCGCCCGAATAGCCCGAGGTCACGTTGGTCACGCCGGGCACGTGTTCGAACACCCATTGCATGCCCCAGAAGCAGCCGCCGGCCAGTACCGCGGCAGCATTGCCGGAATGACTTGCCCGGGGTGCATCGACCCCGGCAGCAGGCACCGCTGGGTGTGCCGCTGCACCACCGTTCGCGGCCGGAGCACACGACGCCGCGGCAGGCATCACCAGCAACGCGAACAAGGCGCGCAAAGCTCTGGAAATCATTGATGTCTGCCAGCCTCTCGTCCCGATGATTCTCGAAAATGGGACCGGTCGGATGCCCGGATGATGACACCTCCGCCGGCAACGGCGGGCAAGTTCAATGGGTGGTGGCGATGCGCCCCCGCACCAGCAGCGGTCCGATCGCGAAGAGATAGATCGCGTAGGCGACGAACCACGCCAGCGCGGCCCAGACCCAGCCACGCGGCTCGTTGATGCCGAGCCGCAGCACCGCCGCAACGGTCGGCAGCACGAACATGAACGCGAGCACCGCGTTGGACCGGATCGGCACGCCGCTGTGGCCTTGCGCCACGCGCACCATCATGCCGAGCGACAGCGTGCCCAGCGCGCCGACGGTGATGCCGTGCAACGTGTCGATCTCCGGCATCGCGTAGACGCCGGTCAGCGCCAGCCCGCGTACGACCAGGCCAATGGCCAGCCACAGATAGCCGAGGTGCAGCACCCACAACATCGGTTCGCGCCAGGTGCGCCAGCCGCGCCAGCCGGTCAGCCGTGCCAGCGCCAGTGCTGCGACCACCAGCATCAGCACGCCGCGCGCGCGACCCGGCGCGCCGGCGAGGCCGCACAGCAACACCAGCGCGCCACCGCCGTTCACCGCGAAGACCAGGTACTTGTTCACCCACATCGTATGGCCGGCGAGCTTGCGCCCGGTGAAGAACGGGATCACGCGACCGCCGATCGCCAGCATCAGTACCATCAACAGGTCGACCACGCCGATCAGTGCGCGCGTCGGCACGGTGGCGTTGCCGGCGAGCACGCCCGCGTAGAACGCAATGTCGAGGCCCGCGTAGAACAGCAGGATGCCGATCAGGAACGCGTTGCGCTTGTTGCGCGACAGCCACAGCACCCGCCCGACCAGGAACACCAGCCCGAACAGGTAGCCGACGTCGAACAGCGCGCCGATCCAGAACGGCAGCGGCGTCAGCAGCAGTACGCGCGCGATCACCCACGTCGCGGTCAGCAGCCACAGGCTGCGACGCGTGGTGGTGGGAATACCGGTCCAGTTGGCCGACGCGGTCAACAGGAACCCACCGACCAGCGCACTCGCGAAACCGAACAGCATCACGTGCGCATGCCAGTAGAACGGGTTCTGCAACGCGGCGGACGGCAACCAGCCGTAATGCAGGAACGCGCCCCACGCCAGCATCCCGAGGCTCGCGGCCAGCGCCGCGCAGAAGAACAGCGGACGGAACGGGTGCAACGGCGGGGCGGGCGGATTCACGTCGATTTGCGTAGTGGCCATGGCGTCTGGAGTGTTCGGCAATCCTCTCATGCTGGACCCGCCGCGTCACGGCCGCCCTGATGCCGGTCAATGCAAAGTGCGAATGTCGAATCGGGCCGGCGTGGTTCGTCGCCAACATGAAACCGGCGGATGGCCGGAGCACTGGAGACAAGTCATGCGCGTATTGGTGATCGTGAAAGCGAGCGAAGAATCGGAAGCCGGCGACATGCCGGATGCGAAGGAACTGGCCGAGATGGGCAAGTTCAACGAAAAGCTGGTCGAGGCCGGCGTGATGCTGATGGGCGAAGGCTTGCACCCCAGCTCGAAAGGCGCGCGGGTGCGCTTCGAGGGCAAAAAGCGCACGGTGATCGACGGCCCGTTCGCGGAAACCAGGGAACTCGTCGCCGGCTTCTGGATATGGCAGGTGCGCTCGATGGAGGAGGCGATCGAGTGGATAAAGCGCGCGCCGTTGTTCGACGGTGGCATGGAAATCGAGCTGCGCCCGGTGCTCGAAATGGATGATTTCGGCGACGCCGCAACACCCGATGTCCGCGAGCACGAGGCGAGCCTGCGCGAGCGGATCGCCAAGGCCTGAACGCAGCCGCGTGAAGCGCTTGCGCCGGAGGCATGGCGATGATGTGATCGGCCCCCATGACGACGGCCGACGTCCACCGCACCATCGAAACGGTCTGGAAGATCGAGGCGCCACGCCTGATCGCGGGGCTGGCACGGATGCTGCGCGACGTCGGGCAGGCCGAGGACCTGGCGCAGGAAGCGTTGATCATCGCGCTGGAACGCTGGCCACAGGATGGCGTGCCCGATAATCCGGGCGCCTGGCTGATGACCACGGCCAAGCGCCGCGCCATCGACCTGCTGCGTCACCATCGGATGCGGGATGACAAGCAGGCCGCGCTCGCGTACGAACTCGAGACCGAGGCCATGACGCACGCGCCGGACCATGCGGACGCACTGGATGACGACATCGGCGACGACCTGTTGCGCCTGATCTTCACTGCCTGCCATCCCGCGCTCACCCGCGACATGCAGGTCGCGCTGAC
>DATCSF010000021.1:0-15656 GCA_036568625.1 Rhodanobacteraceae bacterium | reverse complement strand
TTCCAGAGCTATACGACCAAGGAAATCCGCGGCAGCCTGGACGTGCAATTATCACCCTCGCTGCTCGGCGCCCTGACCGCGTTGAAGCAACCGGTGCCCGGGATGGATGCGGCGTCTAGCGACTCCATGTTCGACATCGTGCTGGCCTTGCCGCTGCAGAAATGGCAGGCCTTCATCAAGGGCCGGGCCGAAGCGGCCGCTGCCAAGGCCTACCAGTGCCCGGCACTGCAATCGCTCAATGACTTCGCCAAGACCGCTGCGAACCCGCCCGTGCAGATGCCGCCCGAAGCAGCCTCCCTGCTGGGTTTCCGGGTGGTGCTGGACAAGTGGGACATCGGCCCGCAGATCGCCGCGCGCGCGCTGGTTGCCAGTTCCAACCCGGCCGAACTGGCGCAGAAGGTCCAGCAGACCATGCCGCAATTCGCGCTGAAGACCATCTCGACCGACGGCAAGCCGGTGGCGTTCGATTTGCCGCCCCGGGTTCAGGCCATGCTGGGTGGCGGCAACCAGGGCTGGATCGCGGCCAACGACAAGGCGCTCGCGGTGGGCATCGGCGAGGGTGAGGACGCCAAGCTTGGCGGCACGCTGAGCGCCGATGCAGGCAACGGCGACAAGCTGCTGCGGATGCACTTCGACGGCAAGATGTATCAATTGCTCGGAAACTGGTTGGGCCGCTTCGCCGCCGTGGCGCCGGCCGGCAGCCAGGCACAGGTGCAGCAGCAGGTCGCGCTGTTCACCCAGATGGGCAAGATGGTGCAATCCGGCGACATCGACGTGAAGCTGGACGACAAGGGCCTGCGCGTCGAAACCGCCGTGAAGCATCGTTGACGAACGGCGTCCAACGCGCCAGATCGACGTCCTTCACGAAGCGGTCGTGAAAGGTCAGGCCGAGGACGGCCGTTCTGACGGCCCGGGGATCAAGGACGCCCGGCGGCAGGCCTGCTTCAGAACGCAGCGATCGGGGACGATTGCACACTCAAAGCCGATGCCCCTTGTCGACTGCCTCCACCAACTCGATGTCGCCCAGGCCCTGCGACAGCGAATGCGCGTCGCCGCCCTGCGCCAGCTTGATGGCGAGTCGCACCTCGTTGGCGGAATCGGCGTAGCGCAGTGCATCCTCGTAGCTGATGTGGCCGGCGTGGTACAGCTCGACCAGGTTCTGGTCGAAGGTGCACATGCCGAGGTTGGTGGATTGCTTCATCACGTCCTTGATCTTGTGGATCTCGCCCTTGCGGATGTAATCCTGCACCAGCGGCGTGCCCAGCATCACCTCCATCGCCACGCGCCGACCCTTGCCGTCGGGGGTCGGAATCAACTGCTGCGCGACGATGCCCTTGAGGTTCAATGAAAGGTCCATGTAGAGCTGCTCGCGGACATTCTCGGGGAAAAAGTGGATGATGCGTTCCAGCGCCTGGTTGGCGTTGTTGGCGTGCAACGTGCACAGCACCAGGTGGCCGGTTTCGGAAAAGTGGATCGCGTATTCCATCGTCTCGCGGGTGCGCACCTCGCCGATCAGGATCACGTCGGGCGCCTGGCGCAGGGTGTTCTTCAGCGCGTTTTCCCAGCTGTCGGTGTCGATGCCGAGCTCGCGCTGGGTGATGATGCAGCCCTCGTGCTTGTGCACGTATTCGATCGGGTCCTCGATGGTGATGATGTGGCCGGTGGAATTCTGGTTGCGGTAACCGACGATCGAAGCCAGTGAGGTGGATTTGCCCGCGCCCGTGGCGCCGACGAAGATCACGATGCCGCGCTTGGTCATCGCCAACTGCTTGACGATGGGCAGCAGGTTCAATTCCTCGATGGTCGGGATCTTGGATTCGATCCGGCGCAGCACCATGCCGACGCAATTGCGCTGGTAGAAACACGACACGCGGAACCGGCCGACGCCGGCCACGCCGATCGCGAACTGGCATTCGTGGGTCTTCTCGAACTCCTCGCGCTGCAACGGGTTCATCACGTTCAGCACCATGTCGCGCGCATCCTGCGCGGTGAGCGGCGTTTGCGTGATCGGCACGATGCGGCCGTTGACCTTGATCGACGGCGCGACCCCGGCCGTGATGAACAGGTCGGACGCCTTTTTGTGCACCATCAGCTTGAGGAAAGACGAAAAATCTACGGTGCTCATGGGTTTGCTCCCGAGATCAATGGATCTCGCGGTTTGAAACTGGACCCCGCGTCATCGGCCAGCCATGGCCTGCATAGGGTGAGTGCATCCCGCACTCATTTGAATGTCTCTTTCACCTTGGCGCGCGCGAGTGCATCCTGGCGGGTCACCAGGCCGCGCCGCACCAGGTCCTGCAGGCACTGGTCCATGGTCTGCATGCCGAACTGCTGGCCCGTCTGGATCGATGAATACATCTGCGCCACCTTGTCTTCGCGGATCAGGTTGCGGATGGCGGGGATGCCGACCATGATTTCCCACGCCGGCGTGCGTCCGCCGCCCACCTTCTTCAGAAGCGTCTGGGTGATCACCGCGCGCAAGCTTTCGGAAAGCATCGAACGGACCATCGCCTTCTCGCCCGCCGGGAACACGTCGATGATGCGGTCGATGGTCTTGGCCGCCGAGTTGGTATGCAGCGTCGCGAACACCAGGTGTCCGGTCTCCGCCGCGGTCAGCGCCAGGCGGATGGTTTCGATGTCGCGCATTTCGCCGACCAGGATGAAGTCCGGGTCTTCGCGCAGGGCCGAGCGCAGCGCCTCGTTGAAGCCGAGGGTGTCGCGGTGCACCTCGCGCTGGTTGATCACGCATTTTTGCGCGGTGTGCACGAACTCGATCGGGTCCTCGATGGACAGGATGTGCCCGTAGTGATTCTTGTTGACGTGGTCGATCATCGCGGCCAGTGTCGTCGACTTGCCCGAACCGGTCGGACCGGTCACCAGGATCAGGCCCTGCGGCTGGTCGATGAGGTCCTTGAACACCTTGGGCGTGCCCAGGTCCTCCAGCGTCCAGACTTCGGCGGGAATGGTGCGGAACACCGCACCGGCGCCACGGTTCTGGTTGAAGGCATTGACGCGGAAGCGCGCCAGACCCGGAATCTCGAACGAGAAGTCGACCTCGAGGAATTCCTCGTAGTCGCGGCGCTGCTTGTCCGACATGATGTCGTACACCAGCGCGTGCACCTGCTTGTGTTCGAGCGCCGGCAGGTTGATGCGGCGGATGTCGCCATCGACGCGGATCATCGGCGGAAGACCCGCCGACAAGTGCAGGTCCGAGGCCTTGTTCTTGACCGAAAAGGCCAGCAGTTCGGCGATATCCATGAACCCCCTCCAAGAATGCGCTGCCCGCACGGCTCACGCGCCAACGGCTGTCACTGTGCCCGATGCCGGTACGCCCTGCAAGGTTCGTTCCAGCACAGGCAGGCAGGCGCCCCGCGGCGCGGAGTATACGCCCGTGACCAAAAGCGAAAACGGGACCCAATCCAACGAATCCGGCGCTAAGGTTCGACCGCGGTTTCGAAATCCAGTGTCGCCACGGCGCCGCGTTCCGCCCGCGGCGCAAGGCTGACCCGCCAACCGTACAGTTCGCACAGCCGCCGGACGATGGCGAGACCCAGCCCCGCGCCCTTCACGGTTTCGCCCTCGCCGCGCACGCCGCGTTCGAACAGGTGTTCGGCGTCCTCGGCCTTGATGCCGGGGCCGGTGTCTTCCACCCGCACCCGGCCGGGCTGCACGCGCACCACGATCTCGCCTTCCTGGGTGTACTTGCAGGCATTGCCGACCAGGTTGCCCAGCGCGACCGCGACCACCGAGGACGGCGCCTCCACCGTGGCCTGCGCTTCGATTTCCGCGCGCAGATCGATGGGCTTGCGGCCGAGGTTCGGCCGATTGCTGTCGACGATTTCCTCGACCACCTTTCCCACATCGGTGGTTTCGCCATCGACGGGGCCCGAGCGTTCCGCGCGCGAGAGCAGCAGCAGGGCCTGCGTCAGCTCCGTCGCCTGCCGCACCGCACGCTCGATGCGCTGCAGCCGCGTGTGCAGCTTTTCCGGAAGCTCGGGGGTAGCCACCAGCAATTCAGTGGTGCTGGCAATCACCGCCAGCGGGGTGCGCAATTCGTGACTGACATCGGAATTGAATTCGCGATCGCGCTGGATCAGCGCGCTCTGGCGTTGCGCGTAATCGTCCAGTGCGGCGGCCAGTTCGCCCACCTCGTCCTCGGCGAAATGCGGCGCCAGCGGTTCCAGTTGTCGCCCGCTGCGGAACGCGCGCAGGCGCTGCGCGAGTTCCGTCACCGGCCGCATCACCCGCCGCGACAACCAGTAGCCGAGGGCCAGCGAAAGCAGCGTGAACACGATCACCACCGTGACCAGCCCGGCGATCAACTGACGCTTGCCGAGGCTTTCGCGGCTGATGTCGTAGGTGAGGAACGCGTACAACCCGTACTTGTGGGCGACGGCGAGCTTGTAGTGCCGCGGCTTGCCGTCGCTGCCGCCGTGCATGTCGTAGACGCCGGCTTGCAGGTCCTGCCAAGCCAGCGGCGCCTGGTACACCGTCCGGTCGCTCCACAGCCAGCCTTCCACCAGTTTCGACCGCAGTGGCTGGTCGGGGTGCAGGTGCTTGTTCTCAAGCGCCTCCTGGACGTCGGCCTCGAGGCTGCGGTTGATCAACTGGTTCTCGACCTTGGCACGCACGTACAGTGAAGCCACGGCAAACAGCGCGCTGAGGCCAAAGCCGAACAGCACGAAGGTGACGATCAGCCGGAAGCGGAGCTTACGCCGGGACTGCATCCGGATCGACCATGCGGTAGCCGATGCCGTGCCGGGTATGGATCAGCGGCTTGCCAAAGGGTTTGTCGATGGCCGCGCGCAGTCCGTGGATGTGCACCCGCAGCGAATCGGAATCGGGCAGTTCCTCGCCCCATACCTTCTGCTCCAGATCCTGGCGCGTCACCACCGAAGGACTGGCTTCCATCAGCGCCTGCAGGAGTTTCAGGCCGATCGGGTTCAACTGGATCGACTGGCCCGCGCGCGTCACCACCAGCGTATCGAGGTTGTAGCTCAAATCGGCGATCTTCAGCACCCGGCTCTTGGGGCCCTTGCCGCGCCGCGCCAGCACTTCCAGCCGCGCCGCCAGTTCCTGCAGTGCGAATGGCTTGGTCATGTAATCGTCGGCGCCCGATTCGAAGCCGGTCAGCTTCTGCTCGAGCGCGTCGCGCGCGGTCAGCATCAGCACCGGGGTATGTTTGTGCGCCTCGCCGCGCAGCTTCTTGCAGACCTCGATACCGTCCATGCCCGGCAAGGTGAGGTCCAGCACGATCACGTCGAATTCGTTGACCACGGCCAGGTGCAGGCCGGTCACGCCGTCCCCGGCGAAATCGACCACGTGGCCGCGATCTTCCAGATAATCGCCGATATTGGTGGCGATGTCGTTGTTGTCCTCGATCACCAGGACGCGCATGGCGTTTTCCGGCTGGCGCGCGCTCGTGCGCAATGGCGCAAGCTTAGCGAGAAATACCTCTGCGCGCTGTAGCGGCCGCCGCCGCGTTCAGCGCCCCGGTCCCAGCACGCGAACGTCCGCTTGGGCACCGAGCACATGTCGGCAGATGTGCGTGCCGGTCGTGACGAGGCACGCGCGCGCGGCAGCAGCAGCACCCGTCGCCTGTACGCCAAGCTGGAATGTGAAGGCCTGGCGATAA
The DNA here is from genome assembly GCA_036568625.1 of Rhodanobacteraceae bacterium. Taxonomy (GTDB): domain Bacteria; phylum Pseudomonadota; class Gammaproteobacteria; order Xanthomonadales; family Rhodanobacteraceae; genus 66-474. Next base: position 10,021 of record DATCSF010000021.1, on the reverse strand, counting down.
CGCCGCCCGGCTACCGCCGACGGCGCGAACCGCCAGTGCGCCAGCGCCTGCAGCGCGGCCGCGTCGAACGGACCTGCGCTCGTACCCATGACGGCGAGATCGCGCGGCACGCCCGCGGCATCCAGCGCGAACTCGATCACGACGCGGCCCTGGATCCCGTTCAACAACGCCTCGGGTGGATACACGGGGGGCAGCGTGTGCAACGTCCTCGGCGGGGTGGAGGACAGCTCCACCGCGCGTGACGGCACCGCGACGGTTGCCACGGGCGCAAGAGGTGCTGCCACGTTTGCAAGGTGAAGCGTCGGCCGGCTGACCGAAGGCGCCCGCACAGGCACGACAGACGCTGGCGCTGCGGCGTCAGGCGTGACTACTGCGGCGTAGCGCACGGGCAGCAAGGATAGCCTTGCGGGAGCTTCGCCGAGAGCCAGCGATGCTCGCGAGGGCAATGCATCCCGCACCACGGAACGCAGCACTGACGCGTTGTTCGCCGCCACCAGCGCGATCGTGCGCTGCTGCCACGCGGCATCGTGCCACCACATCCCGCCCAGCCCGGCCAGTGTGGCAACCGCCAGCATCGAGAGGGCGTGATACCGCAGATGTCGCTGCGCGCGCGGCGGCGCGGCGCCAGCAATGAACCACGCGCGTTCCGCCAGCACGCCGCCGCTCGCGGCCAGCGCAAGGCCGGCATGCCCGGCCCGGAATGCTTCGAGATTCGCCAGCGCCGCCACGAAATCCCGGCGTTCGCCGCCCGTGACCCGCAGTGCCAGCGCGTCGCAGCACAACTCGCGTTCGTTGCGTGCCTCGCGCGAAATCCAGTGCACCACCGGGTGGTAGAAGAACAATGTTTCCAGCACCAACTGGAACAGGTTGGCGATGTGGTCGAAGCGCTTCAGATGCGCCAGTTCGTGCGCCAGCACCAGATCGATTTGCGCCGCCGGCATGCGCGCCAACACGGCGAGCGGCATCACCACCGCCGGGCGCAGCCAGCCGACCAGGGTCGGTGTCGCGACCCGTACGCTGGCCAACACCGGCACCACCCGCCGCAAGCCCATCGCATCGGCGAACTCCCGCGCGCGCGCCTGCCACTGGGGCAGGCTTTCCGCCATCCGCAGCATCAGGCGCAGGCCGCGCCACTGCCGGAACACCCGCACGCTCAGCGCGATCACCCCGATGGCCCACACCAATACCAGCCACGGCAAAACGGCCTGCACCAGCGTGCGCCAATCAAAGGTTGCCGCGGTTGCCGGGGCGGCGGATGCAGAGGATGCCGTTACCACCATCTCGCCGAGGCCGCCGGGCGCAGCGCTGTTCGCGATCGCGTGCCAGGTGATGACTGGGCACGCCGCCATGGCGATCATCGCCAGCATGGCTGACACATAGCGCGGATTGCCGCGCGGCAGGAAGAAACGCGCCAACGCGTACCCCCCGCCCACGACGGCGGCCTGCCACACGAATTGCAGCAGGCACCAGCCCAATGCGGAGATTCCCGCCGAAATGAGCGCAAACGCGCTCATGGGTCTGCGTCCCGGTCGAGCCGATTCAACAGCGCGCGGATTTCCCGCAACTCCTCGCGGCTGGCCTTGTGGTCGCCCAGCGCCTGCAGCACCAACCGCGACGGCGAACCATCGAACACGCGTTGCAGCATGTCGGACAGGAACTTCTTCTGGGTGCGTTCCTTGCTGACCGCAGCGCGATACACGTGCGCGCGCTGGGACTCGTCGCGCTCGACCAGCCCCTTGTCGAACATGATCTGAAGTTGTTTCAGCGCGGTCGTGTAACCCGTGCCGTCCCGCCGGTGCAGGACTTCATGCACATCGCGAACCGTGCTGGTCCCGCGATCCCACAGCACCTGCAGGATTGCAAGTTCGGCCTCGGTGGGCCTGGGCGACATCCGCTTGAAGCTGGCCATAAGGTTCGGCTCTGATTGCCCTCTGCTCGCTCGTAAGGGACCCCGTATCCGGATTACCGAAAACGCGGCCGCGCGCTCGAACTGTCGGCCTCACGCACCACTCTACACCGACGGAGCCTCGTTACCACACGACCCGTCGGGAAATGGTCAGTGACCCGTCTTCGTCTGAATCGTGGCTCCGCGTGTACGCAGAAACTCCTGCGCACCGTTTTGTTCGGCCTGGATCTGCGCATAGGTTTTGCAGGTCTTGACCGGCAGATGCGAGCCCACCGGCATCACGGTCTGGCAAATCAGGCGGTCGCCGTCTTTTTTGGTCAGGATCGCATTGACGGTGCTCTGGTCGGCGAGCAGCCGCGCCCTGGCTGCCTGATCCATCTTGTCCACGCTGCCGAACTGGTCATACAGCTTGCCCATGTCGGCGAAACTTCCATCGATCGTGGCACGCTCCCTGGCATCGATGTACTGCCAGCGACCGCCAGGCTGCATCTGTTGATGGATGGCGGCCACCACCGCCTCGAAATTTTCCTTGCTGTCCGCCTTGACGACAGGCTTGCCGTTCTCTTGCGGAACAGCCGCTGCCGGCGCACCCGTCGGTTGCACGGTCGGGGCCGGAGCGGTTCCCGCGTTGGATTGGGTGCTGCCCGTCGTGGCGCAACCCTGCAGGATAAGCGCACCGATCAGGGCTGAATAAATCAACGGACTGGAAATTTTCACGGGATTCCCCTGCAGTGATGGATTGTGGGCTTGCCGCACCGGCCATGCGCGATTCGCCAACATCCTAGGCACAACGCCGGCAGGCTGTCAACGATTTATTTCGTACTAAATGAATCGTGGACAGACCTTTGGGCAGGTCGCCGGGTACCGGCCCCCATCAATGGGACCTCGAGATGCCGGATCACCGCATCCGCCACGTCCACGCCAGTCACGGTTTCGATGCCCTCGAGGCCCGGCGAGGCGTTGACCTCCAATACCAGCGGGCCGCGATTCGAACGCAGCAGGTCAACGCCGGCGATGCCGAGGCCCAGCACCTTGGCGGCGCGCAATGCGATGCGGCGCTCGGCCGCGGCAAGCTTCACCGGGCTGCCGGTGCCGCCACGGTGCAGGTTGGCGCGAAAATCCCCATCCACCGCGGCGCGCTGCATGGCCGCCACCACCCGATCGCCCACCACGAAACAGCGGATGTCGCGCCCGTTCGCCTCGCGCACGAACTCCTGCACCAGGAAGTTGGCATAAAGTCCGCGGAATGCCTCGATCACGCTCTGCGACGCGGCAGGTTTTTCCGCCAGCACCACGCCTGAACCCTGCGCGCCCTCGTTGAGCTTGATCACATGGGGCGGCGGCCCCAGCATGTTCATGAGATCTGCGGTGTCATCGGGATTGTCGCCGAACACCGTCACCGGCAGATCGATGCCGTGCTTCGCGAGCATCTGCAGGCTGCGCAACTTGTCGCGCGCGCGCAGCACCGCTTCGGACGGGTTGGGCGAATGGACGCCCATCATCTCGAACTGCCGCAGTACCGCGGTACCGTAGAACGTAACCGAGGCGCCGATGCGCGGGATCACGCAATCGAATCCCTTCAGCGCGCGCCCACCGTAATGCAGGGCAAAGCCGCCGTGTCCGATGCGCAGATAGCAACGCAGCGGGTCCAGCACCCGCACGCGATGTCCGCGGGCGCGCGCCGCCGCGACCAGCCGCATCGTGGAATACAGGCGCGAGTTGCGGGACAGGATCGCGATCTTCACGATGGGAGTCTATGAACGCCTCAAGATGTTTCGCTCGAAGCCGCTTTTGTTGAAAGTCAGGCCAGGGAAGGCCGTTCCGATGTTGGCCGTTCCGGGATTTTTCCAATCGCGAAGCCGCTGGGGATGCAGCGATCATGGACGATCGCAAAAACTGAGCGGGTGAAGGGAATCGAACCCTCGTCAGTAGCTTGGGAAGCTACAGCTCTACCATTGAGCTACACCCGCGCCGGAAGCTCGGATGGTAGCGACGCGCACATCGGCCACGCAACGACCTTCGAACGCCGGCTAAACACTTTCTTAGGCCTTGCTTTGGATAGTGGCTCCAGCAGGCCGGCATTCAGCGCGGCTGGGTTGAGATAACCGCGTCGGGCAAGGGGCGCCGCACCGACAATAGCCATGGCGCCCGAACTCACCACGGGGGTTCCCATGTCCCGCTTTCGTCCTTCGCGCTGCATGCTGATCGGCGGCGGCCTTTGCGCCCTGCTGTTCGGCGCGGCCGCGGTGCAAGCCCAGCAATACGACGACTCGCAGTCGTACGACACCTCCCAGAACTACGACAATGCCGACCAGGCGCCGGGGCGCGTCGCGCGGCTTGCCTATCTCTCCGGCCAGGTACAGTTCGCACCCGCCGGCGAGAACGACTGGGGCTCCATCGAAGTCAACCGCCCGATGGTGATCGGCGATCGCCTGGTGACCGGTGACGACGGTCGCGCGGTGCTGGAACTCGGCGATGCGTCCGTCCGCATCGACAACGACAGCGCCTTCGATTTCCTCAACCTCGACCAGGGCAACGTCCAGATCGAACTTTCGCAAGGCACGCTTAACCTTGCCGTGCACCAACTCGACAACGGCGAAAACTTCGAGGTCGACACCCCGACCGTCGCGTTCGTGGCCTCGGCGCCAGGCGTCTACCGCATCGACAACAGCCCGTCCGGCACCGGCAGCATGGTCACCGTGTTCCGCGGCTCGGGCATCGTGTACGGCGAGAACGGCGTCAGCCGCCAGGTGACCGAGGGCACCTCATACCGCTTCAACGACTCCACGCTCGCCGGCGTGGACGAAACCGGCCTGCCACAGCCCGACGATTTCGACCGCTTCTGCGAAGCGCGCGACGCGAATTACCAGCGCTATGCGCAACAGCAGGACCAATACGTCCCGCCCGACATGATCGGCGGCGACGACCTGTATCAATACGGCCGATGGGACGCCGTGCCCGAATACGGCAACGTGTGGTATCCGACCACGGTGCCGGTCGGCTGGGCGCCGTACCGCTACGGCCACTGGGCCTGGATCGACCCATGGGGCTGGACTTGGGTGGACGACCAGCCATGGGGCTTCGCGCCCTTCCACTACGGTCGCTGGGCTTACATCAGCAATCGCTGGGGCTGGGTCCCGGGGCCGGTGCGCGTACGTCCGGTGTACGCACCGGCGCTGGTGGCGTTCGTCGGCGGTTCGGGCTTTTCGCTTTCAATCAACCTCGGTGGTGGCGGGCCCGTGGGCTGGTTCCCGCTGGGTCCGCGCGACGTGTACGTGCCATGGTTCCGCGCCTCGCGGCGCTACTTCACCAATGTGAATGTCACCAACATCCGCAACGTGTACGTCAACCAGACGGTGATCAACAACTTCTATACCGACTATCGCGCGGGACGCGTGCCGCCGCGCGGCGGACATGATTACGCGTACCGGCGGATGCCGGGCGCGGTGACCGCGGTGCCGCGCAACGTGTTCACCAGTGCGCGGCCGGTGCACCCGGCGGTGTTGAGGTTGAGCCGCAACCAGCTCGAACGCAGCGAAGTCGCCCTGCGCCCCGGCGTTAATCCGGGCAAGGCCAGCATCGGCTTGCGCCGGCCCACCACGCGTCCCGCGGTGCTCAAGGGCCGCGAGCCATTCGCGCGGCCCGTGGTTGCGCGGCACCAGCCGCCGCCGCGTCCGGTCGAGTTCGCTGCCCGCGAAAAAATCATCGCCCGGCAACATGGCCAGCCGCTGACCGCTGCGCAAATGCGCGACCTGCGCAAGGCGCGTCCGGCAGCGGCGTTGCCCGGCGAGCGCGTAAAACTGGTGCCGACGGTGGCGGGTGCGCGGCATACCGCGACGCCGCCGCGCCCGGCGGAGCCAGCAGCAGCGCGCAATCAACCGGTGCGTTCCACTGTGGCGCCGCGTCGCGGCGAGCCTTCCGTCCGCCGCGTCGGCCCGGCAAACCCAGCCAACCAATCGGCGCAGCCTGGACGGCGTCCGGGCGAACTGCCCAGCGCGCGCTTCGCGCATCCCGGCGAGCGCGCGACCCTGCCGCGCGCACCGGTGGTCCGTCCCGCCGGCGAACCGCAGCGGAGCACGCCCGCGCCCGGACGCCTGCCCGTGGTGAACCCGCTGACGCGCGCGCCGCAGTCGACCCCCAACCGTGCAGTACAGCAACAGCGACAGGTCGACGTCCAATCACGCCAGCCCGAACGGCCATCGCAACAGCAGCAGCGCCGGTTCCAGGAACAGGCGCAGCAACGCCAACGCGAGCAACAGGCACAGCAACAGCGCCAAACGCAGGTGCAGCTACAACAACGCCAGCGCGAACAAGCCATGCAACAGCGCGTCCGCCAGCAACAGGTGCAGCAACAGCGGCAGACGCAAATGCAGGCGCAACAGCGCGAACGCGAACAGGCGATGCAACAGCAACGTTCGATGCAAATGCAACAGCAAAGGCGTGCCATGGACATGCAGCGCCAGCAACAAATGCGCGAGCGCGCGGTGCAGCGTGCACCGCAACGCAACGCGCCACCGCCGCGCAACCGGCCCGCGCCCGAACAACGCAAGCCACCACCCAGGAGGCACCCGGCCCCTGCAAGCAGCGGCAATAATTGACCTTGCGGCCATCCGTGATCGCTGCACGGCGGGAACGCCGGGCACACGAATCCATCTCACGCTCCCGCAACCGGAACGGCAGCCCGCGGGCCCGACTTTCACGACAACGCTCCGAAAGAAGGTGACCCCACCGCGGCGCCTTCCGGGAACGCTAAACTTCGCGTATGCAAATCCATCTCAATGGCCGCGCGCACGAATGCGCAGCCACCACAACGGTCGCCTCGCTGCTCGCCGAAACCGGCCACGGCGAACGTCGCGTCGCGGTTGAAGTCAACCGTGAAATCGTGCCGCGCAGCCGGCACGCGGAGCACCGGTTGTACGAAGGCGATCGCGTCGAGATCGTGCAGGCCATCGGCGGCGGCTGAGGAGCCGCACGTTCTCCCCTGCACAATGCCGGGCGGGCGACGAGCTCCGCCGAGTGATCCGACACCCCATGCCGCGCGTACTAGACTTGTCTTTTCATCTTCAACGCGCGCCACCATGAACGCCTTGCCGCAAACCGTTTCTCCCGACATCCCCGATCCGCTGGTCATCGCCGGCCACACGTTCCGCTCGCGCCTGTTGACCGGCACGGGCAAATTCAAGGATCTCGACGAAACCCGCCGCGCGACCGAAGCCGCGGGTTCCGAACTCGTCACCTTCGCGGTGCGGCGGATGAACCTCGGCCAGAAGCCCAACGAGCCCAACCTGCTGGACGCGTTGCCGCTCGATCGCTACACCCTGCTGCCCAACACCGCCGGCTGCCACACCCCGGAGGAAGCTCTGCGCACCTGCCGGCTCGCGCGCGAATTGCTGGACGGCCATTCGCTGGTAAAGCTTGAGGTGATCGGCGACCAGAAGACCTTGTTTCCGGATGTGGTGACCACGCTGGAAGCCGCCGAAGTGCTGGTCAAGGACGGCTTCGAGGTGATGGTCTACACCACCGACGATCCGCTGCTGGCGCGGCGCTTCGAGGAAATGGGGTGCGCCGCGGTGATGCCGCTGGCCGCGCCGATCGGCTCGGGGCTCGGCATCCAGAACCGCTACACGATCCTGGAGATCGTCGAGAACGCAAAAATCCCGGTGATCGTCGACGCCGGCGTCGGCACCGCGTCCGACGCCGCGCTGGCGATGGAACTCGGCTGCGATGGCGTGCTGATGAACACCGCGATCGCGCGTGCGAAGGACCCGGTGTTGATGGCGCACGCGATGAAGTTCGCGATCGAGGCCGGGCGCGCGGCCTTCCGCGCGGGGCGCATCCCGCGCAAGCGCTACGCGTCGGCATCCAGCCCCGTCGACGGAATGATTGCTTGACTCCCCTCTCACCCGGGAAGAGGGCGGGGAGTGAGGGTTCGGGTCTTCAAAAGTCGTACCCTCGGCCGGCGCTTTGCGCAGGCAAAGACGGCGTTTCACGCCCCCTCTCCCGAAGGGGAGAGGAAAAAACGACACGATGACCGACACACAAGCTCCCGACCATCATCGCACCATCCGCAGTTTCGTCCTCAGGGAAGGCAGGATCACGCCGGCGCAGCAGCGCGCGTTTTCCGAGCACTGGGCGCGCTTCGGCATCGCTTACCGCGGCGAGCCGCGCGACCTCGACGCGCTGTTCGGCCGCACCGCGCCACGCGTGCTGGAAATCGGTTTCGGCAACGGCGAGGCGCTGGTATGGGCGGGTGCACACGATCCGGCGCGCGATTACCTCGGCATCGAGGTGCACCGGCCTGGCGTCGGCCGGCTGATGAATGCGCTGGCTGCGCACGAGATCCGCAATGTGCGTCTCTGGAATCATGACGCGGTCGAGGTGTTGCAACACGAAATTCCCGCATCCGCGCTGGACGAAGTACGCATCTGGTTCCCCGACCCGTGGCCCAAGAAGCGCCACCACAAGCGGCGATTGATCCAGCCCGCTTTCATGGAATTGCTCACTGATCGCGTGAAACCGGGCGGCCTGTTGCACCTCGCCACCGACTGGCCCCAGTATGCTTCGCACATGCGGGAAGTGCTGGCCGCCCAGCCGGGCTGGCGAATGCGCGAAGGGGAAAGCGGTGAATCCAGGCGTCCCGAGTGGCGGATCGAAACGCGTTTCGAGCGGCGCGGACTCGATCTTGGCCATCCGGTTACGGATTTGTTGTATGACCGTGTGCCACCATCACGCGATCCACGGCTTCTGCCCCCTTGAGTCAAGGGGGCGCTCAACGCTTGCTTGCAAGCGTTGGCGGGGGTTGTGGGAGCATGGCGATGTGAAGGTGAGCGAAAAGCTCTCGAGATTGACCTTGTATACCTTACCCTGACCGGACTTTGGCCCGATGGAGCTGACCCTCACCCCCGACATGATGCTGGTGCTCGGGTTGGTCTGCTTCACGGTGATCATGTTGATCCTTGAGTGGGTGCGCGCCGACATCGTGGCGCTGCTGGTGATCGTGGTGATCGGCATCACCGGGCTGATGCCGGTGACCCAGTTGTTCGACGGCTTCGCATCCAACGCGGTGCTGTCCCTGATCGGCATCATGATCATGGGCGCGGGGCTGGATCGCACCGGCGTGCTGAATCGCGCGGCATCCTTCATCCTGCGGCTTTCGGGCGGCATCGAAAGTCGTGTCTCGCTGTTGCTCAATGCAACGGTCGGAAGCCTGTCGTCGATCATCCAGAGCCAGGCCCTGGCCGCGCTGTTCCTGCCGGTGGCCAGCCGCATTTCCGCGCGCACGGGCGTGCCGCTGAAGCGCCTGCTGCTGCCGATGGCGTGCTGCATTCTCGCCGGCACCAGCATGACGCTGATCTCGAATTCGCCGCTGATCCTGTTGAACGACCTGATCGCCAGCGCCAACCGCAACCTGCCGCCGGGCGCACAGACCATCGCTCCGTTCTCGCTGTTCTCGATCACGCCGATCGGCATTCCGCTGCTGCTGGTGGGCATCGGCTATTTCGCATTCTTCACCCGCCGCGTGATGCCGGACGACCGCGAGGAGCGGCCCAAGGTCACGCCCGGTCGCACCGAAAGCTACTTCGCCGATACCTACGGCATCGAAGGCGAGGTCATCGAACTCACGGTCACGGCCGACAGCCCACTGGTCGGCATGAGCATCGGCGAGGCGGAAACGCTGGAAAACGCCCCGTTGATCCTCGCGATCAAGAACGGCAACGAATCGCGCCTTGCGCCGCCTTCCGACCAGATGATCTGGGTGGGCACGGTGCTGGGCGTGCTGGGCTCGCGGCCCGAGGTCAACGAATTTGCGCAGGCCATGCAATGCCGCCCCGGCAACCGCATCCAGGCCCTGGCCGACATGTTCAATCCCACGCGCGCGGGCATTTCCGAAGTGGTGATTCCGCCGCAATCGAAATTCATCAAGCAGCAGGTCGGCGAGCTGCGCCTGCGCAAGCGTTACGGCATCTCGGTACTGGCGGTGAACCGCGGCGACGAGGTGACGCGCGGCGAAGACGTCCGCAAGATGTCGCTGCGCGCCGGCGACTCGCTGGTGCTGCACAGCTACTGGCGCGACCTCGCGCTGGCGGCAGAAAGCCGCGACATCATTCCCGTCAC
>DATCSF010000020.1:0-8083 GCA_036568625.1 Rhodanobacteraceae bacterium | reverse complement strand
CACGGGTTCGATGCCGCGATTGGCGGCGCCCGCCGCGACGAAGACCCCGCCCGCGCCAAGGAACGGGTGTTCTCGCTGCGCGGCGCGGGCCAGAGCTGGGAACCGCGCAAGCAGCGCCCCGAACCCTGGGGCCTGTTCAATACGCGGCTGGATCACGACGAAACCCTGCGCGTGTTCCCGCTGTCGGATTGGACCGAACTCGACGTGTGGCTGTACATCCGCCGCGAAAACATCGAAGTGGTGCCGCTGTATTTCGCGAAGGAACGCCCCACGTTCGTGCGCAACGGCGCGCTGCTGGTGCGCGACGACGAGCGCGTGCCGCTGGAGCCGGGCGAGAAACTGGTTCCGAAGGTGGTGCGCTTCCGCACGCTCGGCTGCTGGCCGCTGACCGCCGCGGTCGAATCCGACGCCGCCGACCTCGACGGCATCATCGCCGAAATGCTGGACACGCGGCAGTCCGAACGCGCCGGCCGCATCATCGACCTCGATCCTTCCGATTCCATGGAGCGCAAGAAGCGTGAAGGCTATTTCTGACGAACCCGCGGGCGTGGCTGTCGCGGCGCCCGCGCTTGCCGCGCGACTTGCGGCGCTGGAAAACCGCGACACCCTGCGTCTCGCGATGTGCGGCAGCGTGGACGACGGCAAAAGCACGTTGCTGGGGCGCCTGCTGGCCGAAGCCGGGATGATTCCGGATGACCGCCTGGCGCAGATGATCCGCGACAGCAAGAAGCACGGCACCTGTGGCGGCGCGCCGGATTACGCGCTGCTGCTGGACGGCCTCGAAGCCGAGCGCGAGCAGGGCATCACCATCGACGTAGCGTGGCGCTACTTCGGTACCGACAAGCGCGCCTTCATCGTGGCCGACTGTCCGGGCCACGCGCAGTACACCCGCAACATGGCCAGCGGCGCATCCAGCGCCGAGCTCGGCATCGTGCTGGTGGATGCGCGGGCGGGCGTGCAGACCCAGACCCGCCGTCACACCGCGATCCTCGCGATGTTCGGCGTGCAGCACGTGCTGTTCGCGGTCAACAAGCTGGACCTGATCGACTACAACCACGCGCGCTACCACGCGATCGAGCAGGAATGCGTAAAGCTCGCGCACGACCTTGGCATCGAGCACGCGGACGCCATTCCCGTTTCGGCGATCAATGCGGACAACCTGGTCGCGCCATCGCCCAAGACGCCCTGGTACACCGGCAAGCCGCTGCTGGAATATCTGGAAACCGTCGTGATGGAACCCAAGGCGGACGAGGCCTTCGCGCTGCCGGTGCAGTGGGTCAACCGCCCCGATCACAGCTTCCGCGGCTACGCGGGCGTCATCGCCGGCGGGCGCGTTGCGCCCGGCAACGAGGTGGTGGTGTTGCCGTCCGGACGGCTTTCCCGTGTCGGCCGCGTGATCGGCGGCGACGCCGACCTTGATGTCGCCGAGGCCGGGCAGGCGGTCACACTGACGCTGGCTGACCAGATCGACTTGTCGCGCGGCGACGTGATCGCCGATCCTGCGCTTCCACCCGAAGTGGCGGCGCAGTTCGCCTGCCATGTCTTGTGGCTGGATGACGCCGCACTGCTGCCGGGCCGGCGCTACCAGATGAAGCTCGCCACGCGCGTGGTCGGCGCGCAGATCACCGAAATCAAGCACCGCATCGACCCCGACACCCAGGCACACCTCGCTGCGACACGCCTGGTCGCCAACGAAATCGGCTATTGCAATTTGTCGCTGGATTCCGAGATTGCGTACCGGTCCTACACGGAAGATCGCCGCCTCGGCGGATTCATACTGATCGATCGCGAATCGAACGCGACGGTCGGCTGCGGCACCCTGGATTTCGGCTTGCGCCGCGACCGCAACGTGCACTGGCAGCAGCTCGACGTCGACCGCGTGGCGCGCGCCAGGATCAAGGGCCAGGCGCCACGCTGCCTGTGGTTCACCGGCCTCTCGGGGGCCGGCAAATCCACCATCGCGAACCTTGTCGAGCGGCGGTTGCTGGCCGATGGTTTTCATACCATCCTGCTGGATGGCGACAACGTGCGCCACGGATTGAACCGCGACCTCGGCTTCACCGACGCCGACCGCGTCGAGAACATCCGGCGCGTGGCGGAGGTGGCAAAGCTGATGATGGACGCCGGCCTGATCGTGCTGGTGTCGTTCATCAGTCCGTTTCGCGCCGAGCGCCGGCTGGCGCGCGACCTGATCGGCGAGAGCGGGTTCATGGAAGTGTTCGTCGATGCGCCGCTGACCGTGTGCGAAGGGCGCGACGTCAAAGGCTTGTACGCCAAGGCGCGGGCGGGCGAGATCGCCAACTTCACCGGCATCGGTTCGCCCTACGAGGCGCCGGAATCGCCCGAGATCCACCTGCGCTCCGATCAGGAATCGGCCGCCGATTCCGCGGCGCGGGTAGTGAAACGGCTTGTCGACTGACCGGTTGCGCGCGTCAGTCGCGCAACCTGAAGTGCTTCGCACGGCTGGCGACCAATCCCAGGGCGACCCGGTGGGGCAGCAGGTCCATCAGCACCTTGGTCATGCGGTTCACGCGGCCGGGCACGTACACCACCTGGCCGCGTTCGACCGCATCGAGTCCCTGACGCACCACGTCATCTGCATTGCTCCACATCCAGCCGGGCAGTTTAGAAACCAGCCCACGCGCCTGGCTGACGTCGTGGAATTCCGAATGCGTGAAGCCGGGGCACAGCGCGCAGACGTGGATGCCGTGCGCACGGTTTTCCAGCGCCAGGGCCTGCGAAACGCGCATCAGGAAGGCCTTGGCCGGGGCGTACAGGGTGTTGCCGGGCGTCGCTGGCACCAGCCCTGCCAACGACGCGACATTGATGATGCGGCCGTAACCGCGCTCGCGCATTGCCGGCAGCAGCAAATGGCACAGGTGCAGCGGCGCGCCCACCAGCACCTGCATGAACCGCGCATGGGTGTTCCAATCGACCTTGTCGTAGCGGCCGGGCACGCCGTAGCCCGCGTTGTTGACCAGGATGTCCACGGCGCCACGATCTCGTGTGGCCGCGGCGACGAGGCGCGCGGGCGCGGCGGGATCGGCGAGATCATCGGCAATGACTTGTACATCGATGCCGTGCGTCGCGCGCAATTCGGATGCCAATGCCTGCAGGCGATCTTCGCGCCGGGCCGTCAGCGCCAGATCGCAACCGTGCGCGGCCAGTTGCCGGGCAAATTCGCCGCCGATGCCGGCGGAAGCGCCGGTGACGAGGGCGCGGCGGCGTGTGGGAGTTTTCATGTCGAAGCGGCTGTTTGAAAGTCAGACCACGGATGGCACGTTTGGTGTTCGGTGGCTGGACAGACAATTCGTTGCCCAACGCGAGGATCATGGATGATCGCACACCAAAGTTTGCGCGCGCGCGCCGGCATTGGCTATCCTCGGGGCCTGAGCGAACAAGGAGCACGCCATGCGCCGCAAGTGGGTGGGTGGCAACTGGAAGATGCACGGCTCGCGCGCGATGGCGTCGGCGCTGGTCGGGGCAATCGTCGATTCGGATTTCGACGCCGTCGATATTGCCTTGTTTCCACCGGCCCCGTACCTGCGCGAGGCCTGCGCGGCGTGCGCCGGCTCGCGCATCGCGGTGGGTGGCCAGGACGTCAGCGAACACGCGTCCGGCGCGTTCACCGGCGAGGTATCGGCGGCGATGCTGCGCGATGTCGGCTGCACGCTGGCGCTGGCAGGGCACTCGGAACGTCGCCAGTACCACCATGAAACAGATGGACAGGTCGCGGCCAAGGTCGCGCAGGCCCTGAAGCACGAACTGACGCCCGTGTTGTGCGTGGGCGAAACGCTCGAGCAGCACCAAGCCGGCCACACCGCCGAAGTGGTGTCGCGCCAGCTCGATGCGGTGGTGGGGCACTGCGGGATCGCAGCGTTCGGGCGGATCGTGGTCGCCTACGAGCCGGTGTGGGCGATCGGCACCGGCCTCTGCGCCAGCCCCGCCCAGGCCCAGGAAGTCCATGCAATGCTGCGTAGCCAGCTCGCCCGGGACGATGCTAGAATTGCCGGTTCGACCCGCATCGTTTATGGCGGCAGCGTCAAACCCGGCAACGCCGCCGAGTTGTTCGCCCAAGCCGATATCGATGGCGGCCTGATCGGTGGTGCGGCGTTGCAGGCCACCGACTTTCTTTCGATTTGTGCGGCGGCGGGCTGAAGCCGACCTCCGCACGGGAACATCCAGATGCTGTTCACGATTTTCAGCGTGTTCTACGTGCTCATCGCGGCAGCGATGATCGTGCTGATCCTGATGCAGCGCGGCGACGGCGCCAACGCGGGCGCCAGCTTCGGCGGCGGCGCATCCGGCACGGTCTTCGGCGCGCGCGGCTCGGCCAGCTTCCTCACCCGCACCACCGCAGTGCTGGCGGGGTTGTTTTTCATCCTGAGCCTCGGCATGGGCATTTACCTGAGCCACCACGGCGTCAGGCCGAATGCGCAACAGGCGCTCGGGGTGATGGCCGGCGGGGGCAATTCGGCGCCTGCGGCTCCGGCTGCCACCACCGCGCCTGCGGCGAATGCGCCGGCAGCCGGAGCTGCTTCTGCATCCAGCGTGCCGGCCCGGCATTCGGAAGTACCGGCGGCGCCGACATCCGCGAGTGCAGCAGGTTCGGAAGTGCCGACCGCACCGGCCAAGCCGTCCGCGCCCGCGTCTTCGGCGACGTCGAGCGGAGCTCCCTCACCGTCGCATTGATCTTTTCGTGAAAAGTCGTGCACATCATGTGCGCAGTGTTTCTCCCGGCCCAGGTGGCGGAATTGGTAGACGCACTACCTTGAGGTGGTAGCGCTTAACGGCGTGCGGGTTCGAGTCCCGCCTTGGGCACCAATCGACGAACGCGCGATCGCGAGGCACTTGCATCGCGCGTTTTTCGTTTGTGATCGCGATGTTTGCCGCGCGATGCGCGATGCGAGCCATTCGCGATTTCCTGCGCGCGATTGCGGCACGCGCCGGTGCATGCGAAAATCCCGCAGCTAACGGGATTGATAGACATGCTTGCTGGCTACTGGCCCATTCTGCTGTTCCTGATCGTCGCCGGCGGCATCGGCGTCGCCCTGATCGTGGTCGGCTGGCTGGCCGGACCGCGCCGCCCGAGCCCCGAGAAATACTCGCCCTACGAGTGCGGCTTCGAGGCGTTCGAGGGCGCGCGCATGAAGTTCGACGTGCGCTATTACCTCATCGCGATCCTGTTCATTCTGTTCGATCTCGAAATCGCGTTCCTGTTTCCGTGGGCGACGGTGTTTTCGCGGATCGGTGTCGTCGCGCTGGTTGAAATGTTCACGTTCCTGCTGTTGCTGGTGGTCGGGTACGTCTACGTCTGGAAGAAGGGTGCACTCGAATGGGACTGATTTCCGCCATCGACAAGTCGATGCACAATCCGGTGCCGATCGGGAAGGTCGACGACATCCTGCGCCCGGAAGCCGACAATCCCATCGTGCAGCGCGGTTTCGGCGTCACCACCGTGGATGCGCTGTTCAACTGGGCGCGCACGGGTTCGATGTGGCCGATGACGTTCGGCTTGGCCTGCTGCGCGGTGGAGATGATGCACGCGGGCATGTCGCGGTTGGACCTCGACCGCTACGGCGTGATCTTTCGGCCCTCGCCGCGCCAGAGCGACGTGATGATCGTGGCCGGCACGCTGGTCAACAAGATGGCGCCGGCGCTGCGCAAGGTCTACGACCAGATGCCCGACCCGAAATGGGTGATCTCGATGGGCAGTTGCGCGAACGGCGGCGGCTACTACCACTATTCCTATTCGGTGGTGCGCGGCTGCGACCGCATCGTGCCGGTGGACATATACGTGCCGGGTTGTCCACCCACCGCCGAGGCGTTGATCTACGGGATCCTGCAATTGCAGAAGAAGATCCGCCGCACCAACACCATCGCACGGTGAGCGGCCCGACATGACTACACCCCAGCAATTGGCCGACCTTCTGCGTGCGCGCTTCGGCGATCGCATCGACAACGTTGCGGTTTCGGTGGGGCAGGCGACGATCGAGGTTCCACCCGCGCACCTGATCGAGGTCTGCACCGCGCTGCGCGACGAGGCGGATTTCCGTTTCGCGCAATTGACCGATCTGTGCGGCGTCGATTTCTTCACGTTCGGCGAGGATGAATGGGCGGGCTCGGATACCGCGACGTCCCAGGGTTTCGGGCGCGGCGTGACCGGTGCCGGGGGGGCGGGCCGTTTCGACTGGTCGAATCATCCCGAACACCCGCAGTTCCTGCGCCGCTTCGCCTCGGTCGTTCACCTGCTGTCGTACGAGCACAACGTCCGCCTGCGCGTGCGCAGCTTCGTGCCGGAAGACGCCTTGCCGGTGCTGCCCACGCTGACCGGCATATGGCCGGTTGCCAACTGGTTCGAGCGCGAATCGTTCGACCTGTACGGCATCATCTACGAAGGCCATCCCGACCTGCGCCGCATCCTCACCGATTACGGTTTCGTCGGGCATCCGTTCCGCAAGGATTTCCCGTTGATCGGCAATGTCGAGGTGCGTTACGACCCCGAAGCGCGGCGCGTGATCTATGAGCCCGTCACCTCCGTGACGCCGCGGGTGACCGTGGCGCGCGTGGTGCGCGAGGATTCGCGGTGGAAGACTTCGCGCGAGGAAGCCGCCGACGATTGGAAGGACAACTGACGTGGCCGACGCAACCGACAAAAGCGGCGAGATCCGCAGCTACACGATGAACTTCGGTCCGCAGCATCCCGCCGCGCACGGCGTGCTGCGCCTGGTGATGGAGATGGAAGGCGAAACCATCCTGCGCATCGATCCCCATATCGGCCTCCTGCACCGTGCCACCGAGAAGCTGGCCGAATCCAAGCCGTTCAACCACTCGATCGGTTACATGGATCGGCTGGATTACGTATCGATGATGTGCAACGAACACGCCTACGTGCGCGCGATCGAACAGTTGCTGGGCATCGAACCGCCCGCACGCGCGCTGTGGATCCGCACGATGTTCGACGAGGTCACCCGCATCCTCAATCACCTGATGTGGATCGGCTCGAACGCGCTCGACCTCGGCGCGATGGCGGTGATGCTGTACGCGTTCCGCGAGCGCGAGGAACTGATGGACGTGTACGAGGCGGTTTCGGGCACGCGCATGCATGCCACGTACTACCGTCCCGGCGGCGTGTACCGCGACCTGCCCGGCAAGATGATCCAGTACAAGGAATCGCCGTGGCACAAGGGCAAGGACCTGAAGCGCATGAATGCCTGGCGCGAGGGTTCGCTGCTGGATTTCCTGGATGCTTTCAGCGCCGACTTCCAGCACAAGGTCGACGAGTACGAGGAACTCCTGACCGACAACCGCATCTGGAAGCAGCGCACCGTCGACATCGGCATCGTCAGCCCGGAGCAGGCCTATGCGCTCGGCATGACCGGTCCGATGCTGCGCGCGTCGGGCATCGAGTGGGACCTGCGCAAGAAACAGCCGTACGCGAAGTACGCCGAGGTCGATTTCGACATCCCGGTCGGCACCCGCGGCGACTGCTACGACCGCTACCTGGTGCGCGTGGCCGAGATGCGCCAGTCGGCGTTGATCATCCGCCAGTGCGTCGACTGGCTGAAGAAGAACCCGGGTCCGGTGATCGTCGAGAACTACAAGGTCGCGCCGCCCAAGCGCGAGGACATGAAGGAATCGATGGAAGCATTGATCCATTGGTTCAAGCTGTTTACGGAAGGTTATAGCGTGCCGGCCGGCGAAACCTACGCCGCGGTCGAGGCGCCCAAGGGCGAGTTCGGCTGCTATCTCGTGTCGGACGGCGCCAACAAGCCATTCCGCGTGCATTTGCGGGCGCCCTCGTTCGCGCATCTTTCGTCGATCGACGAAATCATGCGCGGGCACATGCTTCCCGACGTGGTGGCGATGATTGGCAGCTACGACCTGGTGTTCGGGGAGGTCGATCGATGAAAGCCACCGGCAATTTCGACAAGGTGAAAGACGTCGACCCGATGAGGGTGTTGACGGCCGAAACGCGCGCGCACATCGATCACTGGGCGGCGAAGTTTCCGCCGGACCGCAAGCGCTCGGCATTGATCCAGGGCCTGATGGCAGCGCAGGAGCAGAACGGCGGGTACCTGAC
>DATCSF010000019.1:0-11491 GCA_036568625.1 Rhodanobacteraceae bacterium | reverse complement strand
GCGGCAGCGGCGCGACATAGCGCATCGACGTCGCGTCGCCCTCGAACATGCGCGCGCGTGTGTCGCCCTCGGCGATGTACGGCTGCGGTTGCGCCGCGGAAACGTAGCGACGCAGGAACTGCTGCACGGTGCGCACGTTCTCGCTGCGCGCCATCACCGCGTCCGCCGCGTGCGTGATCCGGGTGGCGCCCGCCATCGCGCCCCACACACCCAGCATCATCAGCGCCAGCAACGCCAGCGCCAGCAGGATTTCCAGCAGGGTGAAACCGGCGTGCCGTTGGATGTGCGTCATGGCCGACTCGGGGGTGCAGCCTGCGCGCGCTGGGTGGAAAGCCGCAACGTGCGGCCTGCGCCGTACTGCACCGCGACGTCCAGTTGATACAGGTCGATGGCGGACGCCTGCGCCAGCATCGCGCCGCTCTGTTGCAACGCCACCCCGTCATCGGCGCCCGACGAGGGCACCGGTTTCGGCAGCCCATGCACCTTCAAGGTCCAGCGCATGCCGTCGCCGAAGGTTCCGGAAAGCGTTGCATTCTCGAGTGGCGCGGTCAGCCCCTGCCCGGCCAACAAGCTCTGCGCCCGCTCTACCGCGGTAACGAGTGCGGCGCCATGCGCCGCGTTGTGCGCGGATTGGCCCAAGGCGCCCAGGCCCACCGCAAACGCGATCGCCAGCAGCGCGATGGCGGCAAGCACTTCCAGAAGCGTGAAGCCGGACGAAGGCCGGGATCGGGGATTCGGGATTGCGGGTTGGGGACAGCCCCTGGGTGAAACGCGCGACACCGCCGCTCTTACGCTCCGAATCACGGCTGCCGAATCCCGAATCATGGCTTGCTCACGGTCACGGCGCCGGTCAGCCAGTCCACGTCGATGCGTGCACCGCGCCGATCCTCGCTCAGCACTATGTTGCCGCCGCTGGAACTGCCATCGGGAAAGTAACGGATGCGCGCCACTCCGGCCTGGTTGCTTTCTTCGGCCGCGGACGTCACCCGCACGTCCGCACCGGCGGGAAACGCGCGCGGGTCGCGGCCGGGCGCCGCCCACGCGTGGCCGCGAAGATCGATCGTGAACCATTGCGGCTTGCCGGTAGCCATGGCACGCGTGCGGGTATCCCGCAACCCTGCCGCGGCGCGTTGCGCGGACGCCTCCAGTTGACCGCGGGCGCGCCCGTGCAGCGACACCGCGGTGACGGTGACGGCAATCGCGATCAGCACGATCACCGCCAGCATTTCGATCAGGGTGAAGCCGCAGGCGCGCGAAACGCGCGGGGAACAGGAAACAGGGAACAGGGAACAACGACATCGCAACAAGACGGGCGCGGAGACATCCCCATTGCCCGTTCCACGCCCCCGCTTCTCCGGCTTACTGCCAATTGCCGTAATCACGGTCGATGTTCTCGCCCCCGGGCTTGCCGTCGCGGCCGTAGAACACGATGTCGTATTGGCCGTGCTTGCCGGGGTAGATGTAGTCGTATGGATGTCTGAACGGATCGTTGAGGTCGGCGGGCTTCGCGTAGGGGCCGTTCCACGACGGCGCATTCAGCGGCTTGGTGATCAGGTCGTCCAGCGACTTCGGCGGCGAGCCATTGTCGAGCGCGTAGGCCTGCACGTCCTGGTCGAGCTTGGTGACGCCGATCTTGCCGGCGTCCCATTTGCCGGTATCGACCCGGCCCGACACCGAGCGCGCCACGATCACGCCGACGATGCCCAGCAGCACGATCACGGCGAGCATTTCGAGAAGCGTGAAGCCACGCTTGCGATACCGTCGAGCGGAAGGGTTGGTCACAAACATGGGGCGTCCTCGACTGGCCAGAGCAGGCTTTTTCCCCCTTGAGTCAAGGGGGCGGCTGCGCGCAGCGCAGCGGGGGTATGGGGATATGTCGATTCATGGTGCGGCATTCTTTCATGCACAACGATGGTTCCATTCATTGAATGCTGCCCGTCAGGCTCAGCAGCGGCAGCAGGATGGAAAGCATGATGCCGGCCACCAGCAGCGCCATCACGATGGTCAGGACCGGCACCAGCGCGGACAGCATCTTGTCGATCGCCGATTTCACCTCGCCGTCATAGGTGTCGGCCGCGCGCAGCAGCATGTCGTCCAGCGTGCCCGACTCCTCGCCCACCAGGGTGATCTGGATCGCGAGCTTGGGAAACCCCGTGTGCGCGGTCAGCGCGCGCGAAAGCGAATCGCCGCCCTTGACCGCATCGATCGCGGGTTTCAGCTGCGCCGACAGTTCGCGGTTGGACACCACCTGGCGTGCGATGCCCAGCGCGGCCAGCAGCGATACGCCGTTTTTCAGCAGCGAGCCCAGTGTACGCATCAGACGCGCGGTATCCACCTTCAGCAGCAGCGGCCCCAGCACCCGCACGCGCAGCAGCCGCGCGTCGAACGCACGCCGGCTCGCGGGGTCGCGCATGCGCGCCGCCGCCCAGAAACCCGCGACGATGATCGCCGCCAGCACCAGCAAGCCCCAATCGTGCAGGAACGTGCCGATCGCCATCAGCACCCGTGTGATCAGCGGGATCTGCACGTTCATGTCGTGGAAGATCGGCACGAACTGCGGCAGCACGTACGCCAGCAGCAGGATCAGCGAACCCAGCACGCCAAACAGCAGGAATGCGGGATACACCAGCGCGCCGATCACGCTTTCGCGCAATTTGCGCGCGCGCTCCAGGTAATCGGCCAGTCGCGCCAAGGCCGCGTCGAGCGCCCCGCCGGCTTCGCCCGCGCGCACCATGCTGAGGTACAGCTTCGGGAACACGCCGTGTTCTTCTTCCATCGCGCGCGACAATGACGCGCCGCCGCGCACGCGATCGCGCACCCGTTCGACCACGTGCCGCGCGCGTTCGCCTTCCGGCAACTCCAGCAGCATCTGCAGCGCGCGATCCAGCGGCAGGCCCGCATGCAGCAGGATGCCGAGCTGCGAGGTGAACTCGACCAGGGCCGGTCCGGACAGCGACTTGCGCCGCCAACCGCCCAGCAAGGAACCCCCGCTCGCAGCGTCGCCGGCTTCCAGCGGCACGTTGCCTTGTTCCTGCAAACGCTGGATCACGTCCTCGACGGAAGCCGCATCCATGCGCCCTTCCACGGTCTCCCCGCCCGGCGTGACAGCCTTGTAGTGAAATGCAGGCATCAGCGCAGCAGGAAAGATGCAAGTGGCTGGGAAAAAAGCATGCAGTGCCTCGCGACACCCGGTTGGCAAACGACGAACACTAATCGATGGCACGTTTGGATTTCATTCGGACCGCTCGCGTCGCGGCAAGCCTACGCTTCCTGCGTGACGCGCAGGACTTCCTCGATCGTGGTCAATCCTGCCAGCGCCTTGCGCAAGCCGTCTTCGTACATCGTGTGCATGCCGCTTTGGCGCGCGGCGCGCTCGATGTCGGATGCGTCGGCGCGTTGCATCAGCAGCCGTCGCAAGGCGTCGTTCATCGTCAACTGTTCGACGATCGCCAGCCGGCCGCGGAAACCACTGGGATTGTCCACCGATGGCCGGGGGCGATACAGGCGCAGCGGACGCCGGCTGGTGAGTTTGTCGAGACCAAGCTCGGCGACCATTTCCGGCAACGGTTCGTAGGCTTCGGCGCTCGCGGGATCGAGCCTGCGCACCAGCCGTTGCGCCATGATCGCGTTGACGGTGGACGCGATCAGGTAATCCTCGACGCCCATGTCCAGCAGGCGCGTCAAACCGCCCGCGGCGGAGTTGGTGTGCAACGTTGAAAGGACAAGGTGCCCGGTGAGCGCGGACTGGATCGCGATCTTGCAGGTTTCCAGATCGCGCATTTCGCCGATCATGATCACGTCCGGGTCCTGCCGGACGATCGAGCGCAAGGCGCCGGCAAAATCCAGCCCGATTTGCGGCTTCACCTGCATCTGGTTGATGCCTTCGAGCTGGTATTCGACCGGGTCCTCGACGGTGATGATCTTGCGGTCGGGCGTGTTGATCTTCGACAGCGCGGTGTACAGCGTGGTGGTCTTGCCGGAACCCGTGGGGCCCGTGACCAGAAGGATGCCGTGCGGCTGTTCCAGCACGTGCAGGAATGGCGGCAGCGTGTGCTCGTCGAACCCGAGTGAATCGAAATCCAGCACCACGTTGCCGCGATCGAGGATGCGCATTACTACCGATTCGCCGAAGCTGGTCGGGATGCATGACACGCGCAGGTCGAGTTCCTTGCCCTGCACGCGCAGCATGATGCGGCCATCCTGCGGCAACCGGCGTTCGGCGATGTTCATGCGTGCCATGATCTTGATGCGCGAAATCACCGCCGCGGTGCTGGATGCCGGCGGCGCCTCCACTTCGTGCAGCACGCCGTCGATGCGGTAACGCACCTTCAAGCGATTCTCGAACGGCTCGATATGGATGTCCGACGCGCGCGCTTCCACGGCGCGCTGGATCAACAGGTTCACCAAGCGGATGACGGGCGCTTCGGAAGCGAGATCGCGCAGGTGCTCGATATCGTCGTCGCCGGCCGCGGCCTCCCCGCGATCGCCCTCGAGACCCTCCACGATGGTACCGAGCGCGCTGCGACCGGCGCCGTACCAGCGTTCGATCAGGTCATCGATATCCGAGCGCACCGCGACCAGCAGGCTCACCGGCCGCCCACACGCCAGCTGCACCGCGTGCGCGATATAGGCGTCGCCCGGATCGGCCGTCGCAAGCTGCACCGCCGCTCCGGCTTCGCCCACCGGCACCGCATGGTATTGCTTCATGAATCGCACCGACAGCGCGGTTTCTGGCGGTGCGTCGGGCGCGTCTTTGGCCGACAACATCGGCAGCTTCAGCGTTTCCGCCCAGGCCTCCGCCAGGTCGCGCTCGGAAACCAGGCCCAGCCGCGCCAGCAGCGCGGTCAGGCGGGTTTCCGGCGCTTCGGCCAGCAGGCGTTCGGCACGCGCGAGGTCATCGGGCTTCAACCGGCCGCGTTCCACCAGCAACGCGCACGCGCGCACGGCCGCCTCGTCCTCGACGGGACGAAACTGCTTCGTGCCGGGCTGCACGACTGCCGACATGGCTGGTTCTCACGCTTGAAAGGGCCGCCAAGACGCCATTGGTAGCACACCCGCCCGGGCAATGCGAGCCGTGCGGCGCCGCCCGTTCAAGATCAGGTCACCGCGATCGCGGCGAGATCGAGCATGGCACTCGCGATCCCAGAAGCGCCGGTTGGCGACAACCGGCGGGTTCGGTCGATCTTCGTGTCACCTACATCGCGGTGGAGGCGGACGCGGGCATGGAATAGGAAAGATGCAGGGTGATCTTCTCGCCCCTCTTCAGGTGCTGGCTGGCGTCGGGGAAGTGCACCCTCAAGTTCCCTTCATCGGTATGCACCTCGACGATGCCGTTCTTGGCGACCGAGCGCACCGTGCCCATCATGTCGTGCTGACCCATGACGTCGCTGGATTGCGAAGCCTGGGGGATGCGCGGCGGCAGTTGCTGGTCGGCCGGGTTCGAGGTCGGCGCGGTCTGGAACGGCGGTGTATGCGTCATGGAGCCCGACTGCGGATGTTGCGGCGCCGGCGTCGTCTGCGCCAGCGCGAATGGCGCGGCGCAGGCCAGCGCGACGGCCGCCGCAATGCTCGATATCGAATGCACGCGTTTCATGGAAACCTCCTTGCGTGATGATCGTCCTGGTCTGGGTTCGCGGTGTGGACGAACCTGCAGCCACCATGGCGGTGGCCTTGCCACTTCACGCCGCGCGCACTTCGAGGTCAAGGCTATGGCAACACGCCATTCAGCGCCATTGAACATTTGAGTCAGGGAAATCTCAGCTTTCCAGATCCAGGCCGCCTTGCACGTGCCGTTTCAAGGCCTCTCTCACCCTTGAAAATGCCAACAACTCGCCAAGCCGCGCACCCTTCTGCCGCCAATCGTGGAAGATCGACTCGCCGACCAGCGCGTAATGCCACGGCAGGCCCCCACGCAACCCCGGCGGCAACCCATTGATGCGTTCGCACCAGGCTGCGGCGGCCTTGCGCTTGCGCAGCACGTTCGGATGGCTGGTCTGGTCCTGCGCCTTGGTTTCCGCCAGGTAAATCGCGTCTGCCGTACGCACCAGGAAGTCCGGCGAGTAGAACGCCGGCAGGCCGTTGTCCTTGACGTAACGCAGGTGCACGAAATCATGCCGGTTCTCACTGATCTTGCAGAACGCGGCCACGCCGGTGTCACGCAGCGCCCATTCGATGAAGGCGCGCTCCAGGCCACCGCTGCGACTCGGATACGACAGGCGCGGATAGATGCACTTGCTCACCTCCATCGAGGCGCTTTCGCGCATCGTCAGCTTGTTCACCTCCGAAAGCCGGCGATGGCGCACTTCGGTTGCGCCGGTGATCACGCGATCTTCAGCCTTGACCAGTGCCAGCGCGAACACCTTGACGATGTGTTCCACTACCGGGCGCAGCATCAATAATCGCCAGTGCTCGTCCTCGAACGGCTCGAACGCTTCGCGGAACAGGCGTTCGTGGATGTAATCGTCAATGGCCGCGGCCAACGCCGCCGAGCTGACCTGGGTGTAAGGCTTGGCCCACTGGTCCGCAATTTTCCGGCCACCCGTCAACGGTTGGCTCAACGCCTGCGTGATCCGTCGTGTCAACCGCGACAGCAGTTCGTTGTAGCCGCCGACGTTCATCACCGCGCCGTCCACGCGGTAGTCGCCGAACAACGTACTGCTCTGCAGGTCGTGCGACGTGAAGGTGTCGCCCTTGCCGACCAGTTCGCTCAGTTGTGCGCGCGTCATGCCGGAGAACGGCTGCAACGCAGCGACATCGATCGGCAGGTGTTCCAGCGTGTCCTCGGCTTCGCGCAGGATGAACGGAATCGCGAAGTCGTATTTGCCGTAATCTGCGCGCAGTTCCACCGTGATCAGGTCGCCGATGCTGCTGCCTTCGTCGTCGCCGGTTTCGCCAACCAGGTCCTTGCCGAGCTGTTCGTCGTAGAAGCTCTGGAAGGCCGGGTGCTCGACGATCGAGAGGATGTCGATCAGGCTTTCCGGTTCTTCGCCGCGATTGATGCGCTCGCGGTTCTCGCGCTTGCTGTCGGCGTATTCCGGCTCGCGCCACATCAGGCGCAGGCCGCGGCCGATCGTTTGTTCCAGCAGGATCTGCGCCTGCGACGAACGCAGCGGCACGATCACGCAAATGTTGTTGACGTCGAAACCCTCGCGCAGCATCAGCACGCTCACGATCACGCGCGGCTGCGTGCGCCGGTCCACGTCGAACAGTTGCTGCCGCACGCGCAGCCATTCCTTTTCGCCCAGCTCCGCCTTCTTGCCGGAATCGACGGTCAACACATCCTCCGGACGCAAGCCCTGGTCGCTCAGGAATTCCGACACCAGCGGCGAAACGCTGGTGTCCTCGCATACCACCAGCATTTTCGGCTTGCGCTCCGGATCGAGCCGGGCAAAATCGGTTTCCAGCCGTCGCAGCTTGGAAAGCCCGGCGCGCAGCATCACGCGCTGGCCCTCCGACAAAGTCGGGTTGCCGTTCTCGTCGCGCTCGGCTTTGAATTCCAGCACCGGCAGCACGCCGATCTCCTTGCGCTTGTCCAGCACCAGCGCCTTCACCAGCCCCGCGCGCATGGCGTCCTTCAGGTCGAAATCCACCACGATGTGCGGGAAATAGACCTTGCGTTTTCTCCTGCCGCCGCCGACGTCGTTGTAGGGCGTGGCCGAGAAATCCACCTGCGCGAATCGCCGGCCCTTGCCCACGGCAATGCGGTTGAGGCTCTTCTGCCACTCGACCTCGTCGGCCTCGCCCTCACGCCTCAGTTCGTGGATGTGGTGCGCCTCGTCGTTGAACGCCATCAGCTCCGACAGACCAGCCAGGTAGGCCAGCACATTGCCGCGCGCCCAGCGGCGATCCAGCACGTCGAGGCTGTTGCCGGTCGCCTTGCCCGGTACCAGCGGCAGCACGTCATAGGCAACGGTGGCCGCATCCGCGATCACGCCCGGCGTGACCAGCGATTCGTCCTCGAACTCCAGTTGTTCCTCTTCTTCCTCGGCCTCACCCAACCATTGCCAGTTGGTGATGGCGATCATCCCGCCGCCGACGGCCTTCAGGCCGATCTCGGTCTTGGTGCAGACGTTGCCGCGCACGAACTGCCCGACCTGTTCGCGATGCGCAGGCGGCACGAACAAGTCGCCGCAAACCGCGAGATCGGATGTCTCGAAGTGCCGCTGCCCGTCCGCGCCTTCCTTGCCGAGGAAAGCATCCAGCAGGCGTTCGTAAACGATCAGCCCCGGCGTGACGATCAGGAAGTGTCGGGTGAAGCGCGGGTCGTTGCGGCCTTCCGCCAGCGCGGCGGTCTTGTTCAGCATCTGCCAGATCAGCAGCGCCTGCAGCACCCAGGTCTTGCCCGTGCCGGTCGCCATTTTCAGGCAGTATTTCGGATGCGCGTGCTTGCCCCGCCCGATTTCCGCGAGCCGTTCGCCTTGCAACAGCGCGTCGGGACAAACGCGGCGATAAAGGTCCGCGAGGTCGGGGCTGTCCAGCACTTCATGCGCCATCACCACATTGAGGATCGCCTGGCGCTGGCCCGCATGAAAATTGAACGCGCGCGACTGGCAGGCATCCTCGGTGAACCACCAGCGCAGCAGCTCCGCCGTGACCGGCGTGACCCGTTCCAGGATTTCCGCCTCGCCGTGTTCAAGGCCGAGGCACAATTGCTTCGTGCGCTGTGTCAGCGCCGCGGCCAGCGCAAGTTGGTCATCATGCGCCGCCACTGATTAGCTCCTTAGGCTCGCGCGGCATAAACAATTTGTTTACGACTATGAGGCTTTGGACTTTCACCGTGCCGGCTGGCAGGGCCTTCGCACTCGTGTCCGATAAAGTGCACACGCATGCTTCGAGCGTTTGGGTAACGCGATTGATTTTTGGCGCCAACCCACGAACCCCGTTTGCCCTGAGCGTAGGCGCGTAGCGCCGGAGTCGAAGAGCACCAAGGCATCCCGAGTACGTGTGCTTCGACTCCGCGGAGCTTCGCTCCGCTGCGCTCAGCACGAACGGATTTTGATTTGAGATATGTTGTTTTGAGGAACCGCAAGCATGTCCATCCCCGCCACCCGGAACGGTTTGCCAGCCATTCACCCCGGCGAGCTGCTGGAAGAAATCCTGCGCGATCTCGGCATGAGCCAGGCTGCGTTCGCGAAGGCAATCGGTGTTTCGCCCATGCGCATTTCGCACGCGATCCGAGGCGAGCGGCCGGTCACGGCGGACCTTGCATTGCGTTTCGGGCGCGCCTTCGGCCAGACTCCGCAGATGTGGCTGAACCTGCAAGCCGACTACGACCTCAAGACCGCCGAACGCAAGCTCAAGGAGAGCCTGGGCAAGGTCCAGCGCCGCGCGGCCTGATCGGCGATTGTTGCTTCCATGGTAAGTACCGATGTCGCTGACGTTGATGTCAGTGTTTCTGAATTGTTCCGGGGTGATCATTCGTCTGCCGCAGCCTCCAGTTCTGCCTGTGCCCTCACGAACTGCGCGCCGGCCGGCGTCGATGCGAAGTCCTCGTAGTTGGCATCGGCCTCAGCATTGGCCTGCAGCGTGCTCCTCCACATGGAGCAGTACACGATAGCCGCTGCCTTGACCTTGACGCTCTTGCCGACCATCCAATCGTCGCACGCCTTTTTGCCTTCCTCGTATGCTTTCGCATACGCCTCACCGACGTAACTGAAGTCATCGTTGTTGGTATGCCCCAGCATCTGCATGCTGTAGTCGTTGGTCTTTTCCTGCAGCTTGGCCTTGTATTCGGCAGTCTGTACCGGCATAGCCGCGTCCTCGAGGGCGCTTTCCAGTTGCGCCACTGAACTTGGAGGAGCGGCTAGGGCAGACAAAGACACAAGCACCAACCCAATCACCCATGTGATTTTCTTTTTCATGTCCTCGTCTCCTCAATACAGCAGTTGGTAACCTCGATGAACCAAGCAGTTGTAGATGATCATCTGCTGCTTCGTCTGGGCGTAGGGGAGGTTGGCGGTGCCACCGACGGCAATTCCCTCGGCAGCACCGGCCGCAGCGAAATTGGACCGGTAACCCGTACCGCTTCCAATGGCTGAGCCGACCGCCGCCCCTGCAAGACCACCCAAGATGGCACCCCAAATCGCCTTCTTCTGCGCCTCCTGCACGGCCTTGTTCGCGTAAGCCGTACACTCGCTGACGTCGGCGTTAAGCTTGTTGTAATCGTGCACGCTGATGGGGTCTACGTGCGACTCCACGTCAGCCGGCTTGATCTGCTGCAACCCACACGCCGACAGTGCCAGCGTCATTGCCACCACCATTGCGATCTTCGTTTTCATGCTTCTTCCCCCTGTAGTAAGTCCACGGTTGTCTTGTTGCGTTCCTCGTCTAACACCTCGAACACGGTAGCGATCGAGGTGGGGCCCGATGAATCTCCAACGCCTGCTTTGCTGCCTCCCGTGGGAGGCAGCACGCATTCACGGTTCCGACACGGCCTGCACGACTTCCGCCTCGAAGCCGAACACGTCCACCACGCGCACGCAGACGCTTCGGTCGCCGCGCTTGACGGGCGCGCTGAAGCGTGCCTCGGTCACGACGCGCAGCGGGTCGCCGTCGTTGGCGACGTTGCCGCGGTAGTCCTGCCAGATCGAGCGGAAAATCTTGCCGTCGTAGTCGGGGTCGACCGCCCAGTATTCGATCAGGGCCAACGGCTCGGCATTCATCACCTTGTGCAGCTTGGCGCGATTGGCCTCGTCGAGGTTGATCGCTTCCGGCGACAGCAGCACGTAGTTGTCGAGCCGCACGTGCAGGTGTTCCTCGTCGCCGCTGCGCGTGCGCGCGACGGGATGGAGGGTGACGTATTGAAGCGTCGAAAACCGCACGTGCCCGCGCAACTTCTCGATGCCACCCTTCTTGCGCAGGCGGTCGAGCAGGTCGGGCGGTATCACCAGCACTTCCAGCCGGTCATCCTTGAGCGCAGCGATGCTTTCGCCGATGCCAGGCTCGAAGTTCCAGCCCAGCACCACCACGCGATCCCAGCCGCCCATCAAGTTGTCGCGTTGCGCGATCGCGCGGCGCAACGTGGCGTCGCCCGTCAGCTTGTTGGGCGAATCCACCAGCACCAGCGTCTTTTTCCCGCCGTATACGACCTGCCCGAGGTTGCGTTGCGGATTGTTGTCCGGATCGACCGGCAGCGCGCCGTACAGCGACAACACGATCGAAGACAGGTCGCCGATGCGGAACCTGCGGCCGAGTTCGGTCTTCGCCGCTTCGACCTGGTAGTCACCAATCGCCTGATACAAAAACGGTTTGGCTTTCTGGTCGATCAGCCGCTTGCGCGTGATCAGGCAGGCGGGCTTGCCGATGTCGGTGCTGATCCAGCGGCGGCCGAGTTTTTCTGCAATTGCGGCGGTGGTGCCGGAGCCGCCATAAAGATCTGCCACCAATGCACCATCTTCAGCGGACGCTTTCAGTATGCGCTCCAGCAACTTTTCGGGTTTTTGTGTCGCATAGTTGAGACCTTCGTTGGATCGCGATGAGATCGCCATGAAGT
>DATCSF010000018.1:0-15401 GCA_036568625.1 Rhodanobacteraceae bacterium | reverse complement strand
TAGATGAAGGGCATCAGGAAATGCAGGCCCGGCGGCAGCGTACGGGTGTACTTGCCGAAGCGCTCCACGGTCCATTCGTAGCCCTGCGGCACGATCCGCACCCACTTCGCCAGCACGATGATCGCGACGACGACGACAACGATTGCAACTATGACGGACGGCCCCATGACGCGCTCCCGCTGTATTGTCGGCGCAGTATAGCCAGCGGGGCTGCCGGAATGTTCGCGGCGCTCAGGCCCGCGCGGCCGGCAACGACACGGTCACCCGCAGGCCGCCACCCTCGCGGTTGGCCAGCCCGATGCGGCCGCCGTGCGCTTCCACGATCTCGCGCGCCAGCGCCAACCCCAGCCCGGTGCCGGATCGCTTGGTGGAATAGAACGGCAGCAGCGCCTGCGCGAGCACGGTGTCACTCATGCCGGGACCGCGGTCAGCCACCTCGATGCGCCAACTCTGCGCAGCGTGCTTGATGGCCAGCGTCACTTCGCGGGGATCGCCGCCTGCCTCGTCGGCGTTCTTGACCAGGTTGATCAGCACCTGCTCGATTTGCGCGGCATCGAACTGCGCCGGCTCGGCCGGTACCTCGCCGACCAGCCGGAATTCGCAATGCAGCTTCAATGATTCCAGGAATGCCGCCCATTCGACCGTTGCCTGGTTCGGTTGCGGCAGTTTGGCGAAACTCGCATAGCCGGCCGTGAACGAATGCAAATGGCGAACGCGGTCGCCGATCCCCTCGAACACTTTCGGCAGGCGCGCCAAATCATTGCGCCGCGCCAGTTCCGCACCCGAATGCGCCAGCGAAGAAATCGGCGCCAGCGAATTGTTGAGTTCGTGGCTGATCACGCGGATCACGCGCTTCCACACCGCCACTTCCTGGCGCGACAGTTCGCGGGTCATGCGCTGGACCAGGTACAACTGATGCGGCCGCCCCTGCAGGCGGAAGTCGCGCCGCGACAAGTGGAAGTATTCCTCGTCGTTGCCCATCTCGACGCCGAACAGGCTGTCCTCGCTGGCAGCCAGCGCCTGCCGCATCGCCTCGGGGCAGGCGCCCAGCAAATCCTCGAAGCGCAAGCCGGCCGGGCTCTTGCCCTCGTTGAACAGATGCCGCGCGGCGAGGTTCGCGTAGACGATGCGGTCGTTTGCGTCGGTCAGGATCAATGCCGTCGGCGAATGCTGCACCACGGTGTCCAGCAGCAGTTCGCGCTGCACCAGATTCTGGCGCTGTTCGCGCAGTGCGTGCCCCAATTCGTTGTGCGCCTCGATCAGCGCGCCCAGTTCATCGCGGCGACGCGTGCGCAGCGAGATGCTGAAATCACCGTCGCGGTAACTCGCGACGCTGCCCGACAAGGCGCGCAGCAGGCGTCGCACCGGTTGCATGGCCGAATGCGCCAGCCAAGCCACCGGCACCACGCACACCGCCACGGCGATCGCACCGCCCAGCCACGCGCTGTGTGTCCAGTCGGTCAGCGCCGCCGCCACTGCCGCCGCGATCACGGCAGCACCAATCAGGAGCAGCGCGAGTTTGCCTTCGAGGGATGAGAAGCGCATGGCGTTCACAGGCTCTGAAATCAGAAAGGGCTCTGGTCCGGAAAGGCTAGCAACACTCCGTCATTCCGGGGCTGCCCGCGTTTGCATGGGTAGAACCCGGAACCCAGCGACTTCCGCAACGAAGCAAGGCGCTGGGTTCCGGATCGCGGCTACGCCGCGTCCGGAATGACGACACTTTTATTGCAGCAAGCAACCACCCGCAGCTAACCCTCTGTCGGAATCCCATAGCGCTGCATGCGCCTGTACAACGCCTGTCGCGACAGGCCGAGCGCCCGTGCGGCGCGGCTGATCACACCGCCGCCCTTGCGCAGCGCTTCCTCGACGGCTTCGCGTGGTGGATCGTCGAGGCTGCGCGCGGGGGCCGCGGGCGCCACCGAAAGTCCCAGGTGCTTCACCGCGATTTCGTCGCGGCCGCACAACAACTTCGCGCGGTCGATGGTGTTCTTCAGCTCGCGAACATTGCCGGGCCACGGATAATCCAGCAGCGCGTCGCGCGCCTGCTCCGACAACACCGCATCGCCATCCAGGAAATGTTCGGCCAGCGGCAGGATGTCGTCGGGCCGCTCGGCCAGCGGCGGCAACGCGATTTCGATCGTGTTCAATCGATAAAACAGATCCTGGCGAAACTTGCCGTCGCGGATCATCACGGGAATGTCGGCGTTGGTGGCGCTTATCACGCGCACCTTGACCTTGCGGGTGCGTGTGGAACCCAGCCGCTCGAACTCGCCCGATTCCAGCGCCCGCAGCAGTTTCATCTGCCCGGCCGCAGGCAGGTTGCCGATCTCGTCCAGGAACAAGGTGCCGCCGTCGGCGGCTTCAAAACGTCCCTCGCGCGCACGGGTCGCGCCGGTGAATGCGCCTGCTTCGGCACCGAACAGTTCAGCCTCGATCAGTTCGCCGGGCAGCGCGCCGCAATTCACCGTCACCAGCGGCTTGTCGCGCACAGCCGAATTCGCGTGCACGATTTCGGCGATCCGTTCCTTGCCGGCGCCGTTCGGCCCGGTGACGAGCACCGGCACGTCGGCGCGTGCCACGCGGCAGGCCAGCTCCAGCACGCGCAACATTTCGTCGGATGCGAACACGATGCCGCGCAAATCGTAAGCGCGTTCCAGCGCCTCGCGCCGACGCCTGCGCGTCATCCGGGAATTCGCGGCGACGCGCGCGTTTTCGGAAAGCTCCAGCAGGTTCTCGACCGTCGCCAGCAGCTTGGCGTCGTCCCATGGCTTGGACATGTAATCGGCGGCGCCGGCCTTCACCAGTTGCACCGCGGTTTCCAGGTGCGACCAGCCGGTCAGCAGGATCACCGGCAGGTCGGGGTGGCGTTCGCGGATCGCGTGGAACAGCGCCACGCCCTCTTCGCCCGAGGTGGTATCCGCGCTGAAATTCATGTCGGCGATCACCACGTCGACCCGCTCGCGCGCCAATAGCGCGAGGCCCTCGTCCGGCATCGCCGCCGTCAGCGGGTGGATGTCGTTAAGCGACAGCAGCAGCGACAGCGCGTCGCGCACCGCGGCCTGGTCGTCGATGATCAATACCGTGCGCATGGTTCCTCTAACGGCCTTCCCCGCGGGTGTGCTGTGGTGCAACACCCGCGATGGTAACGGCAGTGTGTTGATCCGCGAAACGCAAATGCCTTCATTGCCGAAAATCGCCTTCGCCGCGCGCCTGTTCGGCGAACGTCACGTCCGTACGAAGCCTCGTCAACATTTGTTCCTTCAGCAATGCGACCCCAGGTGCCCGATCCCATTTCATGCCGGATCGCAGCACTACACGCTGCGCGTCGCCACCACCGGCGGCACATTGGCCGCGCGCAGGGCCGGGCCCAGCACCGCGAGCTGGCCCAGCAACCACAAGGCGATCGCGCTGGCCGGCAGGTAGTACCAGGGCATCCGGTTCAACTGGTAGTGCTGCATCAAATAAAGATTGACGCCGAACGCGAGGATCATCCCTATCGCAACGCCCGCCGTGCTCAGCAGGAAATTCTCGGTCTGGAAGTACTGCATGATGTGTGAGCGCGTGGCGCCGACCGCACGACGAATGCCGATCTGGCGGCGCCGCTGGCCGACCCAGAAACTGGTGAGCCCCACGATGCCGAACGCGGTCACCGCCAGCATCACCACGCACACCAGCACCAGCATCCACGCCATGCTGCGGGTGTTGGCGAAAAACTTGTCGCGGATCTCCGAGAAAGTCTGGCCCTTGACGACCACCGACGGCGACAGTGCCTCGAGTTTCTGCATGCCCAGGCTCAATATCCGCGCACGGTCCTGCGGCGCGCTGCGCACCACGAAATCCTGGATGCCCAGGGCCGGACTGACCGGAAAGAACGCGGCCCAGTGGAACTGCGGGAGGCCGCGGTTGGAATCCGGCCGCAGCACATCCGCCACCACGCCGACCACGGTGTAATAGTTGTTTTTGCCGACCCAGACCTGCTTGCCCAGCGCAAGTTGTCCCGGCCACAAGTGCTCGGCCAAGCTCTTCGTCAGGAGTGCTGCATGTCCGCTTGGCAGATAACTGTCGCCCAGCTTGCTGTCGGCGTATTCCTCGGCATTGAAAAGTCGTCCCTGCAGCAGGCGCAGCCCGAGCGCCTCGGGGCCGCCCCGGGTGAACAGGTATTCCGCCACGTTCGGACTGTTTTGTTGCAAGGCATCGCTCGGCCCCGTCGCCACATTGGTATTCCAACTGTTGTTGGCCAGCGGCATCATGTTGATCTCGGTCACCGCAGTGACGCCCGGGATTTCACGCAACGCGGCCAGATAACCCGGGATGTCGCCATTCGCCGTCTTGGGATCGATGCCCTGCACGCTGATGTCCGAAATGCCCGTTTCGTCGATCGCATTGGACACATGGATCTCGCTGACGCGCTGGCCGATCATGAACACGGCGTTGCACAACACCGCGCAGGCCAGCGCGATTTCCAGCACGATCAGCGCAGCCGGAATCTTGTGCTTGCGCAAGGAAGCGAGGATAGGTTGGATGTCCATGGTGTTGCCTCTCATGCCTGGATGCAGCAGCGCGCCATGCGCGCGACTGACTTCCCGCGAACATCGATCGCGGCCGTGGGCGCGCCTACGCGCCTACACACTCTTCAACTGCGGCGCCGGCGCCACTACGCAGGCGCGCCATGCGGGCAACAATCCTGCGATCAGGCTGGCGGTCAGCGCGACGACGAAAGTCGCGACGAACATGGAAGGGTCCAGGCGCGCGAGGCTGGCGTATTCCGCCGGCTGGTGGCGGATCGCCCACAAGCCGAGTTCGGCGAATATCAATCCCAGCACGCCGCCGGCGATGCCGACCATGCCCGATTCGACCATGAACTGGGCGAAAATTGCGCCGCGCGTGGCGCCCAATGCCCGACGCACGCCTATTTCGCGCGAACGCCGCAGGCACTTCGCCAGCAGCAGCCCGACGGTATTGACCACGCAGATCAGCAGGAACCCGAACGCCAGCCCGGCTTGCAAACGCGCGTCGTCGGGCACCACCTGCTGCTGGGCGAGATACGCCATCAGATCAGGCAATGCGACCTCGCGATGATCGAAGCGTCCCAACGAGATTTGCTGGTGCACATAATTCGACAGAAAGTTCTTGTACGCGCCCGCGTCCGAGGCGTTCGCCAGTTCCACCCACAGCGACACCCACACGCACGGTGCAGTTTCCAGGTGATTGATATCGACGCCGGCATCGAAACAATTGACCATCTGCGTGTTCACCTTGTCCGCGAGCGCGGATTGCAAGGGCATGAACACCGCATCGCCATCGCCGTAGCCCCGTCCACCCAGATTCGTCGCGTAAAAGCGCGGCTGCGGCGCCCACGGCTTCAGCACACCCACGATCCGGTAATCGTGGTCGTTGATCCTGAGGGTCTTGCCGACACTGTCGGCGCCGCCGAACAGCTTGTCGTTGAGATAACCCGCGATCACCGCGACGTGGGCGCGATTCTCGTCGTCCTCGGCGCTCCAGCCGCTGCCGTACTGGAACGACGCATCGAACATCGCGAAAAAATCCGACGTGGTGATCACCCCGTCGCTGAAGAACGGATGCTGCCCGGGCGCCTGCGGCGTGATCTTGTCCGCCGCCAGCGCCATCACGGCCTGGCGTTCGGCCTTGCGGGCGTGCAGCAGGTTCATCGCATCCACGTACGTCATCAGGTTGCCCCAACGACGCCACACATCGGCAGATTTCGCGTTGGCCGTGGCGGGCAGCGGGTCGATTTCAGGCGCGAACAGCCGAGCGCTTTTTTGCGGCAGTGGATCGCCGGACAAAAGCTTCAACACCGTGAGCGTCGTGATCGACGCGCCGATGCCGAGACCCAACGCCAGCACCATCAAGGCTGTAAGCACACGATTGCGCTTGAAGCTGCCTAGCGCGAGATCGAGGTAATAGCCGAACATGTGTTTACGCTCCGACAGTTTCTAGTTCGTCATTCCGGGGCCGCGCAAAGCGCGGAACCCGGAACCGGTTGGCAAGCACGACCAGACCGATTCCGGGTTCTGCCCGCGATAAACCGCGGGCAGCCCCGGAATGACGAAGACGTTTTGATTCGCCTGTTGAGATTTCCGATTTTCGGATCCATCACACACTCCGCGTCGCCACCACCGGCGGCACCGCCGCGGCGCGCAGCGCGGGCACCAGCACCGCCAACTGCCCCAATACCCACAGCGCGATCACGCCGATCGGCAGATACCACAAAGGAAGGCGCGGCACTTCGAAAAACTTCATCAGCGCAAGGTTGATCCCGATTGCCAGCACGACACCAAGCATGATGCCAAACGTGACGATCAGGAAATTCTCGGTCTGGAAGTAACGCAGGATGTCCGCCCGCGTCGCGCCCAGCGCCCGCCGGATCCCGATCTGCTTGCGCCGCTGCGCGACCCAGAAACTCGCGAGCCCCACGATCCCGAACGCAGTGACGCCCAACAACGCGACGATCACGCCAATCAGCAAGCCCGCCATCGCCCGGTCGGTCTGGAAGAACCTGTGCCGCAATTCACCAATCGTGCGGCTGTTGGAGTAATCGAGCACCACATCGGGAGCGATCCTCGCGATCACGGCCTTCGCTTCGGTCATCACGCGATCCAGGTCCTGCGGGTTCGCACGGAGCAGATAGGTGCCCGCGAGTTGCGGGCCTGGCAAGCCGGGCACGAACACCGTCCACTGCGCGCCGTGTTCGCCTTCCTCGTCGTATTGCTGGATCGCCAGGCTGTCGACGATACCGATCACCCGGAACTGGAACGGGCCGGTCCAGAATTCCTTGCCGAGTGGGTTCGCGCCGGGCCACAGATGCTCGGCCAACGTACGCGTAATCAGCACCCGGGAATTGGCCGGCACGAAATTCGTGATCGGCTGGTAGTCGTCCGCTGCGGGCATGTGCCCTGCCACCAGACGCAACCCCAGCGCCTCGGGCGTACCGGGATCACCCACGTAAAATTCGGGCACGCCGCCGTGTTGCTTGCCTGCCTGATCGAGCGTGATGCCCGCTGCGCCAGCCTGCGGACCGAACGGCACGGAGTTGATCACGTGCACCGATTGCACGCCCGGAATTGCGCCCAGCCCCGCCAGGACACGTGCGTTGACATCGCTGGCCTGTTTGGAGTCGAAACCTTCCAGAGAAATGAACCCCAGCGAGGCTTCGTCCACGCCGCTGTTGATGTGCATCGCCGACAGGCGACTGGCAATCATGGAACAGGCGTTGCACAACACCGCGCACGCCAGTGCGATTTCCAACGTAATCAGGAAAGTCGCGAGCCTGTGCTTTTTCAGCGCAGTGAGGATGGGGCGGACTTGCATGGTGGCCATCCTCACAGCGTTTTCAACTGAAGCGCCGGCGCGATCCGGCTCGCGCGAAACGCGGGCAGCGCGCCGGCAAGCAGGCTCACCCCAATCGCGAGCAGGAACGTCGTGAAGAACATCGACACGTCCATTTGCACCAGATCGGAATACGGCGTTTGTTGATGGCGGACCAGCCATAACCCGAGCAGCGTGAGCAGCCAGCCGCCGAAGCCTCCAATGAATCCGATCAGTCCCGCTTCGGTCAGGCATTGCGCGAACACCGCTCGACTCGATGCGCCCAGCGCACGTCGTACGCCGATTTCGCCGCCGCGGCGCAGGAACTTCGCCAGCAGCAGGCCGACCGTGTTGAACAGGCAGATTGCGAGGAACGCGAATGCCAGCCATGTCTGCAACTTCACGTTCCTGGGGACCACCTGATTGAAGTCGAGCCATTGCATCAGGTCGCGCAGCCGCGTTTCGGTATAGCGAATCCGCCCCAAGGCCTTCTGCTGCGCTGCGTAGCTGTTCAGGAACCCCCGGTAAGACGCAACCTTCGCAGTGCTGTCGAGCTCCACCCACAGGCCGAGCCAGTTGCACGGGGAATTCACGAGATGCCCCGGATCGGGCGGCGGCATCCAGCAATTGAATTGGTAAAAGTTGCCGTCGTTGATTTCGAGCCCGGTGAAGAACGGCGTGAACACGTCTTCCGGTTTGGTGTAGAAACTCGCAGTATCGCCCTGCGAGAATCGTCCGCCGCGCACGTCGTAGAACTGCGGCGACGGCCGCCACGGCTTCAGCACGCCCACGATCCGGACGTCGCTATCCTTCAATCGCAGCGTCTTGCCCACGCTGTCCTGGCCGCCGAACAGCTTGTCGTTGAGGCTGCTTGATATGACCGCGACGCGCGCGCGGCTTGCATCGTCTTGCGGTGTCCATGCGCTGCCGTATTCGAACGGCACCTGGAACATCGGGAAGAAATCCGAGGTGGTGGAAAGCATCATCAGCATCAGCGGCGGACGATTCACATCCGGCGCGTGCATCTTGATCTGACTGTCCACGAGCAACGCCTGACGGTCGGCGCGGCGGGCATCCCACAGGTCCACCGCGGACTGGTAATCCAGCGCATCGGGCGGCTCCGTGTGTTTGTAGTCAGGCGTCGGATCGCCATCCACTTGCGCATAGAACAGGTGCGCGCTCTTGCCCGGCAGCGGATCGCCCGACAACAAGTGCATCACCGTCAGCGTGGTCATCGACGCGCCGATGCCGACCGCGATGGCCAGCACCATCAGCACCGTCAGCAGCTTGTTGCGCTTCAGACTGCGAAACGCGAGGTCGAGGTAGTACGCGAACATGTCCATCCACCGCTCATTTGTTTCTTCGTCATTCCGGACGCGGCGAAGCCGCGATCCGGAACCCAGTGTCTTTTCACCACGAAAAAGTAAAAATTCGGGGTTGACTCGCGCCATCCGTGGCGCTCGCCTTTCCGGCCGCCTTCGGCGTTCGCGTTTGCAGTCCTGCAAACGCAGTCGGGTTCTGCCCGCGATGAAGCTGCGGGCAGCCCCGGAATGACGATGGGATTGTTCGGCTTTTCCGTTTCGGTTCCCTACTGTTGCTACACCGATCGCGTCGCTTCCACCGGCGATACGCGCGAGGCGCGCAAGGCCGGCGCGAATACCGCACCCTGCCCCAGCACCAGCAGCGCGACCACGCCAACCAGTACGTACAGCAGCGACATCCTGTCCATCGAAAATTGCTTCATCAGCCACAGGTTCAAGCCGACCGCGAGGATCGCGCCAAGCACCACGCCGACGCCGGCGATCATCAGGTTCTCGGTCTGGAAGTAGCGCAGGATGTCGCGCTGGGTCGCGCCCAGCGCGCGGCGGATGCCGATCTGCTTGCGCCGCTGGCCGACCCAGAAACTGGTGAGCCCCACGATGCCGGCACCGGTGACGCACAGCAGGATCAGGCAGATCACGCCCATCAGGATCGCCATGCCGCGGTCGGCGCGATAGGCATGCGCCCGGATGTCGGCAAACGAGTGGACCGAGGAGTCTTCGTAGTCGGCGCCGGTCTCGATCACGCGCATCGGGTTGGATGCAAACAGCGCCTTGGGTGCCTCGCGCATCGCGGCGTCGAGGCGACCCGGCTTGGCGCGCACCGCATAACGCGCAAAGCCAGCGTCCAGCCGCGTCGGGATCAGCACCGAATTCCAGAACCAGTCGTTGGCCCAGCTGTCCGGGCTCGGCACCTGCATGCGCTCGACGATGCCGATGATGGTGGTCGGCGTGTCGCGATCGACGTAGATGGTCTTGCCGAGCGCGCCGCCTTTCGGGAACAGCTTGTCGGCAAGCGCCTTGGTGACGATCACGATCGGCGGCCGGTTGTGGCCGCGGAAACCCATGTGGTGCACATCGGTGGACGTGAAGTTGCGGCCGGCGATCAACTTGAGCCCGAGCGCGGGAATCATCTGGTCCGTGCCGAAATAGAACGCCGCCTGCGCGGTGGAGTTCTGCTGATTCGGCTTGAGCCCGATGCCGCCGCTCCAGGTGCTGTTGAGCAGCGGCAAGGTGTTGATGGAAATCGCCGATTGCACGTCCGGCAGATCCCGCAACGTGGCGATGTCGGCTTGCTGCATCGCGTCGAGCTTTTCGACGCTGTCCTGGTCGTCGCCGGTCGGCGCCCCCACCCAGCTTTGGGTGATCAGGAACAGGTTGCTTTCATCGATGCCGCTGGGGCGATTGATGCGATCGACGCGCTGGCCGATGATGAACACCGCATTGCAGACGATCGCTAGTGTCAGTGCGATCTGCAGGGTGATCAGCGTGACGCCGGCTTTGTGTTTCTTCAGCGCCGCGAGGATGGGATGGAGAGTCATGATGATGTCCTCACTTCTTTGTCATTCCGGGGCTGCGCGAAGCGCAGAACCCGGAATCGGTTTGCGGGCACGGCCAGACCGATTCCGGGTTCCGCCGCCGATGGAGCCGGCGACGGCCCCGGAATGACGAAACTTGGTGTCGGGCTGCATCTGCCAGCGCATGGTTGGCGTTTCAATTCGATTTCAGCTGCCACGCGGGCTGCACCGACGCCGCGCGCATGGTGGGATACAGGCCAGCCAGCATCGTTGCGACGATCGCCACGGCCAGCGTGGTGGCGAACAGCGAAACGTCCAGGCGCGCCAGGGCGGCGATGTCGCGCGGCAACACCCAGCCGACGCCCGCGATGCCCACCCAGGTGAGCAGCAGGCCCAGCGCGCCGCCGGCCAGCCCGACCATGCCTGCCTCGATCAGGAACTGCGTGTAGATCTCGCGGCGTGACGCGCCCAGCGCGCGGCGCACGCCAATCTCGCTGGCGCGACGCAGGAACTTCGCCAGCAGCAGACCTGCGGTGTTGACCAGGCAAACCAGCAGCAGGCCGAGCGCGACGTACAGCGAAATCCGGGTGTCGGGCGGCACCACGTGTTCATGGTCCAGCCAGTCCATCAACCCGCGCAGCCGCACGTTCGGCGCCCAGCCCGGATAGCGCTGGCGCGCGAAGCCCTCAAGATAATTCTTGAACTGCTGCGCCGCCGCCGCGCTGTCGAGTTCCACCATGTACTCGGTCCAGATGCAACTGGACTGTTGCAATCCGACGAAGCCGGTTGCCTTGGGCGATTCGTAGCAATTGGTATTGCCGTCGTTGGACATGCCCGCCGCGATCGCGGTGTTGAATGGCAGCAGCACGCCCTCGTCCTGCTGCAGGAAGCCGCCGGTGTTGACCACGTCGTAGAAGCGCGGCTGGGGATTCCAGTCGTCCATCACGCCGACCACCCTGAAATCGTGGCCGTCGATGTTGATGGTCTTGCCGACGCTGTCGCCGCCGCCGAAAATCTTGCGGTTGATCTTGCCGCTGATCACCGCCACCTGCGCGCGATGCTCGTCGTCCGCCGCGCTCCAGCCGCTGCCGTACTTGAACGGCACCTCGACCATCGGGAAAAACTCGCTGAACACCGCATGCCCCAGCGTGTTGATCGGGTGCTCGCCGGGCAGCGCCGGGATCACCGAAGGCGAGATGATGTACATCGCCGACTGCAGCTTCGCGCGATGGTCGCGCATCAGCGCGACCGAGTCGCCGTAGGTGAGCGCGTCCGGCGGCCCCTTCTCGGGATCGGGGTTGTTCTTCTGCACCGCAGGTCCCCATGCGTCGATCTGCGGCACGTAGAGCTTCGCCGATTTCCACGGAATCGGGTCGCCCGACACCGCTCGGAATACCGACCAGGTGGTCATCGACGCAGCCACGCCGAAGCCGATCGTCAAGACCATCAGCGCGGTGAGCGCCTTGTTGCGTTTCAGGCTGCGCAATGCGAGATCGAGGTAATAGGCAAACATCTTTCACTCCTGATATTTCTTGCTTGTCATTCCGGGGCCGCGCAAAGCGCGGAACCCGGAGTCGGTTTTTGAGCCGGACAAGACCGATTCCGGGTTCTGCGCCGGACACGTCCGACGCAGCCCCGGAATGACGGCGGTTGTTGCTTCGTGACTCGCGACTTTCACCGCTTCCATCACACAGTCCTCGTTGCTTCCACCGGCGACACGCGCGAAGCCCGCACCGCCGGCACCAGCGCCGCGCCCTGCCCCAGCAACAGCAATACGATCACGCCCGCCAGCACGTACAACAGCGGCAGTCGCGCCATTTCCACGTGCGCCATCATCCACAGATTGATGCCGACCGCGAGTGCGATTCCCACCAGCACGCCGGCCCCGCCGATCAGCAGGTTCTCGGTGAGGAAATAACTCAGGACATCGCGGCGGGTGGCGCCGAGCGCGCGGCGGATGCCGATCTGCTTGCGTCGCTGGCCGACCCAGAAACTGGTAAGCCCGATGATTCCCGCGCCGGTGATCACCAGCAGCACCGCGCAGATGATGCCCATCAGGATTGCGGTGCCACGATCGCTGTCGTAGGCGCGATGGCGGATCTCGGCGAAACTCAGCACGCCGTCTTTCGGATCGATGATGCGCATGCGGTTCTGCGCAAGCAGCGCCTTGCGCGCCGCGTCCATTGCCGCGGCCAACTGTCCCGGCTTGGCGCGCACGATGTAATAGGTTCCCTGCTGCAGGTCCAGGCGCCGCGGCCACAGCATGGCCTGGTAGGTGAAATCGCGCGACCAGTTGTCGACTTCCTGCCGCTGCAGGCGCGCGACGATCCCGATGATGGTGACGGGCGATTGGCTCATGGTGTAGAACGTCTTGCCCAGCGCCGAGCCGTCCGGGTACAGCTTGTCGGCCAGCGCCTTGGTCACGATCGCCACCGGTGGAGTCTTGCTCTTGCGGCTCCCCATCGGCTCGATTTCGTCGGCGTGGAAATTGCGCCCGGCGATCAGTTTGACGCCCAGCGTGTCGATGAGGTGTTCGTCGCTCAGGTACACCGCGGCATCGGTGGTCTTTTGCACCTGGTCCGGCGTCATCGTGATGAAATCGTCCCAACCGCCGCCGCGCAGTGGATAGGAATTGCTGGGCGCGGCATCGCGCACGCCCGGCAACTGCCGGAGCGCGGCGAGGTCGGCCTGCATCTGCGCATCGACCTGCTGATCGGAGGACTGATTCGCCCACTGGCTTTCGACGACGAAGATGTTGGCCTCGTCGATGCCGGTGGGCTCCGACAGATGTGCAAGCCGCTGGTGGATGATGAACAGCGCATTGCACACGATTGCCAGCGTCAACGCGATCTGCAGCGCGATCAGCACGGTGCCGGCCTTGTGGTGGCGCAACGCGGCGAGGATGGGCTGGATCTGCATGGTGGCCATTCTCAGTTGCTTCTCAAGTGCCAGGCCGGCTGCACGTGCGCCGCACGCCAGGTCGGATAGAACGCCGCGACCACGGTGGCCGCGATCGCGACGGCGAGGGTCAATGCCACCAGCGACACATCCACGTGCGCCAGGCGGGCGATCTCGGGACGAAACAGCAGGCCCACGCCGGACACGCCCACGGCTGTCAGCAGCAACCCCAGCAGACCGCCGGCCGCGCCGATCGTGCCGGCCTCGATGAAGAACTGGGTGTAGATCTCGCGCCGCGATGCACCCAGCGCGCGGCGCACGCCGATTTCGCCGGCGCGGCGCATGAACTTCGCGAGCAACAGGCCGACGGTGTTGACCAGGCAGATCACGAAGAAGCCCAGCGACACCAGCAGCGAGATCCGGCTTTCCGGCGGCACCACGTGCATGTAGGTCATCCACTGCACCACGTCGCGCAGGCGCGTGTTGGGTGCCCAGTTGAAGCGGCCCGCGCGCTGCTGGTCGGCGGAGTAGCCTTCGAGAAAACTGCGATAGCGCGCTACCTCGGCTGGCGTGTCCAGCTCCACCCACGGCGTGATCCACACGCAGTTGCTGTGCAACCAGTCGTTCCAGCCATTCATGGAGATCGTTCCGCGGCAACTGTTGTTGCCGCTGGTATCGATCCGGAGGTCCAGAGCGCGGGTGAACGGAATGTAGAAATCCGCGGGCTCCTCGAAGCCGCTGCTGCCAAACAACGCGTAGAAGCGCGGCACCGGGTTCCAGTGCCGGGTGACGCCCGCGACGCGGTATTCGTGGCCCCCGAGCGTGACCTCGCGCCCGACGCTGTCGGCGCCGCCAAACAGCTTCTTGTTGAATTCTTCGCTCAGCACCACCATCGCGGCGCGGTCGTCGTCCTGCGCGGCGTTCCAGCCGCTGCCGTAACGGAACGGCACTTCGAACATCGGAAAGAACGCGCCGTACACGGCGTAACCTTCCGCCTTGATCGGCAGGCTGCGTTGCCCGCCGGGCAGCACCGACAGCTCCACCGGGTAAATCAGCGTCTGCCGCTTCGCCGCATGCGCGCGCATCAACGCCATCGCGTCGACGTAGTTCAGCGCATACGGCGGTTCGCCCTGCAGGTTCTGCTGCGGCCCCCAACTGTCGATCTGCGGCGTGAACAATTGCGCGGATTTGTCGGGGATCGGATTGCCCGATACCGCGCGGAACACCGAATACGTGATCATCGACGCGGCCACGCCGAAGCCGATCGCCACCACCATCAACGCGGTGAGCAGTTTGTTCCGCTTCAGGCTGCGCAATGCGAGATCGAGGTAGTAGCCAAACATCCGTTCGTGTCCCGACAGTTTTTAGATAGTCATTCCGGGGCCGCGCCGCGCGCGGAACCCGGAATCGGTTTCTGAGGCGCGAAAGACCGATTGACTCGCGCCA
This sequence comes from Rhodanobacteraceae bacterium, assembly GCA_036568625.1. Lineage (GTDB taxonomy): Bacteria > Pseudomonadota > Gammaproteobacteria > Xanthomonadales > Rhodanobacteraceae > 66-474. The sequence goes on along the minus strand of DATCSF010000018.1, from coordinate 892 downwards.
TCCCTGGCGCTCGCGCTGCGCGCCGCCTGCGGCGTTCGCGTTTGCAATCCTGCAAACACAGTCGGGTTCTGTCCGCAATAAATCCGCGGACAGCCCCGGAATGACAAGGAATTGAAATTTCGCGCCGCATGCCCATCACACGCTCCTCGTCGCCACCACCGGCGGCACGTTGGATGCGCGCAACGCCGGGCCCAGCACCGCCACCTGTCCGATCAGCCACAACGCGATCGCGCCGACCGGCAAGTAAAACAACGGCAGGCGTGGCAGTTCGTAATGCATCATCAACAACACGCTGAGACCGTAGGCCAGCACCATCCCGATTACGGTGCCGAACGTGACGATCAGAAAATTCTCGGTCTGGAAGTAACGCAGGATGTCGGCGCGTGTGGCGCCCAGTGCGCGGCGAATGCCGATCTGCTTCCGGCGTTGCGCGACCCAGAAACTCGCGAGGCCCACGATGCCGAGCCCGGTGACCAGCAGCAACGCCGCGATCACGCTGGCGAGGATGCCCGCCATTGCGTGATCGTCCTGGAAATACGAATCACGGATCGCATCGAAGGTGCTGGTGTGCGTGATCACGCGATCCGCGTCCGCACGCTTCAACGCTGCCACCGCCGAGGCAAGCACGCGCTGCCGATCCTGCGGGCGGGTACGGATCACGTAAGTCTGGTCCTTGTCCGCTCCCATGTGCAGCGGAATGATCATCGAGTACTGCGCGGTGGCGGTGTTGTACGCATTCGCGCGCGCCAGCGTTGCCACCACGCCCACCACTCGGAAGCTGGCCTTGGGCGTCAGCCAGAGCAGCTTGCCCAGCGGATCTTGCTGCGGCCACAGGCGCGTGGCCAGGGCCTGGGTGATGATGGTCGGCATCGGGAAACCCTTGTCGCTACCC
>DATCSF010000017.1:0-3297 GCA_036568625.1 Rhodanobacteraceae bacterium | reverse complement strand
TAGCCAACTCCAGAACGGCCCTCCACGCCTGGCTTTTCGCAACAGCTCCGTACCCACCGTCAAACAAAATGGGCGCCCGAAGGCGCCCATGCCTGCGTTCGCGATGGTCGCGGCGTGCGGCCGAATCAGGCTCCCGCGACGACGTGCACCTTGACCGGCGCCCTCACGTCGGCGTGCAGCGAAACCTCGACGTCGTAATCGCCAATATTGTGGATCGCGCCTTCCGGCATGATCACTTCGCTCTTCTCCAACGCAAGACCCTGCGTGGTGAAGGCTTCGGCGATGTCGCGCGGGCCGATCGAACCGAACAGCTTGCCCTCGGGGCTGGCGTTGGCGGTGATGGTGGCTTCGGCGTTCTCGAAGCTGGCGGCGCGCGCCTGCGCATCGGCCAGCAGCTTGTCGGCCTTGGCCTGGTATTCCGCGCGCTTCGCCTCGAACGTTTCGAGGTTGGCCTTGGTGGCCGGCACGGCCTTGCCCTGCGGCACGAGGTAATTGCGGCCATAACCCGGCTTCACGCGGACCTTTTCGCCGAGCGCGCCGAGGTTCTTCACTTTTTCGAGCAGGATGACTTCCATGGGGTTCTCCGATTCGTTAGCGCCTCACGCGAGACGCAGCCAATGGACGGGTGTCCGAAGCAAGGTCCAACCGCCGCCCCACCCGGAGCAACTGTTGGTGAAAAGTCAGGGCAGGATGCCCGTTCTGGTGCCTGCAAGTCGGAACACTGTGGGTAAACAGCCTTCCAACGATGCCGCGATCAAGGATGATCGCAAAAACGTGTGAAAAGTCAGGGCAGGATGCCCGTTCTGGTGCTGCCAACTGCCAAGGGCTTGAGGCGCCTCAGCAGTTCAGTACGCAGCGATCAAGGATGATCGCAAAAACTGTGAAAGTCAGGCCAAGGACGGCCGTTCCGATGTTCGCCTGAATATGCGAAGTCCGAATCGCCGCGCGTTGAACGACGCGGCGATCAGGGCCGATCGCATCAAACGAAATGGTTGTCGCTATAGGGCAGCAACGCCAGGAATCGCGCGCGCTGCACCGCCGTGGACAACTGGCGCTGATAGCGCGCCTTGGTGCCGGTGATGCGGCTGGGGACGATCTTGCCGGTTTCGGTGACGTACTGCTTCAGCGTGGCGAGATCCTTGTAGTCGATGTGCTCGACGCCCTCGGCGCTGAATCGGCAGAACTTGCGGCGGCGGAAAAACTTGGACATGTGCGTGTCTCCGGACTTCTTCTTGCTGGTCGGCCGAGGCATCAGGCGGCTTCTTCGCGATCGTTGTGATCGTCGTCGGCGTCATCGCGGCGGCGGGACGGCTTGTCTTCCTTGCCGGCCTTCATGATCAGCGACGGCTCGGTTTCGGCCTGGTGCCACTGCACGATCAGGTGGCGCAACACTGCATCGTTGAAACGGAAGCCCGACTTCAACTCGGCGACGGCCTTGGGCCCGCACTCGATGTTCATCAGAACATAGTGGGCCTTGGCGAGATGCTGGATCGGATAGGCGAGCGGGCGGCGGCCCCAGTCCTCGAGACGATGGACCTTGCCGCCTTCGGCTTCGATCAGCGCCTTGTAGCGCTCTATCATGCCGGGCACCTGCTCGCTCTGGTCCGGATGGACCAGGAACACGACTTCATAATGACGCATTGTGGTTTCCTCGTGGGTGTCGCCAAAGCCGAAGGCCTGGCGGGGCAGCCTCCCGCCCGGAATCCGGCGGTGAGGCGAGGGTCTTCGCCCGCCAAACCGCGGACGAAAGAGATGGAATGATACGGGGAACGCCGTTATGGCGCAAGCAGAAACAAGGACCTGGAGGCCGGTCAGGGGGCGCCCTGCCTGTCCACGGTGAAGCTTTCGCCGCAACCGCATTCGCCTGTCGCGTTGGGGTTGTGGAACACGAAGGCCGCGTTCAAGCCCTCGCGCGCGTAGTCGATGCGGGTGCCATCCACGAACGGCAGCGCCTTGGCATCCACCACCAGCTTGACACCGTCGAGCTCGAACACCTTGTCGGCGCCCGTCACTTCGTCCGCCAGATCGATCGTGTAGCCGAAGCCCGAGCAGCCGGTGCGCTTGATGCCGAAGCGCACGCCCGGCGCGGACGGGTGCTTGCCGAGGAAATCCCGCATTCGGGCGGCGGCGGAAGTGGTGAGTTCGATGGCCATGCGATGTTGCGAGCAGAGAGTATCCAATTCCGTCATCCCGGCGAAAGCCGGACCCAGTGACTTTCTTCGGCAATGACACCCTGGGCAAAGGCACTGGGTTCCGGATAGCCGCTACGCGACTCCCGGAATGACGACATTATAAAGCCTAGGCTATCATCGCCGGCTCGCTTTCGACATGCGGCACAGTCAACAAGGTTTCAAGATGGCGGACAACAAGACGATCACGGTCAAACAAGCACTCGCCGGCGGCACGCCCGAAGGCGAAACCGTCGAGGTACGCGGCTGGGTGCGCACGCGCCGCGACTCCAAGGCCGGCCTGTCGTTCGTGAACCTCACCGATGGGTCATGCTTCGCGCCGCTGCAGGTGGTCGCGCCCGCGACGCTTGCCAACTACGCCAGCGACGTACAGAAACTCACCGCCGGCGCGGCGCTCGCGGCGCGCGGCAAGCTGGTGCCCTCGCAAGGCAAGGGCCAGGCGTTCGAATTGCAGGCCGACGCCATCGAAGTGCTGGGCTTTGTCGATGACCCCGAAACCTACCCGATCCAGCCCAAGCAGCACTCGCCGGAATTCCTGCGCGAAGTGGCGCACCTGCGCCCACGCACCAACCTGTTCGGTGCGATCTCGCGCGTGCGCCACACCATGATGACTGCGATCCACCGGCACCTGACGTCGGATGGGTTCGTCTGGGTCAACACGCCCATCATTACCACCTCCGACGCCGAGGGCGCGGGCGACATGTTCCGCGTCTCCACGCTGGATTTTGCCAACCTGCCGCGCGACGACAAGGGCGCGGTCGATTTCCACAAGGATTTCTTCGCGCGCGAGGCGTTCCTCACCGTATCGGGCCAGTTGAACGTTGAGGCCTACTGCCTCGCGCTCTCGAAGGTCTACACCTTCGGACCGACCTTCCGCGCCGAAAATTCCAACACCCCGCGGCACCTGGCCGAATTCTGGATGATCGAGCCGGAGATCGCGTTTGCCGACCTCGCCGCCGACGCCGATTGCGCGGAGGCGTTCCTGAAAGCCATCTTCAGGGCGGTGCTGAAAGAGCGTGCCGACGACATGGTGTTCTTCGCCGAGCGCGTCCAGAAAGATGCCATTACTCGTCTCGAAAAATTCATCGCCTCGCCCTTCGAGCGCATC
>DATCSF010000016.1:0-4238 GCA_036568625.1 Rhodanobacteraceae bacterium | reverse complement strand
CCCGGCGTGCCCAACCAGTTCGGGCTGGTGCAGGGCCTGGCCAACCAGATCGAACCCGGCAAGCGTCCGCTGAGTTCGATGAGCCCGACCATCGTGTTGCGCGACGGCAAGCTGTTCATGGTCACCGGCAGTCCCGGTGGCTCGACGATCATCTCCACCACGATGGAAAGCATCCTCAACGTGGTCGAGTACGGCATGAACGTCAAGCAGGCCATCGACGCGCCGCGCATTCACATGCAGTGGTGGCCAGACGAAATCTTTGCCGAACCGGACGCGTTCACGCCGACCGTGCAGTCGGCGCTGGAAACCATGGGTTACAAGATCCGCGACGTGCATTCGATGGGCGACATCGCGGCGATCGTGGTGAACCCGCAGACCGGGATGCTGGAAAGCGTCAACGATCCGCGTTATCCGGCCGGTTCCGCGGCGGGATACTGAGGGCCGTTCCGCGCGACTCAACGGCGTTGCCAAGATTCAGGAGCCAGCCATGACATATCCCACCACGGCATTCCTGTTCGACCTCGATGGCACGCTGGTCGACAGCGTCTACCAGCACGTGCTGGCCTGGAAATCCGCGCTGGATCGTGAAGGCATCGAGCTTTCGGTGTGGCGCATCCATCGCAAGATCGGGATGAGCGGGGGACTGTTCACCAACATCCTGTTGCGCGAAACCGGGCTGGACATCACCGAGCAACGCGTGCAGCGCTTGCGCCGGTACCACGCCGAAGCCTACGCGCGATTGTCCCCGGACATCCGGCCGCTGCCCGGCGCGCGCGAGCTGCTGCAGCATCTGACCGCCGAAGGCGTGCCGTGGGCGGTGGCCACGAGCGGGCGCATGGAAACGGCATCGCACAACCTTGCGGCGTTGGGCATCGATCCCGAACGGGTACCGGTGGTGACGCGCGATCAGGTTCGCCATGCCAAGCCCGACCCGGATCTGTTCCTGGCCGCGGCCGACCGCCTGGGCGTGGAGATCGGCCAGGCGCTGGTGATCGGCGACAGCATCTGGGACATGCTGGCCGCGCAGCGCGGGCGTACGTTGGGCGTGGGTTTGCTGTCGGGCGGCTACGGCGCCGAAGAGTTGCAGAAGGCGGGTGCGTTTCGCGTCTACGAGGACCCGGCGGACCTGTTGCACCACATCGACGAAGTGGGCGGGCGGTTGCGTTGATGCGCGGCTGACTGCGCGCGCATCAATGCGGCTTGGTCACCAAAAACCAGGCCAGTACCGCAAAGAAATTGTTGGCCGCGTGCAGCGTGATCGACGGCCACAGCGAGCGCGTACGCACCCGCAGCCACGCCAGCACCAGGCCCAGCAGGACCAACGCCGGCACCGGATACCACGCGAACCCGAAATCGGGCAGGTGGACGCAGCCGAAAACGATCGCGCTGACCAATATCGCCCAGCCGACGCGCATGCGGCTGGCCAGGCCCGACAGCAGCACGCCGCGAAACACCAGTTCCTCGACGAATGGCGCCACGCATACCACCAGCACCGCCAGCAGGATGCGCATGTCCAGCGAGACCTTGCCGGCCATCACGGCTACGTCCTGATGCACCGGATGCTGGCCGGCGAGCAGATGCGTGATCGCGCCGCCCAGCAGCAGCATGACGAATCCCAGGACGATTGCCCCGGGGAAGGCGAGTTTGTCCGCGGGCGGAGCGAAGCCGAAACCCGGCAGATCCGCGCGCGACCATTGCCCGGGCCAGAACTGGCGGACGAGCAACGCCATGATCGCTGCCGCCGCCGCGATCGTGACCATCGCGACGATGATGGATATGTCCGGATTGGCGCGCATCGTCTGCGCGATGGCCCGCATGTCGGGCCGGTGGTGATGCAGGCCGGCGGCGAAGCCGGCTTTCAGCGCCAGTCCGAAACCGATCGCGGCGCTGATCAGGATGCTCAGGCCGAGCTGCAGCAGGAAGTACAACGCCACGAAGCCAAGCCCGCTCCAAACGCCCGGGCGCCTGGCCTGTGCGGACACAGTCATCTCGTCGCTTGTGGCAGCGGTGGGCAGATCCATGCGGTTTCCATGCGCAAGCGCGCACTCTACCAGTACGCCCGGCTTGCGCCGTGCTTGGATCTTGGCGACGAGAATATCCGTTCGTGGTGGCGTATCGAACCGACGGGCAAGGGCCGTCCACACATCGATGCCGCGGTGCGAGCGCCTTGCAGTCGAACCATGCCGCTGCCGCCGGCTGTTGCGAGTTCGATGCGATGTGGCACGTCGAGCTATTTCTCGATCTTGTAGTTGAAGCTCGCGCGATTGCCGGTGGTGGCATTCTCGGCTTCGAATTGCAGGAAGCGGTTCAACGTGTAGCGCAGGGTGATGACCTGGCCCGGCGTGAACAGGCCGACGCCGTAGCTCAGGAACAAGCGCGGTGACAGGTACTTGCCCGCGGTAAATGCGGAGCCGCCCAGCGCTTCGCTGCTGGACACGCCAGCTTCCAGCCCGAGTCGTGAACCGATCGATTTGGCCAGCCGGTCGCCAGCCAATCCGCCCAGCGCCTGTGCCGCGGTGTTCAGCGTGTCGCTCTCGCCGCTCTTCAGTGCATTCAACGGTCGGCCGGTGACGAGGTAGGAAAGCGCTTCGGCCTGTTCCATCGCGGGTTCCGAGAACACGGTGAGGATCGGTTGCTGCGCCGTGCCGCGGATGGAGAGGCCCACCGTGATGTCCTGGCTGCGGATGTTGCGCACCGCGCGGATGTCGAGCCCCGGATTGTCGAGTCGCGTGCCGGCGAACAACAGGCGCCCGCGTTCGATGCCGAGGTTCTGCCCGTAGGCTTGGTATTTGCCGTCGACGCGGATCTCGCCGCGCCCGCTCGCCGTCTGGCCCGGCCGCACGCGCACGGCAAGCTGCCCGCGCACCGTGCCGTCGAGGCCGTAACCCTGCACCTTCACGTCGTCGCCGAGTTTCACTTCGAGATCGGCGTTCATCGCCAGCGGGGCGACTTCGGCGGCTGGGGGTTGATCGACGATCACCACATCGGGCGAAGCCTTGGACGGGCCCTGGCCCGGAAGTTTCTCGGCCGCGACCTTGGCGCGGGGAATCGAGACGCTGCCGGTCAATGCGAACACGCTGTTCGCGCGCGTGATGCGCAGGTCGGGTGATGCGACCACATGCGCCGCAGGAATATCCGCGACCAGCACGTTGTCGCCCTCGATGGCCAGGCTCAGTGGCGCATTCGCCGCGAAGCCGGCGCTGCCGTCGAGGTGCAGCACTCCGCTGCCGGAAGCGATCCGGCCCATGACGACAAGGCGGCCTTGTGCATCGCCGCTGATCGCGAAGATCCCGTCGTGCAGCTTCAAGCCGGCGCGCGGCAGTTCCGCGGAAAAGCCCTGTGTCTGGATGCGACCCTGGAATTGCGGGGCGACCAGCGTGCCGGAAAGCGTGAGGCTGCCCCCCAGCGTGCCGTGCACGTTGGCGATTTCCGGGGACAACGCTTCGAGGAACGCGAGGTTGCGCAGGTCGGCGTCGAGCGTGCCCCGCAGCGCGTGATTCGCGCCGCTCATCGTGACGTCGCCGCGGAGATGACCACCGTCGTCCAGCGCGCCTTGAAGGCGCAGGCGCTGCGTCGCACCAGTCGCGTCGATGTTGACGCCGAGGCTGGACCACGCGAGCAACGGACGGCCCGGACTGGACGCGTAGGCGATGCTGCCCGTGCTCGCGCTGACGTTGGCGCGGCCATTGATCGCGCCATCGCCGCTGACAGTGAACTGGCCCGCGCCAGAAAGTTCGCCACTGGCCTGCAGCGGGTCCGCGCTCGGTGCCAGCGTCGCAAAAAGCTGTAGCGGCAGGCGTTCGAGATCGTATTTCGCGGTGATGGACCCTTTTGCGTTGCGTTCGGCCGATGCGCAGACATGCGACGTGCCGGCGGAAAGGCAAAGTTGCGACAAGGTCATCGCGCCACGCTGCCAGGTGATCGAGCTCGGTTGCTGCTGGCGCCATGCCGGCATGCCTTGCGGCGCGAGTTCGATGCCGCTCAGGGTGCCGGCCCAGCGTTTCGCCTTGGCATCCCATTGGCCGTGCAACGCGAGCGCGGCGCTGATCTGCTTGCCACGGGCATCCACGCGCAGGTCGTGCGCGGCGGCGTGGCCTTTGCCGTGCACGCTCACGCTCTCGAAATCGAGCACCGACGCGCGCACGCCGCGCAGCGCGAGGTCGAGGTCGCCGCCGGGTTGCGCGGTGTTCGGGATCGATGCGGTGAGCTGCAGCGCGTCAACGCGCTGTGTGCCACTG
>DATCSF010000015.1:0-10145 GCA_036568625.1 Rhodanobacteraceae bacterium | reverse complement strand
GCGCCAACGCATCCGCCATGAAGTCGCACGCGTGGCGCCTGCCGACTGCATCCCGCGTCTCGACGACGCATTGTTGGACGAACTCGTAAATCTCAACGAATGGCCGGTGGCAATCGCGTGTACCTTAGATCGCGATTTTCTGGCGGTGCCGCATGAAGCCCTGGTCACCACCATGCGCGCCAACCAGAAGTTCGTGCCGGTGTTCGATGCCGGCGGCAGACTTACCGAATTTTTCATTGGCCTCGCCAATCTCGAATCGAAGGATCCCGCGCAAATCCGCCACGGCTACGAGCGCGTCATCCGGCCGCGCTTCGCCGACGCGAAATACTTTTTCGATGAGGATCTGAAAACCCCGTTGGCCTCGTACCAGCAGGGCCTGCGCGACGTGGTGTGGCAGCGCCAACTCGGCAGCTTGTGGGACAAGACGCTGCGCGTGGCCGAGCTGGCCAGCGCGATCGCGGCGCGCCTGCTCGCGCAGGGCGTCGAGGTGGATGCGGCACAGGCCGCACACGCGGCAGGCTTGTCGCGTTGCGATCTCCTGACCCGGATGATCGGCGAATTTCCGGAATTGCAGGGCGTGATGGGCCGCCATTACGCCGCGGCACAAGGCGAAGCCACCGAAGTGGCGAACGCACTTGACGAGTTCTACCGTCCACGCAACGCCGGCGACGGCATCGCCGAAGGCGCCCTGGCGCAATGCGTGTCGCTCGCCGACAAGCTGGACACCCTGGCGGGCATTTTCGCGGTCGGCGGAAAGCCCACCGGCAACAAGGACCCGTTCGCGCTGCGTCGCGCCGCACTGGGTCTCGCCCGTACGCTGATAGAGGGCGGACTCGATTTCGATCTGGACATGCTGCTGAAGGAAGCGTTGGCGCAAATTCCCGACGCCGCTTTTCTCCCGTCTCCCCGCGGGAAAGGGGCCAGGGATGAGCGCACGGGCTCTGCGCGGCATCGCGAACCCTCGCCCCCCTCTCCGGAGCGACCCCTCCCAAAGGGAGAGGAAAGTGCAGTGATCGGTCGTGCCGGATTGCTGAAGGAGCTGCGCGATTTCATCCTCGACCGCCTGCGCGGCTACTACATCGAGCAAGGCTTCACGATTCAGCAGTTCGAGGCGGTGGCCGCGGTGCGGCCGTCCAGCCTGGTGGATTTCGATCGCCGCCTGCGCGCCGTCGCGGTGTTCGCCCAACAACCCGAAGCCGCAAAGCTTGCCGCCGCCAACAAGCGGGTCGCCAACATTCTGCGCAAGGAGGGCATCGACGCCCATGCCGCCGCGCAACGCGAACTGGACGCGCACCTGCTGCGCGAACCAGCCGAACAGGCGCTCGCACGGGCACTGGATGCCGCGCGGCACGACAACGCCGCGCGCCTGGACGGTGATGCGGCGCAGCGCGATTATGCGGGCGCGCTCACGCGCTTGTCACAGCTGCAGGCGCCGGTCGATACGTTCTTCGACGCCGTCATGGTGATGGCCGACGATGCCGCCCTGCGCGCCAACCGCCTCGCGCTGTTGGCGCGCATCAAGGCGCGCTTCGATGCCATCGCCGAGATCGCGCTGTTGTAGGTGTGCCAGACCACCCTGCCGCGCTCGATGGATCGCCTGTGAACCGCGCCGAGGGATATCTGCGCAAAACCATGTGTCCGCGTCACTTGAATCCACTCTTGCACGAGACGCAAACCCGCCGCAGCTGCATCTACTACTCGGTGGCATTGCCTGGGACTGATCGGATACGTGTTCCAGATCTGAAATGTGCTGTCATCGGGGCACTTGATCCAGACACGTCGCTTTTCTCGACGCGAAGGCTTTGACCCGGGTCAATGATATAGATTCGCCGAGTTCGATCGCCGGCACCGGCTCCGGACCCCCATAGCGGTCGGGCAAAGCCTTCAATCTAGATGACCCCAGCCAACCGGGCGGTGGGAATTGATTGCACGCGCCTGCTTGTGCACGGATTTACGTATGGTGCGGTCCCGTTCAACAGAAATCGGATTAACGGGTTGTTCACCCTACTCGCGGGTAATAATGTGTCAAATCACGCGCCTTTTAGACCCCTCCGCCGGGCGGCATTCACGTCCCGTCGCAGGTGAACGCCACCTGCACGATGGCTTTCGTCGCGCGCCAGCCCGCGGTAACATGGAAGTTCCGGTCTGAATCAACTGCGGCTTCATGTCGCAACGCAGCTTCACGGCGCGGGCCGGCTCACCACGAGGAATTCCCCCCATGCGAAAGCTTGTCGTTGCGTCTTTGCTTGTTGTCCCGCTGGCGCTGGCCGGCTGTGGAGCACCCGACCAGTCGGGCGGTTCGTCTCCGGCCACCACGGCGCAGTCTCCTGCTACCGCCGGCACACCTGCGTCGGCCACCACCGCGGTGACGGGTACCGTGACGGTCGAGAATCCGCCTTCCGCGATCACGCCACAAGCCACGCTGGAACTTACGCTGGTGGACGTCACCCAGCAGCCCGGCGTCACGGTGAACAAGCAGGACTTCAACCCGCCGAAGTTCCCGCAGGCATTCCGCATTCCGTTCTCGTCGTCGGCGATCAACCCGAACGACCTGTACGTGCTGAAGGCGACCATGCAGGACAACGGGCGCACGTATTCGACCAAACTGCAGCAGCCGGTGTTGACCCATGGCCAGCCTGCCGACGTGAATCTGACGTTGGTGGCCGAACCGACGCCGGCCGAGAAAATGCTTACCGACTTCCAGAACGCCAAGCGCCAGACCGGTGGCATGAAAGTGAAGTCCGGCACCTCCAGCAAGATTGGGGAGTCGCACAGCTGGCAGGTGTTCAGCGACGTCCACGGCGTCGAGTTCGTCATCGAACAGGTCAATCAGGCGGACAAGGGTTTTACCAAGACCGAATACGCCTATCGCGACGGTCTGCCCTGGGTGGTGGTGCAGCAGCAGATGCCGAAACAGGACGCGCCGCCTACCGTGACCCAGAAGGTCGGCTGGGATAACGATGGCGTGCTGGTATTGAACCAGCAGACCAGCGACGGCCAGACCGGCAAGGTTTCCGATGCCGACGCGAAGGCGCTGCACAAGCAGGCCGAGGCGGAACTCAAGAAGTTCGCCAAGAACCACTGAGCTTCCGGTTCACTCGATCGAAAAAAGCCGCGCGTCCCGCGACGCGCGGCTTTTTTGTTTCAGGCGGCGGCGCAGATCAGAATCGGATCTTCGCGCCGATGTTCAGGCTGCTGAGGTGCTGGCTGGAATCCGAGAAGCGTCCGTCATAGCCGATCCAGCCCGAGAAGTTCGACGTGAAGTCGGCGGCCAGCCCGACCCCTGCGCTGCCCCAGTTCCTGTCCGGCGCGAAGCCCGGCAGCGCGAACATGCCGGGCATGCTGACCAGGCCCGCCGTGGCGTCACGCGGATCGGCGTCGCCGTCGTGGTTCCACGCCACGCGCGCATACGGGTGCAACGTCGCGCTGCCCGCCTGCAGGTTCGCGCTCAACTGCCAGCCCAGCGTGCCGATCATCGCGTGGCGGTCCTGCTCGCCGAACGTCATCGTGGTGGCATCGTTGCCGTTTTCGTTGTAGCCGTCCACGTGGATGTGCTGCCAGGTGAGATCGGCAAACGGTCCGGTGCGCCAGTCGCCGAAATCCACCCACCAGCCGCCGGTCAAGGCGAACGCAACGTGCGAACCGGAGGTGTCGCCATCTTCATGGCGCACGGTCGGGCCGATCGGGATGTTGCGGTGCACGTTGCTGTAGCCCAGGTGACCGAAGCTGCCGATCGCACCGAAGTACGCCTGATCCCAACCCCACATCACGTAGCCGCTGGCCAGCAGATCCTGCAGCTTGAAGCCACCGGCGTTGCCGGCAAAGTCGTCCTTCTGTTGGCCGATGGTGAGCGCCATGCCGGCGGTCATCGCATCGGAGGGATGGACATCCGCGCCGAGGCTGAGCGTGTTGACGTCGTTGCTGCTCTTGGGCGAATTCGTCTGCGCGTCGAGACGCTGGCGCGCATAGTCGTAATTGGCCCACAGCCGCAGCCCGTTGCCCGGTGCATTGGCAAGGCTGGTGCCGGCCTGGTCGAGCACCGAACGGTTGAGGCTTTCGTTGATCGCAAGCGGCGCCTCACCCAGTAGCGACATCTCGCCCGGCGCGGTGATGATCGATTCCGCGTACTGCGCCAGCATCGCGTGTGCGGCAGTCGTCGGGTGCACGCCGTCGGCGAACAGGTAGGTATTCTCGGCGCCGGGCTGGTAGGTGCTCTGTGCTCCGGGCGTGCCGGCCGGCAGGCACCCGAACGCGCTCCCGGTACAGGCCGGCTGGGTAACGTTGGTGAATCCATAGCGTGCCGGATCGGCCACGAGTTCGTTGAGCAGCGCGAAGGTGTTGACCGGAATGATGTTGACGCCGGCGTTGGCCAGGCCCGCATTGAGGGCGTTGTTGTAGATGATCGCCAAGCCGGTCAACTGGGCCGCGGCCGCCGGGCCCTGTGCGATGCCCGAGGGTGTCAGGCCGATGTTGGGCAGGTTCGACACCATCACGTAGCGCGCACCGGCGTCGCCCAGTTGCTTGATCATGCCAAGCTCCGTCGCCGCCGCCTGCTGCAGGGTTGCCGTCACCTGCGCCTGGTCCATCAGCGACGAGACGCCGGCGGCGGCTTCGACTTGCGCCGTCACCTGCTGGGTGACCGTGGGCTTGACCTGGGCCGTGAACGCGGCGATGGCTACCGGGTCGTTCGGGATCACGTTATTCGCGATCGCAAGCTGCACCTGCTGCTGGATCGTCTGCTGGATCAACTGTTGCGCGGTTGCCGCCGCGGCAGCGGAAGTGGCGACGTAGAAGACATCGTTGGCCCCGCCCCAGACCGAATACAACGTGTTCGGGTCGGCCTTGCTGCCGGTGGCTTGCAGATACATGCCGAGCTGCATCGGCAAGGTCGGCACCGTGGACGGCGTGCCCGGCGAATTGTTGAGGATGCCGGCGCCGCCGAAAGCAAAATTGGTTCCACCCGCGAGCGCCGGCGTCATCGGCAGACCGAAATAGTCGGCGATATGCTCGACGCTGACCTCACCCGGATTGGTGGTAAAGCGAACGATCTGCGGCAACTGCAATGCCAGCGACAGATTGCCGTCATCGCTGAGGCTGTCGCCGAACACCACGGCGCTGTCGAACAGGCCCGCATGCGCGGACGGCTGCGTGGCAGGCGGCGCGGATTGCGCGAACGCGGCGGAACTGGCAAGCGCCAGCGCCACGGCGCAGGCGAGATGGCGGGGGCGAAGCATGGCCGGGTACCTCCTAGTGCCAGACGGCGGACGCGCCAAGCCTAATACAGACGTTTGTTTTGTTCCATCCGCTGGCGTATGGCAATCCCGGCGGGCACACGCGGCAAGCTGCGCAGCCAGGTCACGGGGCGGGTCAGCGGCGCGGTCAGCCGATCCGCCCACCGGGTCGACAGCAGCCTGGCAACTGCCAGGCCGGCAGCCAGGCACAACGGCAACGCGACCCACGACGGCACCGCCCGCGCCAGCAGCGTGAAAACGCCAGCCGCGACCAGGGCCCGGACCAGGAATCCGTGCACCAGATAGACGGTCAAGCTGCGCCGCCCCACGCCGGCATGGCGGGTGTGCCGCGGCACCAGCGCCAGCACCGACGCTGCGCACGCCGCCGACGCGGTCAGCAGCGCCAGCCGTATCGCCGCACCGGGCAGCGGCGCTACGTTCAAGGTGCCGTAGCCGACCGAGGCATACAACCATTCCGGATCGAGATCGCGCAAAACCCACGCGCCGACCGCCGCCCCCAACAGGATGATTGCGGCGGCCATCCTGCGGACACGTGCACGGCCCAAGTGTTGCAGGCGCCTGGCGCCCATCAGGTAACCAAGCAGGAACAGCGGGAAGAACACCAGCGTGCGCGACAGCGACAGCGGATAATCGATCCATGGCGCCAACCCCGCCGCCAGCGCGATCGCCACGGCCAGCGGCAAGGCAAACCTCAGCCGCGCGAACAGCGGCAACAGCAGGCGCCAGCACGCGAGGCTCGGCAGATACCACAGCAACCAGTACGGCGTCAGGTATCCCTGCGACCAGTCGCCGGTTTGGAACAACCATGCGTCCCACGCGGGATACAGCGTCTGGAACACCAGATAGGGAAGCAGCAGGCCGGTCACCAGCGCGAGCGCGCGGCGGTGCGTCAGGTTCGCTTTCGACAGCGCGCCGGAAACCAGCACGAACGCCGGCATGTGGAACAGGTAAATCCAGCGATACAGCGCCGCGGCGGCGGGCCCCGAATCCACCAACTGTTCCAGCAGGTGTCCCGCCACCACCAACGCGATCAGCACGAAACGCGCATGATCGAGCGCCGGAAAGCGTTCGGGCTGCCGCGAAATCCGCGTCTTGCCTGCGATCGGTTTGCGCAGCGCGCGCTGCCCGGCGCGACGCAGCGGCCGATAGACAACATGGGTCCAGTTGGCAGCGGATTCGCGGATCATCCGCGGGGTGTTTCCTCCAATGTTGCTGCGCGCCGACGCGCGCCTGCGTGCGTGGCTTTTCCTGCGCCGACTCGTGAAATCCCGCGCAGCGTTGTGGCGGCATCGCGCGGGTGCGATGAAGGAATGATTGCGGTACGCGCGTTAACCTCGTCGGAACGTGACCGCGCCGAGGAGTACTCGCGCATTGAAGATGCACCCGGAGCAGCTTTTGGTGAGCCAGACCAGGAAGGGCCGTGCTGGTCGTCAGGTGTTCGAGATACCCTCACCCGATCGATCCCGCGAAGGCGCGGCGATCACGGACGAGCGCACAAACCTGTCGTGCCGTCGATGCAGGTGCACCAGCAGCAGCGAAATTGCCGCGGGCGTGACGCCGCTGATGCGGCGCGCCTGCCCCAGCGTGGCCGGACGCACGCGTTTCAGTTTCGCCGAGACTTCCGCAGACAGGCCGCGCACGCAGTCGTAGTCGAAGCCGTCCGGGATCGGCGTGGATTCATGGCGCCGCTGGCGTTCGATCTCGCTGCGCTGGCGATCGAGATAGCCCGCATATTTCGCCTGCACCTCGACTTGCGCGGCCACATCCCCGCGCACGACGGGGGGACCGAAACCTTCCGTATCCGTCAACGCGGCGTAGTCGAGCTCCGGACGGCGCAGCAGGTCCAGCGCGTTGGCTTCATGCGCAAGCGCGATACCTTGCTGTGATTGCAATGCCGCGCCGAGCGCGTTGGACGGGGTCGCCCACAATGATTTCAAACGCTCGGTTTCGCGTTCCACCGCGCCGCGCTTGGCACGCATCGCGTCGAAACGATCTTGCGGCACTACGCCGAGTTCGAATCCCATTTCGGTCAGGCGCAAGTCGGCGTTGTCTTCGCGCAAGTGCAAGCGGTATTCCGCGCGCGAAGTGAACATTCGGTACGGTTCGATGGTGCCGTTGGTCGTGAGATCATCGATCAGCACGCCGGTGTAAGCCTCGTCGCGGCGCGGCCACCAAGGTTCGGCATCCCGTGAAGCACGCGCGGCATTCAAACCCGCAATCAAGCCTTGCGCCGCGGCTTCCTCGTAACCGGTGGTGCCGTTGATCTGGCCCGCGAAATACAGTCCCGCGATGGCCTTGGTTTCCAGCCACGGCTGCAGCCCGCGCGGGTCGAAATAATCGTATTCGATCGCGTAACCGGGGCGGGTGATGTGCGCGCGCTCGAAGCCCGGAATGGAATGCACCAGTTCCAGCTGCACATCGAACGGCAGCGACGTCGAAATGCCGTTCGGATAAATCTCGATCGCGTCCAGGCCTTCCGGTTCGATGAAGATCTGGTGCGAAGCCTTGTCGGCGAAGCGCACCACCTTGTCTTCGATCGACGGGCAGTAGCGTGGACCGGTGCCTTCGATCTTGCCCGTATAGAGCGGCGAGCGATCGAGGCCGGCGCGGATGATGTCATGGGTGCGTTCGCTGGTATGGGTGATCCAGCACGGCACCTGGCGCGGATGCTCGTCGCGCGACCCGAGATACGAGAACACCGGCAGCGGGACGTCGCCCTGTTGTGCTTCGAACACGGAGTAATCCAGCGTGCGCGCGTCGATGCGCGGCGGCGTGCCGGTCTTCAGCCGATCGGCGCCCAGCGGCAATTCGCGAAGCCGCTTTGCCAACGTGGTCGCGGGCGGATCGCCGGCGCGGCCGCCCGCGTGATTTTCGAGACCGATGTGGATCTTGCCGGCGAGAAACGTGCCGACCGTCAACACCACGCGCGGCGCATGGATCGCCAATCCCATCTGCGTGACGATGCCAGCGACCCGGCCCGACTCGATCACCAGGTCGTCCACCGATTGCTGGAAGATTTCCAGGTTCGGTTGCCGTTCGACGATGCGCCGGATCGCGGCCTTGTACAACACGCGATCGGCCTGGCAGCGCGTTGCGCGCACCGCCGGACCTTTCGATGCATTGAGCGTGCGCCACTGGATGCCGGCGAGATCCGCCGCGTGTGCCATCGCGCCACCCAGCGCGTCGATCTCCTTCACCAGATGGCCCTTGCCGATCCCGCCGATCGCGGGATTACAGCTCATCTGGCCGATCGTCTCGATGTTGTGTGTCAGCAGCAGTGTGCGCGCGCCGCAGCGCGCGGATGCGAGCGCCGCTTCGGTACCGGCATGACCGCCGCCCACCACGATGACATCGTACGAATGCATCTCTATTACTTGCCTGATGGACGAGCGGCGCTGCGGCCACGCCCAACAACGACAATGACGTCATAACTGGTCATGGTGTGTCACTTGTTTCGAATTGCAACACGCGATGCGCTTCATCCGACACCGCGAATGTGAATTTTCGTTTGCAATCGCGCCTTGAATCTTGTGCGGAATGTTACCGGCGCCACGCACGACACGCGTAAGTCGTTGCCTACCCCGCGACGACACAATCTCTTGCAAATTCCGGGCGCGCTTCCCGATGGATTGGCACGCGCCGTGCACAAATACTCCTGCGCTCCCGCCGATGCAGTCGCCCACGCGACGGGGACCGGATACAGGGACCGGTCTCGCATCGGCGGGGAGCACCACGGACAGGTGCGAAAAGGAACTGGCGCCCGGCGGTCATCAGGAACAGGGGGAATCCAGAGTAACCGGGTTCCGGGCGCCAGATTGGCGAAAAATATCGGGCGTCGAAGTGGTGGATCGAATCGCAACTACCCCTTCGGCGAAGAGTATCAGCGGCTGTGGATGAACGCCACTTGAAGCATTGAGGTTTTCCGGCGGCCTTCACGGAAAGACTTGAGGAGTAGTGTGATGAACTACGTCGCAATGACCAACGAAGAATGGCAAGAGGTGTACCGGCATCACGATGAGCTGGTCCACATGGCCCAGCTCGAATTGCAGACCGAGGAAATCCGCGAAGTGCGCACGACCGGGTCGGTGTCGCGCGCGATCAAGCCGGTCGAACTGCAGCAACTGGGCGGCGTCGTCAGCATCCCGCACTGAAACGGCACGAGCGGAACCACCGGTTCCGCCGCTCAAAAGGGGAAGGGAGCGCATTGCGCTCCCTTTTCATTGCGCGAGGCGAGCGCATCAGGGGATCTCGGTCCGGGATGAGTCGGCGCGACGCGAGGGCGGCCGGGCGGCCGGTGCGGATCCGGGCGCCGGTGCCGGTCTCGCGACCGGATGTGGGGCTGCACGGAATTCCTGCCGGACCGGCATCGGCAGCTCGCGTCGATTCACGAATCCAGGTTCCGCCGCCACGCGCGGCCTCGCCACGGAGCCCACGGGCATGCCCACGAAGCGCTCCGCGGCGATCCGGCTGATCGGGGCGCGCGCAAAATCGTGTGGCACAAAGGTGGCCGACGGCAGCGGGCGCCGGTTGGGGAAGCGTTCCGCCGGACGCGCCGGGATCGCCACGAGCGGCGCGGGAGGGGGGCCATGTCGCGGCGGGACCCGGGGGTGATCGGGTTCCAGCCATGGACGCGGCGGGACGGTCGCGATCGGATCATGATCGCCGTGGCGCCCATGGTGGTCATGGCGCCAGCCACGCCGACAACCCCACCCGCACCCCCAGATCGGGAAATTGCCGTAATACCACGGTCCCCAGTAGCCCGGGAAGCCCCACACATTCGAGACGCCGAGGCTGAAAATGAACGAGGACCGGTAGCCGTAGCCTCCGTAGTAGCCGTCGTACCAGCCGAAAGCACTCGGGTAGGGGCTGGTGGCATCGTAGTAGCCGTACCCG
>DATCSF010000014.1:0-3374 GCA_036568625.1 Rhodanobacteraceae bacterium | reverse complement strand
GTTCCTGTTCATGGCCAACATGGGCTGGAACTCGGCGATGGATACCGCCGCCACGCGCGAACTGCTGTGCGCGCGCGACGATGACGGCCAATACAAGATTCCGCACATCATCTACTCGGACGCCTACGATTCGGAAGCGGTGGCATTCGCCGACCTGGTGCTGCCGGACACGACCTACCTCGAACGCTGGGACTGCATCAGCCTGCTGGATCGTCCGATCAGCGACGCCGAAGCCGCAGCCGATGCAATCCGCCAGCCGGTGGTCGTGCCTGACCGCGACGTGCGGCCGTTCCAGGACGTGCTGTTGGATCTCGGCGCGCGCCTGAAACTGCCCAATCTGGTCGATGAACACGGCACGCCGAAGTACCGCGACTACGCCGATTACATGGCGCGCCACGAGCGCGCGCCGGGCGTGGGCATGCTGTCGGGCTGGCGCGGCGTCGATGGGGTACGAAGCGGCAAGGGTGCGGCGAACCCCGATCAATTGCGGCGCTATGTGGAGCACGGCTGCTTCTTCGAAGCGCGCGTACCGGAAGCCGGCGCGTATTACCGGATGGCCAATCGCGATTACCTCGCGTGGGCGCAGTCGATGGGTTTCGTCGCCTCGACCGAGCCGATCACGATGCAGTTGTATTGCGAGGTGCTGCAGCGTTTTCGCCTTGCCGCGCTGGGGCACGGCGCGATCCAGCCCCCGCGGTCCGAACGCGCGCGGGTCGAAAAATATTTCGATCCGGTACCGATGTGGTACGCGGAAATCGAAAACACCCAACCCTCGTCCCCCGACAGGGAGGGCTACAAGCTCTCCGCCATCACCCAGCGCCCGATGTTCATGTACCACGCATGGGGCTCGCAGAACCGCTGGTTGCGCCAGATCGCGGCACGCAACGTGCTGTACGTGCACCCGCAAACCCTTGCCAGGCATGCGATCGAGGACGGCGATTGGATATGGATTGCATCGGAACGCGCGCGCATCCGCGTGCAGGTGCGCGCCCATGCGGCCACCGCGCCGGGCACGGTATGGACGTGGAACGCCGTCGGCAAGAAACGCGGCGCATGGAAGCTGCGCGACAACGCGCCGGAATTCGTGGACGGATTCCTGTTGAACCATCTGATCGGCGAACGTGCGCGCGACTGCCGCTACGGCAACGGCGATCCCGTGACCGGACAGGCCGCGTGGTTCGATCTGAAGGTGCGGTTGGAACCCGATCCCGAACCGCGGGTGGCGGGGCACCGGCTGGAACCGATCGATCATTGACCGAACGACGTGGGCCATTTCATTGCAAATAGCACCGCGCTTACCCCCATGCGCGAAAACCGCGGCACAATTGCGTGTCGGTGACACGGATTGCCACCCGGCAACACACGACATGGAGTGGCGGGAACTCCAATCGGCCTTGATCGACCGAACCCCGGTTTTTGCCGCCTCGAGTCAAGGGGCTGTCGAATCCCTGCGCGGCAAGGATTCGATGGGTCGTGGGAATGTCGAAGACTCGAAAGGAAAGCCAATGGGTGACAGGAAATTCCCGGCAGGCAAAATGGGAGGACAAGAAGTGCCACAGTCAGCCGCCGCGCCGGAACGCCGTCCATGACGTGGCAGGCATGGGCAACCGCCGCGATCATCTTGATGGCGGTGGTGCTGTTCGCCAGCGAAAAGGTCCGCGTGGATCTCGTCGCGCTGATCACACTGGGCCTGCTGGTCGCGCTCGGCATCGTCACGCCCGACCAGGCGCTGTCGGGCTTCAGCAACGAAGCCACGGTGACGGTTACGGCAATGTTCGCGCTGGCGCTGGGCATCGAGCGCTCCGGCGCGCTGGACCCGATCATCAACCTGCTTTCGCGGATCCGCAATCCATGGCTGCTGTCGCTGGGCATGATGCTGGCGATCGCGCCGCTGGGCGCGTTCATCAAGAACACCGCGCTGGTCGCGACGTTCCTGCCGCTGTCGCTCAGGGTGTGCCAGCGCACCAACACGTCGCCCGCGCGCGTGCTGATGCCGATGGCGTTCGCGGCGCAGATGGGCGGCGTGTGCACCCTCATTGGCACGTCGTCGAACCTGCTGGTCGATTCGCTGGCGCAAAAACAGGGACTCGGCGCGTTCGGGATCTTCGAGTTCACGCCGCTCGGCGTGATGCTGGCCATCGCAGGCATCATCTACCTGATGGTGATCGGGCGCTGGTTGCTGCCCAAACATTTCGACAACGCAATATCGGGGCCGCTGCAGGTGGGCAAATACGTCACCGAGTTGAAGGTGATGTCGGATTCGTCGCTGGTTGGACAGACCATCGCCGAAGCGAGGCTGGGCGATCAGGGCGTGTACCCGCTGGAATTGCTGCGCGGCGAGCAGCACATGTGGTCGCCGCGCACCCAGAAACTCAGCGCAGGCGACGTGCTGCTGGTGCGTGGCGAGTGGGACAAGCTGGAGGAGTTTCGCAAGCGCGCGGGGCTGGAGATCAACCCCGAATTCACCCACGTCGGGAACGGCGATACCGCAAACGTGCTGGTCGAAGCCATGGTCGCGCCGGCCAGCACCGCCGAGGATCGCACGCTGCGCGACCTGGATCTGCAACCCAGCTACAGCGCCACCGTACTCGGTATCCATCGGCGCGGACACCTTTTGCGCGACAAGATCCGCGACGTCGCCTTCCAGACCGGCGACGTGCTGATGATGCTGTTGCCGGCCGACGCGGTGAGGCGCCTGCGTCGCGACGACCGTTTCGTCGTGCTGAACGAACGCGACGACGCGCGGCGGCCGCCGTACAAGGCCTTCGTCGCCATCGCGATCATGGCGGCGGTGGTGGTGGTTTCCGCGCTGCACTGGCTGCCAATCCCGATCGCGGCAATCTGTGGGGTCGCCGCGATGGCGCTGACGCGCTGCTTCGGGCGCAAGGACGTGTACCAGGGCATGGACTGGAAGATCATCATCCTGCTCGGCGCCATCCTGCCGCTCGGCATCGCGATCGAGCAGACCGGACTTGCCAACGTGGTCGTGCATGGCGCGCTGGACATCATCGGCAACCATGGGCCATTGGCCGCGCTGCTGATGGTGTACGTGCTTACCGCGCTGCTCACCGAACTGATGGGACACAACCCGGCGGTGGTGCTGATGGTCGGCATCGCGGCCAGCGTCGCGCACGCCGTGCACGCCGACCCGCGCCCCTTCGTGGTCGCGGTCGCATTCGCCGCCGCGACCTCGTTCGCGACGCCGGTCGGGTATCCGACCAACACCATGGTGTATTACGCTGGCGGTTATCGCTTCCTCGACTTCACCAAGGTCGGCGTGCCGTTGATCGCGCTGTTCTGCGCGTTGTCGATGCTTTTGATTCCGAAGATCTGGCCGTTTTGATCGTTGTGCTTTCCACACCGGCGACTTCCAT
>DATCSF010000013.1:0-3049 GCA_036568625.1 Rhodanobacteraceae bacterium | reverse complement strand
TGCCCAACGTTGCGGCCTCGTTGAGACAAGGGATTTGGATGATCAGTTTCATGCTCGACGCCTCCCGCGTCGTTTCGGGTCAGGACGCGAGCTCGTCGCGCAGAACCGTGTAGAGTTGCAGCGAACCAGGATTCGCCAGCGCATCGGTGTTCTTCACCGTCTCGCCGTGGATCACGGCACGCACCGCGAGTTCGGAAATCTTGCCTGAAACCGTGCGCGGGATGTCGGCCACTTGCAGGATCTTCGCCGGCACGTGGCGCGGGGTGGCGTTGTTGCGGATCTGCTGCTTGATGCGTTCGCATAATGCATCGTCCAGTTGCACGCCCTCGCGCAGTCGCACGAACAGTACGATGCGCTCGTCGCCCTGCCAGCGCTGGCCGACCGCGACCGATTCCAGCACTTCCGGCAATTGTTCGACCTGACGGTAGATTTCGGCGGTGCCGATGCGCACGCCGCCGGGGTTCAAGGTGGCGTCGGAGCGCCCGTAGATGATGATGCCGTCGTGTGCGGTGAGTTCGGCGCGATCGCCGTGGCACCACACGCCGGGTACCTTCGAGAAATACGCTGCGCGATATTTTTCTCCCTCGGGATCGTTCCAGAAGTACACCGGCATCGAGGGGAACGGCGCGGCGCAGGCCAGTTCGCCTGGCTGTTCGCGCACCGGCTGGCCGGCTTCGTTGAGGATCTCGACCTTCATCCCGAGTCCGCGGCATTGCAGTTCGCCGCGATACACCGGCAGTACGGGATTGCCGAGCGCGAAGCAGGAAATGATGTCGGTGCCGCCCGAAATCGAGGCCAGCAGCACGCGCTCCTTCACGTCGCGATAGACGTAGTCGAAACTCTCCGGTGCCAGCGGCGAGCCGGTGGAGAGGATCGTCTTGAGCGCCTGGAGTTTGTGGGTTTCGCGTGGTTTCACGCCCATCTTGGCGGTCGCGTCGATCCACTTGGCGCTGGTGCCGAAGACGGAGATGCCGACCTCGTCGGCGAGGTTCCACAGTGCATTGCCGTCGGGGTAGGTTGGCGAGCCGTCGTACAGCACCACTGTTGCGCCCACCGCGAGGCTGGACACCAGCCAGTTCCACATCATCCAGCCGCAGGTGGTGTAGTAGAAAATGTGGTCTTCGCGTTTCAGGTCGGTGTGCAGCACCAATTCCTTCAGGTGCTGCAGCAGGGTGCCGCCGGCGCCGTGCACGATGCACTTGGGTTTGCCGGTAGTGCCCGAGGAATACATGACGTATAGCGGGTGGTCGAACGGCGCGGGCACGAATTCCAGCGCGTGGTCTTCGCTGCCGGCAAAGTCGTCCCAGGTCACGGCGTCGCGCAGGCCATCGAGCT
Organism: Rhodanobacteraceae bacterium; assembly: GCA_036568625.1. GTDB lineage: Bacteria > Pseudomonadota > Gammaproteobacteria > Xanthomonadales > Rhodanobacteraceae > 66-474. Next base: position 1,714 of record DATCSF010000013.1, on the reverse strand, counting down.
GCAGCGGTTCGCCGGAATAGGCAATCACCACGCATTTTTCGATCGACGGGATCGCCGCCAGTACGTCGCGTACCTTGGTGAGGCAATCGTGGCGCTTGCCGCCGTAGGCATAGGCGTCGGCGCAGAACAGCACCTTGGGCTCGATCTGGCCGAAGCGGTCGACGATGCCATTCACGCCGAAATCCGGCGATGCCGAAGACCAGATCGCGCCCAGCGAGGTCGTCGCCAGCATCGCGATGATGGTTTCCGGCAGGTTCGGCAGGAAGCCCGCGACGCGATCGCCCTTGCCGACGCCGGCTTGCTTCAGCGCGTGCGCGATGCGGCCGACGATCGCGTGCAGTTGCGCATAGGTGGTCTCGCGCGCGTGGCCCCATTCATTGCGGAAAATCAGCGCGGGCTTGTCGTCCTTGAAACGCAGCAAGTTCTGCGCGAAGTTGAGCTGCACGTTGGGAAACCAGCGCGCACCGGGCATCTGGTCGGCGTCGACCAGTGCCGGTTCGAATTCGCCGGTGGCGCGGATGCCGCAAAATTCCCAGACCAGCGGCCAGAATTTTCCCGGGTTGCGAATCGAAAAATCGTACAGCGGCGCGTAACTGCCGATGTCCCCGTTGCTCGTGGCTTCGCGCACGAAACGCACGAATCGGTGCAGGTTGGTGGCGTCCCTGCGCTCGGCACTGGGGGTCCAAAGTGGCGCGTCGTTCGGCATGCCGGGTCCGGATCGAGAATTGGCAGAATTGTAGCGGATCGTTCCGCGCCGATCGGTCGATCCGGTGGTCGGTTGGCGTGGCTGAAGCCGGCCCGAGCGCGACTGTCAGTGTGATCTGCGCCGCGCTTTCGAAGCGGCGCGGCGCGAACCGCGCCTGAATTGTGCACGGGGCCACAGCGCCGCACTGTGCCCGCGCTGGTATAAAGGCGCGATCCCTGCGTTTCGGAAATCGCCATGTCCCGTCTCACACTGCGTGCCTTTGGCCACGCGCTGGCCCTCTCGCTTTTGCTTGGTTGTCTCCCGGCGCTGGCGGCTACCCAGCCCGTGCTGTATTCGATCAGTGCGAGTACGCCGAAACTGCTGGCGCAGGGCGCGCAGAAGTCCTGGCCCATCGCGATCAACGAGGATAATGCGCTGGCCGCGGTGTTCCAGGGCGGCATGTGGGTACCCAATCCCGTCGGCGGGCGCATCTACGCCAAATACCAACGCCACATCCTGCACGCCAACGGCATCTGGAGTTGGATCGGCACCGTAGAGACCGTACATGGCGAGCAACCCGTGGTGTTGACGTTTGGTGCTGACAAGAGCGTGTTCGGCCTGATTCCGCAGGCTTCCGGCTACCCGCTTCGGATCGTGTCCAACGCTGGGGGAGCCCACGTGGTGGAAACTTCCGCCACGGCCATGGCGCAGTCTGCCGAGGCATTGCGTGTGCGAAGTGCGCCCGACTACGTGATCCCGCCCAAGGTGAATCCGAAGAGAGGGGTTCCGACTACGACGATGTCGAGCGTGGTTGCCGCCGCGTCCGTACCGGTACAGGCGGCCGGGAGCGGTCCCGTCACCATCGACGTGATGGTGGCTTACACCCCGGGATTCGTGGCAGAAACGGGCAGCCAGACCAAGGCGTTGACGCGGATCCAGAATCTCGTCGACATCACCAACCAGGCTTATCTCGCCAGCGGCGTCAATCAGCAGATCCGGTTGGTGCACACCGTCGAAGTGAGCTACCCC
>DATCSF010000012.1:0-4603 GCA_036568625.1 Rhodanobacteraceae bacterium | reverse complement strand
AGCCGCGCGCCTGGCCAAGCGCCTGCGCCACGCGGTCGGGCGTGCGATCGCCGACTACAACCTGATCGAAGACGGCGACCGGGTGATGGTGTGCCTGTCGGGCGGCAAGGATTCCTGGACGCTGCTGGATCTGCTGCTCTCTCTGCAGGCGAAGGCGCCGGCGAAGTTCGAACTGGTTGCGGTGAACCTGGACCAGAAGCAGCCGGGTTTTCCGGAGCACGTGATCCCGGACTACTGCCGCGCACGCGGCGTGCCGTTCCACGTGATCGAGCAGGACACCTACCGTGTCGTCACACGCGTGGTGCCCGAGGGCAAGACGCTGTGCAGCCTGTGCTCGCGATTGCGGCGCGGCGCGTTGTACGCGTTCGCCGAGCGCGAAGGTTTCAACAAGATCGCGCTGGGCCATCATCGCGACGACATCCTCGCGACGTTTTTCCTGAACCTTTTCCACGGCGGCACGCTGAAGGCGATGCCGCCCAAGCTTCTGTCCGATGACGGCAAGCACGTGCTGATTCGCCCGCTCAGCTATTGCCGCGAAGCCGAAATCGCCGAGTACGCCGAACAGCGCGCATTCCCGATCATCCCTTGCAACCTGTGCGGCTCGCAGGAAAACCTGCAGCGCAAGCAGGTGCGGCGGATGCTGGACGCGTGGGAACGCGAACATCCCGGCCGCAGCGAGATCATGTTTCGCGCGCTTTCGCACGTCGCACCATCGCAACTCGCCGACCCGGCATTGTTCGATTTCGCGTCGCTCGGCTCGGCAGCCGATTTTGCCCGTGCCGACGCGCATGCATGGCTGAGCGGCGACGGCAACCATTCGGTCCTTGACGGTCTTGAGCGATGAGACGTCCTTCACGAATCATCGTCACCCCGGACGCCGCACAGCGGCGATCCGGGGCCCAGTGACTTTATTGGGCGAAGCTCAAGTCGCTGGGTTCCGGGTTCGGCCTGCGGCCGCCCCGGAATGACGACAAGCAAGTACGGGTTTCCTACTCCACAATTCTTATTCCTTCTTTTCTTGTTCCTTCTTTCCGACCACCCTCATGTTCTTCCGCAATCTCACCCTGTTCCGTTTCTCCCCTTCCGTCGCCAAATCCCTGAAGGATCTCGACGCGGCCTTGGCCGGTCACGCCCTGCGCGCCTGCGGGCCATTGGAGGTGGCCACGCGCGGCTTCGTCTCGCCGTTCGGGCCGGATTCCGAAGTCCTGAGCCACACGGTCGGCAAGGCCACCCTGGTCACCCTCGGGAGCGAGGAAAAGCTGCTGCCGGCGGCCGTGATCAACGCCGAGCTGGGCAAGCGCCTGCGCAAGGAAGCTGAACGTCGCGGCCGGCCGGTGGGCGGACGCCAGCGTCGGGCCATCAAGGCCGAGGTGCTGGACGCCCTGCTGCCCCAGGCCTTTGTGCGGCCGTCGCGGCTAAATGCCTGGCTGGATTCGAAAAATGGTTGGCTGGTGCTCGACACGGCCAGCCGCAAGGCCGCCGAAACGGCGCTGACCGCCCTGCGCGAAGCGCTGGGCAGTTTCCCGGCCCAGCCGCTGGCCGCCGCCGAAACCCCACGCGCGCTGATGACCCAGTGGCTCAGCTCTGGCAAGCTACCCTCGGGGCTCAGCTTGGGCGACGAGTGCGAGCTGCGCGACCCCACCGGCGGAGCGATCATCCGCTGCCGCAAACAGGAGCTTGAAAGCGCCGAGGTCCGGGCGCATTTGAAACAAGGCAAGCAGGTGTTCCAGCTTGGCTTGCAGTTCGAGGATCGCGCCAGTTTCGTGCTCGGCGAGGATCTGGTGGTCCGCAAGTTGCGCTTTCTCGACGTCGTGCAGGATTCGCTCGACGCCGATGGGCGCGACTCGGCCGAAGCCGAGCTCGACGCGCGTTTTGCGCTGATGACGCTCGAACTCGAGCGGTTGTTCGAAGGTTTGGAACAGTGGTTCGGGCTGGAGCGGCCGGACGAAGGCAGCAAGAAGGCAGCATGATTCCGCAGGGCGACTTCCTGGAACTGGCGACGGGCAAGGGCGGCACCATCAAGGTGCTGAAGGCCATGCACCCGCGCGCGCGTCGCCTGCGCCTGTCGGTCACCTCGCACGGTGCGCGCATTTCGTATCCGCGCGGCACCCACCCCGCCCAGGTGTATGCGTTCCTGCGTGAAAACAGCGACTGGCTGGAACGCAAGCTGTCCGAACTGCGCGTGCCGCGCCGCGGCCCGCCGCCACTCAAGCCCGGCATACCCACGCTGATCCCGCTGCGCGGCGAAAGCATCGAACTCACGTGGCGGATGAGCGAATACCCGCGCATCGAATATCTCGGTGACGAGCTGCGCCTGCACGCGCCGCGCCCGTTCACCACCGCGATGCCCGCCGCGCGCAATCTGCTCGCCGCGTTCCTTGAAACCCACATGCGCCGCGACCTGTCGCGCTGGATGGCGCACGCCTCCGAACGCCTGGACGCCGCGCCGACCGGCCTGCGCATCAAGTCGCTGAAAAGCCTGTGGGGCAGCCTCGATGCGCGCGACCGCATTACCCTCGATCTGGCGCTGGCGCTCGCCCCGCCCGCCGCGCTGCGCTACGTGCTGGTGCACGAAATGTGTCACCTCAAAGTGCGCAGCCACTCGCCACGTTTCTGGACGCGCGTCGGCGAACTGATGCCCGGCTACCAGGCGCAGCGCGACTGGTTGCGCGAGCACGGCGCCATCCTCAAGGCCGAGATGGAACGGTTGATCGCGCCTGGCGCTTGAGCGCTGCGGCAAACGAGATGGTCGTCATTCCGGGGCCATTGCCGGCTTCATCGGCAATGGAACCCGGAACCCAGTGCCTTGGCTGTTGATTCGACGTGGAGATGGGAGCTGCTGGATGCCGGCCTGCGTCGGGACGACGGATGGGTCAGGGCAGCAACACGAAGCGCGCGATGGACTGCGCGACTTCGCGTGGCTTTTCCATGATCGACATGTGCCCGCAGCCGGTGAGTTCGGTGACGCCGATGTTGGGCGCGTGGGTGAGCCCCTTGCGGATCGCGTCAAGCGCGGATACGTCGATGATCTGGTCCTGCATGCACCAGATCGCCAGCGTCGGCGCGGTGATGTCGGGCAACCTGGCCTGCAGTGCGTCGCGCGCGCCGGGCGCGGTGATTTTTCGCAGCACCTCGTCGTCGAAGGCGCGCTCGCTTTTCGATTTTTCGACGAACACGTCCTGGATCCGTGGCGGCACCGACGGCGGGTCGGTGAACAGCAGTGATTCGAGGTGCTTGAATCCCGCCCGGTCGTCGATGTCGAAGGGACTCTTGCCGGCCTTCAGTTCGCGGACGAAGCCGTTTTCCTTGAACGGCACGCCGGCCGAATCGATCAGCACCAGGGCGGCGACCTCTTTTGGATGTTTGGCCGCGTACAAACCGGCGATCGCGCCGCCCATCGAATGGCCCGCCAGCGCGATTTCACCGAGGTGCAGCGCATCCAGGAACCCGTGCAGGCGCGTCACCTGCGCGGCATAGCCGTAATCCGCACCCGGCAGGCGCGTCGATTCGCCCCAGCCCGGCAGGTCGGGAATGATCACCCGGAAATTGCCGGTGAGATAGCGCGCCATGATCAGCCAGTCCGCATGCGAACCACCGTAGCCGTGCAGCAGCACCAGCGGCGGCCCGCCCTGCTTACCGCCTTCGACGTACGCCCAGCGGGTGTCGCCGACCTGCACCGATTCCTGATGCAGGCCATCGCGCCAGGTCTGCCACGCGATCGCGCCGTGCAGCAGCCATTGCGGCGCGATCAAGTACACGCCCAGCCCGATCACCGCGAACGCGATCACCACCGCGCCCAGGATCTTCAGGCGGCGCGCCAGGCGGGCGAGCAGGAGGTCGCGGGTGGGATTGTTCGACACGCGTCGCTCAGCCCGTGCTCGTTCCGGCCTTGGCTGCAGCCGCGCGGGTTTTCGCGAACAACCGCTCCACCGCCATCTGCGTCAACGGGTGGTAACCGTCCTTCGCCTTCGCATAGACCTTCTCGGCGTAGGCGAAACCGTCCGGCGTCTGCACAAAGGCCTTGTACACCGGCATGGTCAGGTACAGGCGACCGATCCGCGTCATGTGCCCGGCAGCGGCCGGCCATACCGCCTTGTCGCCCGCCGCGATGGCGTGCACGTACCAGCGCATGCCGATCTCGGCATTGGGCGTGCCGGTGAGGTGCCACGCGGCATCGAGTTCCTGCATCTTCGCCAGCGCGGGATGGTCGGGCAGACGATCGAGGAAATACATCCACTCCTGGGTATTCCAATTCTTCGCGTCCAGCTTCTCAGCCGCCAGCGCGCCGGCGAGGAACGCAGCGCGTTCCTTGTCGATCGCATCGAAGCGCGGCGAATCCGGAATCGGCGCATCCTTCGGAATGCCCGCACCGTACACCCACTCCTTCACCTCGTCCCAGCTCATCTTGCCGGGATACTTGTCGATCAGGTTGGGCTTCAGGTACGCCAGCATCTGTTCGGTCGTGATGCTGTGCCAGGCGAAGTGGTTGAAGTACCCCTTCAGCCATGCATCGAAATCTTTGCGGCCGAATTTCTGCTCCAGCGCGCGCAGGAACCACGAACCCTTGTCGTAGGCGACATCGGAAAGCTCGTCGTCGGCATCC
>DATCSF010000011.1:0-8296 GCA_036568625.1 Rhodanobacteraceae bacterium | reverse complement strand
ATGTCTGCCCGACCAGTTTCCCGCGCGGCCGCGTCGCCTGCAATGCGGGGGCGGTAGATTGCCGCCTCCCGACCGTGCAGCTTCAGGGCCGCCCATGCGATGCCCTCCCGCACGCCGTCTGTTCGATTCGCGCACGCCAACCGCGATTGGCCGGACCGCGACCGAAGCGGGCGTGGAAACGCTGATGTTGAATCAGTTCGCGCCGGGCCATGGGCGGCGCCTCTCGGGCCGTTCTGAATCCCCATTACCGCCCGGTGCCCCGGCCATCCTTTGACTTCGCGATACGGCGATCAGGGATGATCGCCTTCCAATAGCTCCATTGCCATCACGATCGCGTCTTCGCGACCGCGCCGCGCCGGATAGTAGCCCGGCCGTCGGCCGATCTCGTTGAATCCGGCGCGCTCGTACATCGCGTGCGCCAGCTGGTTGGACGGTCGCACTTCCAGGAATACCCGGCCGGCCTGGTGCCAGCGCGCGAGGTCCAGCATGCGCTTCAACAGATACGCGCCGTACCCGCGCCCCTGGTGCAGCGGCGCGACGCACACGTTGAGGATGTGCGCTTCGCCCGCACCCACCGACAAGATGCCGTAGCCGATGATCGCGCCGCCCTGCGCCAACACCCAGCAATGGTGGCCGTTGTCGAGGCAACTTCTGAAAATTCCACGTGACCACGGGAATTCGTAGGCAGCCGCCTCGATGTTGGCGACCGCCGAAATGTCCCCGTGCGTCATCGGACGCAATGCGGTTTCCAGCGGCGCCACCGCAGCCATGTCAGGACCCGTTGCCGCCGCGGCCCAGCGCCTGCATGCGTTCCCACAGCAGGCGCTTGCGTTCGCGATCCGCGCGCAGCACGGCCAGCGGATCAGCGCGCATGACGCGCAGCATGGGCACGCCTTCCGGCAGCGGCGCCGCACCGAACACCATCACCGCGGCGGTCGGATCATCCGCCACATCGCATACGCGCACGCGTTGCAGTCCGGCCTTGCCGACCGCCTCGGTCAGCGCCGCATACATGTCCCGGATGGCCGGATCGTCCAGTTCCACCGGATCGGGCTGCAACGCGAGACGTCGGATCGAGGCCTGCGTCGGCGCCGTGGTGGACGCGACATCGGGCGCCAGCGACACCGCGCGCGCGGCCGCGGCTTCCGGCACTGCGGCAGCAGCCGCGGCGTGCCGGCGCAAGTGCATCGGCTGGACGCCCAGCGCGCGCAACCGGCGTTCGCGGACGGCGCTCTCATTCATGGGAATGTGTTTCCGGTGGCGCATGCCGGCGCGCCATCCGCAGGCGCCGGCGCGAGGCACGGCTGCGCAGGCCCCACAACGTGATCACGACGCCGGAGAATGCGTACACGGTGGCCAGCGCCAGCAACACCAGCGCGGTGTTGAGCGTCAGCGCCACGAGGATCAGCACCGCCAGGATGATCCACACGAACGGCACCCGGTCGCCGGCCGGCATGGCCTTGAAGCTGAAATAGCGCACCCGGCTCACCATCAGCAACCCCGCGACCGCGGCGAGTACCGGCGTGAAAAAACACAGCCACTGCCCTTCGATGCCGAAATTTTCCATCGTCCACACGAACGACATGCACAGCCCGGCGGCGGCCGGACTGGCCAGTCCCTGGAAATAACGCTTGTCGGCCACGCCGACCTGGGTGTTGAAGCGCGCCAGCCGCAACGCCGCGCACGCGGCATACAGAAACGCGGCGCACCAGCCGACCTTGCTCCACAACGGGCCGTATTCGCGCAGGTATTGCAGCGACCATGTGTACAGCACCAGCGAAGGCGCCAGCCCGAAACTGACGAGGTCGGACAACGAGTCGTACTGGACGCCGAACTCGCTCTGGGTGCCGGTCAGGCGCGCGACGCGGCCGTCCATGCCGTCCAGCAACGCCGCCACGAACACCGCGATCGCGGCGTGCGTATAGAAACCCAGAAAACCTGCCACGATCGCGTAGAACCCGGCGAACATCGCGCCGGTCGTGAACAGGTTAGGCAACAGATAAATGCCGCGTCGCGGCGTCTTGCGGGGAAGCGGATCAGTCATGCGGTCGCCGGCTCCAAACCTCGAGCGCAGTTTAACCGATGCCCCGATCCAGCGTCTGGCATGACGGACCAACGGGCCCGAACGTGACGGCCGTCCAAAAGCGCGCAAACGACTGTGGCATACTCGCGCCACCGTTCAGCGCGTCCCGGGGATCTTCCATGCCACTGCGCACCTTGTTTGCCGCGTCGGTCATCGGACTTTCGCTCGCCTGCGTGACCGGCTTCGCCTGCGCACAACAGATCTACAAGTGGAAGGACGCCAACGGCGTCACCCATTTCTCGCAAACCCCGCCGGCCACGGGTACGCATTACACGAAAATGCGCATGACCAGCGAGCCCGAAATCTCGTCCAATCCGCCCCCGCCGTCGAACGCGGAAAAAGATGACTCGTCGAACGCCGGCGCCGCCCCCGGACAATCCGCGTCGGGCGGCACCCAGCCCGATACGCCTTCCAACCGCGCATCGCTGTGCAAGCAGTTGAGTTCCAATATTGCCCTGCTGCAAAGCAAGCAGCCGGTGGTGACCGCCGGCGGCAACGGCAAGCAGGAAGTGATGAGCGACAATGCCCGCGAATCGCAACTGGCCACCGCGCGCGCGCAGCAGGCGCAATACTGCTCGTCTAAGGGCGCATGATTTTCGTCGTGGCGCGATAAGACGCGCCACGGCGCCGCGTCGACATCATGTCTTGATTCCACACGTCTCCTGACGCGCGGGTTACTTGCCTTTCGGGGAAAGTAACCAAAGCCATGCGTCCGGCCCGACGGTTTCGGCAACGTGTTGCCGAAACTTCCCCGAGCTTCTCGCGCCAAGCCGCCGGCGCAAACTCGCCCATCCCTGGGCTCGAGCATGCGTACCTTGCTCCCGCTTGGCGCTGCGATGCCCGGCGTCGTGCAAGGGCGCAGGAAAAGCTTCATTCCGTCGACGGCCATCCATGGCCTGGTTCAACGCACGGCATGGGAATCTGCTTCGTCCTTTCATGTGCGCAGAATGTGCGCAAACCGAGGCCCCTGTGCTGCCAAGACGAGGATGTCGACCCGCCCCGCGCAAAGCGCAATCCCTTTCGCCGTTACAATTCGGCGTTTTGACGCCGGATTGAAGCGATGCGCCTGTCCAGATTCCACCTCGCCACCACCCGCGAGGCGCCCGCCGATGCGGAGATCGTCAGCCACAAATTGATGCTGCGGGCCGGCATGATCCGCAAACTCGCGTCGGGCATTTACACGTGGTCGCCGCTCGGATTGCGCGTGTTGCGCAAGGTCGAAACCGCAGTTCGCGAGGAAATGGATCGCGCGGGCGCGATCGAGCTGCTGATGCCCACGATCCAGCCGAAGGAACTGTGGGAGGAAACCGGGCGCTGGCAGAAATTCGGCGGTCAGCTCCTGAAAATGAAAGACCGCAAGGAAGCCGAATACTGCTACGGCCCGACCGCCGAGGAAGTGGTGACCGACTACGCGCGCAACGAATTGCGCAGCTACAAGCAATTGCCGCTCAACCTTTACCAGATCCAGACCAAGTTCCGCGATGAAATCCGCCCGCGTTTCGGCGTGATGCGCGCGCGCGAATTCCTGATGAAAGATGCGTATTCGTTTCACCTCACGCCCGAAGACCTGGAGCGCGAATACCACAACATGCACGACGCCTATGCGCGCATCTTCACGCGGCTGGGCCTGAAGTTCCGCGCGGTGCAGGCCGACACCGGCGCGATCGGCGGCAGTGCCTCGCAGGAGTTCCACGTGCTGGCCGACTCGGGCGAGGATGCGCTGGCGTTTTCCGACCAATCCGACTACGCGGCGAACGTGGAGCGCGCCGAAGCATTGGCGCCGGCGACGCCGCGACCCGCACCCGCGCAGCCACTGACGCGCGTGGACACACCGACGCAGAAGACCATCGATGAAGTCAGCGCTTCCCTGGGCGTGTCGCCCGCGCAATGCGTCAAGACCTTGATCGTGCGCGGCAACGCCGGCCTCGTCGCGCTGTGCCTGCGCGGCGACCACGAGTTGAACGAAATCAAGGCCGCGAAATTGCCGGAGCTCCCGGGCGAATCGGCGCTGGCCGACGAAGCCGAGATCGTGAAGCGCGTCGGCTGCGTGCCGGGCTTCCTGGGGCCGGTCGGCTTGCCCGACGACATCCCGGTGATCGTCGACCGCGCCGCTGCGGTGGTCGCCGATTTCGTGTGCGGCGGCAACGCCGCGGGCACGCATTACACCGGCGCCAACTGGGAGCGCGACGCGCGCATCACCCGCGTCGAGGACCTGCGCAAGGTGGTCGCGGGCGACCCATCGCCCGACGGCAAGGGCACGCTCGGCATCGCGCGCGGCATCGAGGTCGGCCACGTGTTCCAGCTCGGCACCAAGTATTCCGAGGCCATGGGCGCCACGGTGCTGGACGACGCGGGGCAGAACCGATTGCTGCACATGGGCTGCTACGGCATCGGCATCAGCCGCATCGTGGCCGCGGCCATCGAGCAGAACCACGACGATGCCGGGATCATCTGGCCCGAACCCATGGCGCCGTGGCGCGTGGTCATTTGCCTGATCAATCCGAAGAACAATCCCGACGTCAATGCAGCCGCCGAAGCGTTGCATACGGAGTTGAATGCGCGCGGCATCGAAACTGCACTGGACGATCGCGGCCTGCGGCCAGGCGCGATGTTCGCCGATCTCGAATTGATCGGGATTCCACACCGAATTGTGGTCAGCGAGCGCGGGCTTGCCGCCGGCACACTCGAATATCGCGGCAGGCGCGAAAGCGAAAGCCGCAACCTGGACCGCGACGCGGTACTAAAGTTGTTTACCCCCCGCCGATTGACCCCGTAATTGCAGTTTTTTGCAACCGCCGTGTATTTAGGGGAAAATGCGAGCCCGTCGGCGCGGTAAATTCATGAAACCATCCCGTCGATACGGTTCTCATTATCCCCAACAATCGGAGTCAACATGGCCATCGATGTCAGCTCGCTGAGCGAAAAGCAACTCAGGGATCTCATCCGCAAGGCGAAAGGTCGCATGAAGAACATCGACAAGGAGAAAATCGCCAAGGTCAAGGCGAAGATCAACGCGGTACTCAAGTCCGAGGGCGTGACCTTTGCGCAGGTCTACGGCAAGAAGCGCGGCGGCAAGGGCAAGGTCGCGCCGAAATACCGCAACCCGAATGGCAGCGAAACCTGGTCCGGCCGCGGCAAGCGCCCGCGCTGGTTCCTCGCCGCGCTGAAGTCGGGCAAGAAGGAAAAGGATTTGCTGATCAAGTAAAACCGGATATTGACCGGGAGGCCGATATTTCACCCCCTTCCTCCATGAAGGGGGTTGCACCAATTATCGGTCTTTTTACAAACTTCTTCTCGGCGCGATCAAAAGATCGCCGAATAGCAATCCCGCCACCAGTGAAATGAGCAGCGTCACCAGCAACACTGCGATATGGCTGCCGCTCGCGATCTGGTTGTTGAGGAGATCCGACACGCTGCGGAATCCCACGCTGCCCGGCACCAGCAACAACACCCCCGGTTCGCGCACCAACGCGCCCGGGCGGTGTTTCAGCCGCGCGTAGAGATTGCTGCCCGCGCTCAGCACCAGACCACCGACGAATACTCCGAACGGCGCACCCAACGCATTGCCGCACCAATACGTCACCAGATAGCCGACGATGACCGCGACCAATACCAGCGGATAATCGCGGCGGGCGGTCTGGAACAGCATCGCGAAGGCCACCGCGGCCACCGCCAGCGCCGGCCACTGCGCCCATAGCGGCAGCGGCGGCAATACACGATCGGCGGGGACGATGTGCGCCACCATGCAAATCTGCGCCGCCGCGATCGTGCCGAAGGTCAGTTTCAGGATGGTCGCCGCCGCACCCGCGAAACGGGCCACCCCCGATGCCAGGTGCTGGCTGGTGAGCTCGCGTACCGCGTTGGTCAGCGACATGCCGGGCACCAGCACGATCAATGCCGACAGCACCACCAGCTTCAATGCCAGCGGTACCAGCCAGGCGCTGACCATCGTTGCGATGAACGTCGCCACCAGCGCGGCGATCGCATCGCCCGCCACCGCCAGGCGCGGACGTCCAAAACCCGCCACCACGATCCCGCCGATCAGCACGCCTATCGCGCCGGCCGCCACCGCATCCTGCCACGAAGTGCGGAACAGCACCGCAATCGCGCCGGCCGAGAGCCCGTAACTCACGATCGTCGCCCATAACGCCCTGCGCGACAATGGCCGCCCCAGCGCCCGCAACTGCGCCATGCCGCGAAGCGGTTCCAGGCTGCCGTCGGCCACGCGATCCGCGATTTCGTCGGCGCGGCACAAGCGCGCAAGATTCACGTCGCCGGGCGCGATCCTGACTACCTGGGTGATGTCCGCAATGCCGTCGCCGCCCGGCGTACTGAACGACAACACGATCGAGGTCGGCGTGGACAGCACGTCGCAGGCCAATCCGAGTTGCTGCGACACGTTGCCGATCGCCTGCTCCAGGCGCGGCGCCGCGGCGCCGTACTGGTGCAGGCGTCGCGCCAGTTCGATCACGAAACCGACGCGCGCACGCGCGCGTTCGTCCGACATCATGCCGCTGCCCGACCGCCCTTCGGGAGACCAATCCGTCACACGCGCTCCCGGACCCGACGCAGGATCATGGCGTCGCCGCGCGCACCTTCAGCAGCGCACCGTCGACACCCACCACCTCGACTTCCGCGCCCACCGGCAAATCCGGTCCCGCCACCAGCCACTGGCCATCGCCGACGCGCGCCTTGCCGCGGCCGTTCACGATGGCTTCGATCAGCACGTAGCGCTGGCCGATCATCTGCTCGCCGCGTCGGCTGAGCGTGCGCGCGGCCGGATCGTCGTTGCGCGCCAGCCGCGGACGAACGAATTTCCAGTAGAACACGCAGGACGTGAACGCGAGGATCACGAACAGCACCGCCTGCGCGATCACGCCGAGGCCGGGCGCGACCCAGGTGACGACGCCCATCACCGCCGCCGCGATGCCGATCCACAGCAGGAAGAACCCCGGCGCCAGCACCTCGCCCGCGATCAGCAGCAGCGCCAGCACCCACCACCAGTAATGCAACGGTACGCCCCACATGGATGGCTGCCCTCAATGTGATCAACCGTGAAACATGCACGAAACCTTCTCGTCATTCCGGGGCCGTCCGCGCTGCGGACGGAACCCGGAACCCAGCGTCTTTGCTCCATGTTCGGAAGTCACTGGGTTGACTCGCGCCATCCAATGGCGCTCGCCCTCCGGGCCGCCTTCGCCGTTCGCGTTGGCAGTCCTGCCAACGCAGTCGGGTTCGGCCTGCAATGAAGCCGCAGGCCGCCCCGGAATGACGACATTAGTTTCCATTTTGCTTCAACGCGTCTGCGTTGCCGACGCAGAAGAATTCTTCGCCAGCACTTCCTTGCCGATTTCCGCGATGCCGGCCATCGAGGAAAGAATGCCGGAGGCCTCGAACGGCAGCATCAGCATTTTCTGGTTGGGCGAGTCGGCCATCGCCTTCAGCGCCTCGACATATTTGGTGGCCACGAAATAGTTGATGGCGTTCAAGTTGCCGGCGGAGATCGCCTGCGACACCAGTTCGGTGGCCTTGGCTTCCGCCGCGGCCAGGCGTTCACGTGCTTCGGCCTCGCGGTACGCGGCTTCCTTCTTGCCTTCGGCCTGCAGGATGGTCGATTGCTTTTCGCCGTCGGCCTTGAGGATCGCGCTTTGCTTCAGGCCTTCGGCTTCCAGGATCTGCGCGCGTTTCTCGCGCTCGGCCTTCATCTGCCGCGCCATCGCGTCGACCAGGTCCTTGGGCGGACTGATGTCCTTGATTTCGATGCGGTTGACCTTGACGCCCCACGGGTGGGTCGCCTCGTCGACCACTTTCAGCAATCGCGCGTTGATCTCGTCGCGCTTGCTCAGGCTTTCGTCGAGATCCATCGCACCCAGCACGGTGCGGATGTTGGTCATCACCAGCGCCAGCGACGCCTGTTCCAGGTTGGCCACTTCGTACGCGGCCTTGGCCGCGTCCAGCACCTGGTAGAACACCACGCCGTCCACGCGCACCACCGCGTTGTCCTTGGTGATCACGTCCTGCGAGGGCACCGCCAGCACCTGTTCCATCATGTTCATCTTGCGGCCGATCGCATAGATGAAGGGCATCAGGAAATGCAGGCCCGGCGGCAGCGTACGGGTGTACTTGCCGAAGCGCTCCACGGTCCATTCGTAGCCCTGCGGCACGATCCGCACCCACTTCGCCAGCACGATGATCGCGACGACGACGACAACG
>DATCSF010000010.1:0-40404 GCA_036568625.1 Rhodanobacteraceae bacterium | reverse complement strand
GCCTTGTTGGTTGCGGCTTTGCGTCACCCGCCGGTGGAACCGAGCGTCATTAGAACGACATGAAATACCCGCCGTTCACCGGGATGTTGGCGCCGGTGATGAAGCCGGCATCATCGGCGGTCAGAAATGCGACGGTACGCGCGATTTCCGACGGTTCGCCAAGACGCCCGACCGGAATCTGCGCGACGATCTGTGCGCGAATGTCCTCCGGCACCTTCATTACCATCTCGGTCCTGCAATAGCCGGGCGAGACGCTGTTGACGGTCACGCCCTTCTTCGCGACTTCGCGCGCCAAGGCCATCGTGAAGCCATGCATGCCGGCCTTGGCGGCGGAATAATTGGTCTGGCCGAACTGGCCGGTCTGGCCGTTGACCGAGCTGATGTTGACGATACGACCGAAACCGCGCGCGGTCATGCCATCGACGGTGTTGCGGCACATGTTGAACACGCCATCGAGATTGACGTGCATCAGCTCGCTCCACTGCGAGGGGCTCATCTTCTTGAGCGAAGTGTCGCGTGTGATGCCGGCCGCGTTGACCACGATGTCCACGCTTCCATACTTTTCGGCAACGTGATTCACAAGATTTGCACAATCGTCGAAGCTCGCGACGTCGGCGGGCGCGAACACGATGCTGCCGTTGTATTCGCGCGTTTCTTCGCGAAACGCCGCGAGTCGTTCCTGCCGATTGCCGAGATCGGCGGCGATGACCTGGCGCCCCTCATCGGCGAGTCGTTTGCAAATGGCGGTGCCCAGCCCGCCGATGCCGCCGGTGACGACGGCTACACGTTTGGTCATCGAATCATCTCTCCCTTGCGCGATCGATCCAAGATCGCAACATCAAAAGGAGGCCGTCCTTGACCCGGGGTTTTGCCGCACAGCGCCATGTGTTGCGCTGCAGCAATCCGGGATGGTACGAAGCCGTGTGCGGGGTGTCAACGGCGCTTGCGCGGCGATTTTTTCTCGTCTGCGTCGGCTTCCGGCGCGGGCTCGGGCGCAGGGCTGGCGCCGGGCTGCAGGGACTTCCACAAATCGATGTTGCGCTCGGTGATCTCGTTCAGCATCGACCACGGCGTCTGGCCCAGCAGGTTGTTCAATTGATCGCGGAACTTGTCTTGCTGCTCCAGGAACACCTTCAGGCTGTTTTCGAGGTAGCCGCCCACGAATCCCTGCATGGCATCGCCATAGAAGCGGATGATCTGCGACAGCAGCGTGGTGGAGAAGATCGGCTGGCCGTGCTGTTCGTGCTCGGCGATGATCTGCAGCAGCACCGCGCGGGTCAGATCCTCGTTGGTCTTGGCATCGCGGACTTCGAACAGTTCGCCAGACAGCACGAGCTGCCGCACTTCCTCCAGCGTGATGTAGCTGGAGACCCGGGTGTCGTACAGGCGACGGTTCGGGTATTTCTTGATGACGCGCGGTGATGCCATGCCGCAAAAGTAGCACGGTATGCGGCGGCGCACTAGGGAGTCGCGATTTGCGCGGTCCCCCTGATCGCCGCATCGCCGAGTGCGGGTCACACGACGATTTCAAGCCATTTTGATTAGGACGGCCTTCCATGGTCCGACTTCTTGCAACAGGCGCTTCGGTCGGAGGTATCGAGGTGCGGCGGTTCTTCAGCGGCTCCGCGATTCACAGCAATCAAGGACGTGGCTCGCTGTCCGACGCACTTTCGCCGAGCGGCAGAACCAGGTGACCGCGAACTTCGTTGAGGATTTCCGCCGCGGCGATGTAGATGCCCAGCACGGCGGTCATCAACCCGAGATAGCCGCCCAGCACCGTCAACGCAGCAAGGTGGGTCCAATTGGCCAGTGCCAGGGCCAGCAGCGATATGCACAGCCCCAGCGTGAACAGCATCCGCGCGACGCCGTTCCTGCACGCCGCCACCCAGATGCAGAAGACCAGAAAGGCCCACACCACGTAATACCAACCCAGGAAGCCGGGTGTCGGGCCGTAGGAGTCGGTTGCCATTGCGTGCTGCGACAGCGCCGCCACCCACCAGTAGCCCGCGAAAGCGAGAAACAGCACGGCGTCGAGGGTGTAGCCACGCAAGGCTTGCCCGATCCCCGCGAGCGCCAGCACGCAACCGCCCAGTACGGCCGTCAACGTCGGCAGCAGGATGTTGCCCGGTTGTGCGAACAGCAGCGGCATCGGCATTGCGCCGGGTTGGTCGAACCAGCCGGCGGACCCCATGTTCGCCAGCCACAGCGTCAGGGCAAAGGCGGCGTAACCCAATGCCGACATGTTCGCCGTTCTGTGCATCCGGACCTCCAATTGCTGCTCGCGATGGATGTCTGCGGACATTCGCCGAGCCTGGGACTGTTTGCACGATTATCGACAGGCCGCGTGTAGAAACGGTCACGATTTCTTGGTCCGGCTTTCACCGCACCGTGTCGTTGCGCAAGGCGCGCGCTCGATCACTCCTTCGCGGTAGTGGTCCGCACGATCGGCATTGCGTCCGTCTGCGCGTGCAATTTGCGCACGGGCACGGCGAATTCGATGCCGAGTTCGTCCCAGAGGTCCAGCACCCGGAGATTGATGCGTTGCTGGATCGCGGCGAAGACGTTGTAACTCGGGTCGAGCACGTAATACACGAATTCGAATTCAAGCCCGTACTCGCCGAAGCCGGAAAGATAACCGCGATCGAAGCGGATCGGTTTTTCGTCTTCGATGATGCCGCGCACGCGCTCGACCACTTCGGTAATCCGCTCGCGCGGCGTGTCGAACGGCAGCCGGAAGGTGAACACCACGCGTCGCTGCTGCATGCGCGAGTAGTTGTGGATCAGGTTCTTCAGCAGCACCGAGTTGGAGACGGCCAGTTCCTCGCCCGACAGCGAAGCGATGCGCGTGGACTTGATGCCGACCTTGGTGATGGTGCCTTGGCCCGAGTCGAAGGCGATGGCATCGCCGACCTCGAATGGCTTGTCGAGGCCGATGCTGATCGACGCGAACAGGTCGCCCAGCACGTTCTGCAGCGCCAACGCCACCGCGACGCCGCCGATGCCCAGGCTGGCCACGAAGGCGGTGATGTTGACGCCGCCTTCCGCCAGCAACGCAAGCGCCAGCGTCACCCACACCACGAACTGCACGGCCCAGGTGAGTACACCCAGCATCACCGGGTTGACCGGCTGCGCGGCGTCGCGATCGGTCGAGCGTTGCAGCCAGGCCACCAGCAGTGTCGAAACCCACAACGCGACCTGGATGCCCACCAGTGCGTAGGTCAGCAGGCGCAGCCAATGCTGCACGTTTTTGATGTCTTCAAGGGTTTTGCCGAAGTGCAGGAAATCCAGGGCGATGGCGATCGCGATCAAAAGCAACAGCCAGCCGCGTGTGGCTTGCACCACGCGCGCGGCGATCGCAAAGCCATTGCGATGGGTGCGTTCGGCCAGCTTGCGAAGGCGTGCGCCGAGAATGGCGGCTGCGCTGTGGGCCAGCAGGTAGCCGCCCAGCGCGGCCGCGCCCGCGATCACCCATGCCAGCGCGGGGTTGCCCAGCCATTCGCCGTGGTACAGCCAATCAGCAGTCAAAACGTCGTCTCCCTCATGTGGCATGTGCAAGGCGAATCGTTCATGCCGTGTGCCGGGGTGCGTCGCCGGCGTCATGGTGCTGCTGGAACACCCTCTGCATCACGAAGTCGGCGGTGACCTGCTCGCCGGTCAGCAGCATCGCTGCCAGTTCGCCACCCAGGATCTGCGGCGCGATCACCACGTCCGGCTGCACCAGTTGCACGCGCCCGAGATGGTGGGCGTCGTTGACCGCGGCGACGGTGCGCGCGGTACCCTGAAGTTCGCGCACGGCCAGCACCACGAAGGCGTTTTCGGAATCGTCTTCCATCATCGCCAGCACTGCCTGCGCCTTGTCGGCGCCGGCCTTGCGCAGGACGTCGCCGTCACTGGGCTCGCCGATCACCTTGTCCACGCCATCAGGCAGCCCCGGTTCCGGCTCCTGCCGCAGCAGGCGGGTGACGGGATGGCCGCGGCGCGCGAGTTCGCGCCAGGTGTTGAGCGCAAGCGGCGTATTGCCGATCACGACGAAATGGTTTTCGCGTTGCATGCGATGATCCTTCCGATTGACGATGCGTTGCAGGCTGCGTGTGACCAGCGGCGCGATCACGGCGGTAAGCGAAGTGGCGAACACCGCGACGCCCAGCACGATGATCGACACCGCAAACAGCTTCGCTTCGGCGGTCTGTGGCGTGATGTCACCGTAACCTACCGTGCTCATCGTGACCATTGCGTAATACAGCGCGGTCACGAGGTCGGTGATCTGCGGCTTGAAATCGGCCCCGAGATAGAACGTGCCGAATGTCGCGTACACCACCAGCATCACCACCGAGGTGAGCGCGAACAGGGTGCTTGCGGTGATGCTGGTGCGGTCGAACTGGCGCCAGGCGAACGCCAGCAGGGCCAGCATCAGGATGAAATACGCGAGCAGCAGGTGGGTATGGCCCTGTTGCCCGAAGTACATGCTCACGGCGGCCGTCGCGGCCAGCAGCAGGGCCATCAGCCACGCCAGCCGCGAGCGGAACAGCAAGCCCACCGCCATGATCAGCATGCCCAGGCCGATCAGGATCGGTGGCAGCAACGCGGGATGCAGGTTCTGGCCGCCGCTGAGCAACTGGTCGACGATGTGTCGCCAGTGGCGGCCGAGGTCGGTCTGCAGCAACCAGAAGCCGCCCAGGCCCAGCAGGATCGCCAGTGGAACGTGCGGAAACCAGTGGCGCCCGCCGATGCGCTGGTGCAGTTGCTGGATCCGGTTGCGCAGGAGCTGGGGCGGGTTGTGCAGCATCGTTGCCGTGGCGTGGCGGGCAGTGGTGGTTGGCAGCGGAAGCCTGGGCGCCACCATAGCAAGCCACCCCGCGCTGCGCCAACACGAATGCGCGGTCACGCGGGCATGACGAAAGTCACTTATGGGATGCAGGTCATTCGGCCACGATGCGCCCTCATCCCTCGGGAACGATGTCCATGAATGCACCCACCGCTGCTCCCGAACGTGCACGCGGCGGTCGCCCGCTGCTTGCGATCCTGGTTGGTGGTCTCGTGGCGGGCAGCCTTGACATCGGCGCCGCAGCGCTGATCAACATGATCGATCCGCGCACCATCCTACGCTTCATCGCCGGCGGCGTGCTGGGCAAAGCCGCGCTGCAGGGCGGGGCCGCGGCCGCGTGGCTGGGCCTGTTCCTGCAGTGGGGCATGTCGCTGGCGATTGCGGCAATTTTCGTGTTCGCGGCGTTGCGCTTGCGCTGGCTGACCGCGCGGCCCGTTCTGGCGGGGCTTGCGTACGGCGTGGTGGTGTTCGTGGTGATGAATTACGTGGTGATGCCGCTGTCCGCATGGCACCGCGTCAACCATTTCACGCCTGCATCGCTACTCTGGAATCTGCTCGCCATGTTGGTGTACGGATTGATCATTGCGATTTGCACCCGGCGTTTTCTGGGCATGATGCCGCGGCGCACGTGATCGACCTGCATCGGATGCGGGCGTGACCATTGTCCCATGCAATTTCGCGCAGACAGGCGTAAAAGGGGACTTTCGCCGTCGTGAAACCCACGCTAGTGGCGCGTGCGGAACGATGGCCTCACGTTGAGGGGTGGTCATGAAAGCCAAGTACGCGCGCAAGGTCGGGGTCGCACTGGCGTGTCTGTCGTTGACGTGCGTTGCGGGCGCGGCGATGCCGCCTGCATCGTCGTCCAACGGAAGCGGCATGCTCGGCTTCACCGAATCGGGCACGACGCAGCAACGGCAACTCGAACAGCGCTTCGATTCGCTGCTCAGTGCCAGCGAAATGCGCGACTGGCTGAAGCGGCTGTCGTCGGAACCCAACCATGTCGGCTCGCCACACGACAAGGCCAATGCCGAATGGATGCTGGCGCAGTTCAAGCAATGGGGCTGGGATGCGCACATCGAGACGTTCGACGTGTTGTACCCGACGCCGAAACAGGAACTGGTGGAACTGGTCGCGCCGACGCAATTCAAGGCGGCCCTGCACGAACCGCCGATCAAGGGCGACCGCACGTCCGGTTTGCCGGGCGCCTTGCCGCCCTACAACGTTTACGGCGCCGATGGCGACGTCACGGGTGATCTCGTGTACGTCAACTACGGCATGCCCGATGACTACAAGGAGCTTGCGCGTCTCGGCGTGAGCGTCAAGGGCAAGATCGTGATCGTGCGTTACGGCGGCGGCTGGCGCGGTCTGAAGCCGGAACTCGCCCACGAGCACGGCGCCATCGGTTGCCTGATCTACTCCGACCCGCGTGACGACGGCTACTTCCACGCTGCCCCGTATCCGAAAGGCGCGTCGCGTCCACCGGAAGGCGTGCAGCGCGGCTCGGTCGCCAAGATGCAGATCTATCCCGGCGATCCGACCACGCCGGGCTATGGTTCCGTGCCGGGCGCAAAGCACCTTGCGATCAAGGATGCCAAAACCGTCCTGAAGATTCCGGTGCTGCCGATTTCCTATGCCGACGCGACGCCACTGCTGCAGGCGCTGGGTGGCCCGGTGGCGCCGGAAAGCTGGCGTGGCGCGCTGCCGTTCACCTATCACGTCGGCGCGGGGCCGGCCAAGGTGCACATGGTCGTGAAATCCGACTGGACGCGCAAACCGGTATACGACGTGATCGCCACGCTCAAGGGTTCAAGCGATGCGGACCAGTGGGTGGTCCGCGGCAACCATCATGATGGCTGGGTGTTCGGCGCGTTCGACCCACTGGCCGGCACCATCGCGGAGCTGGGCGAGGCGAAGGCGCTGGGTACGCTGTACAAGCAAGGTTGGCGGCCCAAGCGCACGATCGTGTACGCCAGTTGGGATGGCGAGGAGCCGGGCCTGCTCGGTTCCACCGAGTGGGCGGAAACCCACGCGCGGGAGTTGCAGCAGAAGGCCGTGCTGTACCTCAATTCCGATACCAACGGCCGTGGCGTGCTGTTCGCGGGCGGCAGCCACTCGTTCCAGCATCTCGTCAACCAGGTCGCTGCCGAGGTGACCGATCCCGAAACGAGGGCGACGGTGCAACGGCGCCAACGCGCGTATATCAAGGTCCATGCGGCCGAAAAGAATGCCAGCCCGATGATCAAGGAGACCGCGAAACTCGCGGCCAACGGCGGCGACATTCCGATTTCGCCGCTGGGTTCGGGGTCGGATTACAGCGCGTTCCTGGAACACCTCGGCATCGCGACGCTGGACATCGGTTTCAGCGGCGAGGCGGATCAGGGCGGCGTCTATCACTCGCGTTACGACTCGTTCGATCACTTCATCCGCTTCGGCGATCCGACCTTCGAGTACGGCGTCGCACTGGCCAAGGTGGCCGGTCGCATCGTGATGCGCACCGCCGGTGCGGAGGTGCTGCCGATGCGCTTTGGCGACTTCAGTGCGACGGTGGATCGCTATATCCACCAGTTGCACAAGCAAGCGGACGATGCCCGCAAGGCCGCCGAGAAACAGCACAAGTTGCTGGACGCCGGTGACTACAAGCTGGCCGCCGATCCCGACCACCCGGTCGCGCCGCCGGAACGGCTTTCGGACGTCCCGAAGATCGATTTCGCGCCGCTGGATGCGGCTGCAAAGAAGCTGAAGGCAAGCGCGCAAGCCTATGAAAAGGCGTACAACGCGCGCGTAGGCAAGGGGCTGGATATCCCCGCTTCGCAACTCGCGCAGCTCAACCGGTTGATGGGCACCATGGAACAGCAGTTGTTGGATGCGCAGGGGCTGCCTGGGCGTCCCTGGTACAAGAACATGATCCAGGCGCCGGGCGAGTTGACGGGCTATGCGCCCAAGACCATCCCTGCCGTGCACGAGGCGCTCGATGCGCGCGACTGGAGCCGCGCCGACAAGTACGCGGCGGTCACGGGCAAAGTGCTCGACAACTATCGTGCACAGCTCGACAAGTTGACCGCGTTGTTGAAGTAGGTGGGGCCAGCGGCTGTTGCCGAATCCCAAGTCGGGGAGTCACTACGCTCGATCCAACCTGTCGAAGATGACGCTGCTGACCCCGCACGCGCAATGCGTGCGGGGTTGGCTTGTCTGGGTGCGCAGATTGCACCCGGACGATGGCGGGAGGATGATGGAAGTCCCTCCCTTCCACGAGGTGGGACGTCATGCGTCGCTTCGAGTGGATTCCGCTCCTGCTGGCGGTCTTGTTGACCGCCTGCGCCCAACAACCCGCGCGCGAATCCTCCGCGCGTCATGCGGACAAGGCGATCGACTACGGCAAGTACGTGCAGGGTACGGTGCCGTGGTTCAACTTCACATCGTTGTACAGTTGGGATTCGAACCAGCTTGGCTACGTCGTGGTCTGGACCAGTCCGGTCCAGGCTTATCGCCTGCAACTGGTGGGCCCTTGCCTGGGTTTGCAATCCACAGCGGGCATGATCGGCCTTACGTCGCAGGATGGCCTGGTGAGCTCCAATCGTGATGCGGTGATTGCCGGCGGCGACCACTGTGGGATCATGCGCATCGAGCGGCTGGACGCAAAGGCGATTCGCGCGCAGCGCGCCAAGCCGAAAGCGCCCGACGGGACACACGACTGACGACCGACCGCCGGTCCGCACCTACTTTGGATCGTGGTGCGACCTGAAGCGTCTGCGCTATTGCCGTCTTGACGGCTGGCCGTTCGACTTCCAGAGCAGGGCCACATCGTCGGGGGTTGCCGAACCCGGAAGCACCGCCGCGCAGGGTCCAAGCATGCTGTGTCGCAGCATGTTTGATGCGTCGCATCGCTGCCTGCCGTGTCGAAACGCGATATTCCATCTGGGCTGCGTGCGGGCCACAAAGTGCGCAAACGGGTTGTTGCAGCGCAAATTGACACCGGTGTCATCACTGCTCACACTGGCGACCGTTCACGTCGCGTGAGGCGTCATGGACGCAGCAGTCACTCAACCGGGTCGATCAACCGCGGTTTCGGCGCAACCGTTCTTGGCTGCGGACGTGGGCGGCACGCACGCGCGGGTCGCGTTGGTGCAGGCGTTACGCGAGCGATCAGTCGAAATCCTGGCCTGGCGCAAATTTGATTGCCGCGATTATTCGGGCCTGCCGGACTTGTTGCGGTCGTTTGTGGAGGCCGATGCCACCGTCCCGGTGCGGCGCTGCGTGCTTGCATGCGCAGGCCAAGTGGTGGGTGGCGAGGTCATTCACGACCACCTCGCCTGGCCTATTCAAATTTCGCAGTTGTGCGAGGCCTTGGCGTTTGACGACGTTGCCGTGATCAACGACTTCGAGGCGCTGGGACATGCGCTCGAGGATGCCCGCAATCTGGACTGCCGACTGCTGTGCGGGCCCGATATCCGCGCAGAAGGTCCGACCCTGGTGGTCGGGCCGGGCACGGGCCTGGGCGCTGCCGTGCACCTGCCCGGCCGAGCTCGCGGCCGCGTGATGGCGACGGAAGCCGGACAGGTGGACTTTGCGCCGCAAACGATTCGCGAGCGCGAGGTGCTTGCGCGTCTCGCACCGCGCGGCGGTTATGTGGCGTACGAACGCATCGTGTCGGGCCCGGGCTTGCTGACTTTGTATCTGACGCTGTGCGGATTGCACGGCGAATTGCCGAATTTGACAACGCCGGAGGCGGTCACCACCGCTGCGCGGACACGTGCCGATCGGGTAGCCATGGAAGCGGTGGAATTGTTCTGTGCGCTGTTGGGCAGTTTCGCCGGCAACCTTGCCATGGTTTTCATGGCGGCAGGCGGCGTGTATCTCGCGGGCGGCTTCCTGTCCTCGATGTTCGATCTGCTGCAACACAGCGGTTTCGCGGCGCGGTTCCTGCACGAACGGAGCGCGCGGGCGTTCCTGGAACGTGTTCCCGTGCGCGTGATGGAACACGGGCAGAACGGTGTGCTGGGTGCTGCAAGGTGGTATCTCGACAGGTTAATACCCGATCCGCCAACGCGGAGCCCTGTTGCAGAGCGCAGTACGAGGGAATGAGGTGATCGAATACACACCGTGGATCAAAACTCGCCGGGTGCATGTTCAAGCGGCGCATCCCGGCAAACCTGAAATCAATCAATGAGGGGTAAAAGGCATGCCCATCCATCGCAAAAGTCCCTTGTTTCTCGCCATCTCGGCGTCGCTGTTCGCAGTGGTCGCGACGTCAGCAGCTGCGTCACCGCAGGCCCCCGACGCGTCGGCGCAAGCGACCACGCAATCCGCACCAGCTTCCGGCCAGCCAGAGGCCAGGAAAAACAAGGCCAAACAGGGCGAGGCGGAAAACGAAAACGCGCAGACCTTGTCGGTGGTCAACGTGGTGGGTGTGCGCGCATCGCAGATGCGCGCCATCGAGCTGAAGCGCGTTGCGCCCAACATCCAGGACAGCATCACCGCCGAAAGCATCGGCCAGTTGCCCGACGTCACCATCACCGACGCGTTGCAGCGCGTCACCGGCGTGCAGATCAACCGCGACGCCGGCGTCGGCACCTCGGTGGACGTGCGCGGCCTGCCGGAAGTGGGCACGATGTTGAACGGCGAGGTATTCATCACGCCGAACCAGATCGATTCGCAGCAGCCCGATTTCGAGATGCTGCCCGCCACGCTGTTCCGTGGCGTGGACGTGATCAAGTCGCCGACCGCCAACATGCTCGATTCGGGCATCAGCGGTGATTTGAACCTGCATACCTATCGGCCGTGGGACCTGCCGAACGGGTTCACCTACAGCTATTCCGCGCACGGACAGTATGGCGATGCCACCGACAAGTGGGGCGAGGCGGCCAGCGGCCTGATTTCCTACAACGCGGGCGGACGCTGGGGCCTGTTGCTGTCGGGCGATTTTTCCGACACCACCACCGAAAACTCGAACGAAGGCCTCGACCAGTACGGCGTGGTGCTGAACGGCGAGAACGCGATCAGCGCGGACAGCTACTACGGGTTCCTCACGCCGTGGGGCAATGCGCCGATCCCGCCCGACATCAAACAGAACCCGGATGGCAGCGTTGACGTCAACGGCGATGGCAAGTCCGACGCCGTGTTCATGGGCAGCCAGAACATCGCGCTGTACGACACCACCACCCAGCGCCGGCGCAAGTCCGGCAATGCTTCGTTCCAGATGGATCTCGGCGGCGGCTTCACCCTGACCAGTGATCTCTTCTTCGCGCGCCAGGACCGCTACGACCGGAACGTCGGCATCCAGTTCAATTCGCTCGACTGGCAAGGTGCGACCTACGTGCCGGTGAGTTCGCGCAATACCGGCGCCAGCGTCGGCGGCCAGTACGGCACGCCCGACGATCCGCCGTGGCAGAACATGAACATCTACACCACGCAGGTCTACAAGAAGTGGCCGGGCGACGTCGAATCGTTTTCGCAAATCACGCGGACGAATTCGATCGCGAGGAATTTCAATGTCCAGGTCGACTTCGACAATGGCGGACCGTTCACCGGCACCTTGCGCGGCATTCGCGACTCGGCGCATCAGGTGAACCTTGAAACCGACCTCAACATCGCCAACGCCGACGGCGCGCAGTGGCCGAACGACCCGGAAGACGCGGCGCCTCCCGGGACGTACATCTATCCCGCCGAGCTGGGCGGCAACCGGGTGTTCAACGACAACGGCATTCCGGCGAACACGATTCCGTTCACCGCGGACTTCCGCTATCGGAATCTCGGCGTCAGCCTGCCTGACGCGCTCGCCAGCAATTTCGCGAATCCGGATGGCTGGTCGATGAAGACGCTGGAGTCCGACGGCAGTTACGACCGCAAGGTGGGCCTGAGCGCGGTGCGCTTCGACGGTCATTACAACTTCGACAATGGCATCAAGCTCGATTTCGGTGTCCGCAACAGCATCCGCAGCGCCGACAACATCGGCTTCACGTTCATCACGCCGGTGTACGCTGGCATGGGCGCCAGCGACCCGAATGGTTGCCTGGTGCGTTATGTCGCGGCCGACGTGGTGCTGGACGACGATTCGTGTTCGGCCGGCAACGCGCAGGGTTTCTTCCGCGCAGGGCCCTTGTCCGCGCAGCATCTGTCGCAGACGCCGCCGCCGCTCGCCAACAACTGGAAGCAGTACACCAATCTGCTCGGCTCGGGCATCACCTTCTGGGCCGTCGATCCGTCCGCGATGGACAACCCGGAGGCGTACTGGCATTCGCTGTATCCCGACACGCGCCGGCAAGTGTCACCGGGCCGCACCTGGGCGGTGTGGATGAAGGAAACGTCGGCTTACCTGCAACTCGATCTGGACGGCAATATCGGCAGCATGCCGTATGCCGCGAACGTCGGGATGCGCGTGATCAACACCAACCTGGACATCACCCAGCATCTGACCGGCGCACCCGCGCCCTACGGCGTGGAGGCGGCCGATGCCGGCACCCAGCTCACCCGACGCAGCTACCGGGACTACCTGCCGGCGGCCAACTTCGCGATCGATCTCACCGACGACCTGAAACTGCGGCTCGCGTATTCGAAGAACATGATGCCGCTCGACCTCAGTACCTGGGGCGGCGGCTTGTCGCTGAACTATTCACTGACCGTGGTGCCGGGCCAGCCGACGCTGTTCCGCGTGGCGGGCGGCAATTCGGACGGCAATCCGAATCTCGATCCATGGCGCTCCAAGAACTACGGCGCGTCGCTCGAGTACTACATCAATCCTTCGAGCATGGTCAGCCTGGCGTTCTTCCGGATCAACGTGCAGAGCTTCATCGAGAGCGGCAGCGTGATCAATTGCACGCTGCCCGACGAGGACGGCGTGGTGCGCAACCGCTGCGTGGTGATCACCGAGCCGGTGCAGGGCACCGGCAACAGCATCCATGGCGCGGAGTTCGATTACCGCCAGGCCTTCACGTTCCTGCCGGGGTTGCTGCACAACACCGGCATGGAATTCAACGCGACCTATGCGCCCAGCGACTCGGGGCAGACGGATCTTGCCGGCAACAAGATTCCGTTCCAGGACAACTCCAAGAAATCCGGCAACCTGATCCTGTGGTACCAGGACGACCACTTCCAGGCGCGCGTGGCCTACAACTATCGGTCGCGGCGCGCCGTTTCGGCCAACGTGGGCGCGATCGCGGGGCTGGAAATGTACGAAGCGCCGCAGAAGTACGTCGACGCGTCGGTGTCGTACAAGATCAACAAGTACGCGCAGGTGTTCGTGCAGGGCACCAATCTCACGAACGAGTACCAGCGGTTCTACCTCGTGTGGCCCGACCAGCCCGCGCATTCGAATTTCTTCGAGCGCATGTACATGGTCGGCATACGCGGGCAGTTCTGACAGGGCGGCGCGGATGTGCACGGCATCCGCGTTTCGCGATTTTGCTCGTCATCCCGGAATCGCGAAGCGATATCCGGGACCCGGTGACTTTATGCTTCCCGATTGCAAAGACTGTGGATCCCCGCTTTCGCGGGAATGACGACAAAGGGGCTGATCGCGTTCTCCCGCCGGCATTCACGGACGCGCGGCGGACTGACCTGACCTTGATACACGCGCCGCCGTTGCAGCATCCGACCGGAAACACGACATGCCAGTAGCGGAAATCAGCAAACACGCAGCGGAAACCAGCAGGCCCGCACACGGCGCCGGTTTCCATCGATCGATCGGGCTGTTTTCCGGCACCGCGATCAACATGACGCAGATGTGCGGCATCGGGCCGTTCATCACGATCCCGATCATGGTCGCCGTGATGGGTGGGCCGCAGGCGATCGTCGGTTGGATAGCGGGCGCGATCCTGGCCGCATGCGACGGCATGGTGTGGGCGGAACTGGGCGCGGCGATGCCGGGCGCGGGCGGCACCTATGTGTATTTGCGCGAAGCGTTCCAGTACCGCACCGGCAAGCTGATGCCGTTCCTTTTCATCTGGACAGTGCTGCTGACGATCCCGTTGATCATGTCGACCGGCATCATCGGGATGGTCGAGTACCTCGGCTTCTTTTTCCCGCACATGAGCTGGACGGCGGTGCACCTCATCAGCGTGTTGGCGAGTTTTCTGGTGGTGTTTCTGCTGTACCGCCGGATCGAATCGATCCGCGCGATCACGGTTGCGCTGTGGATCGTCATGCTGGTTGCGGTGGTCGGAACGTCTGCGGCGGGATTCAGCGATTTCCACCCGGATCTGGCGTTCACCTATCCCGCCGATGCCTTCGGCAGCCGTTTCTTTTTGGGGCTCGGCGCGGGGCTGATCATCGGCATCTACGACTACCTCGGCTATTTCACCTCCGCCTACATGGGCGACGAATTGCGCAATCCCGGCCGCACGATGCCGGGTTCCATCCTGATCTCGGTGATCGCGATGATGTTCGTCTACCTCGCCCTCAACATCAGCGTGATGGGCGTGGTGCCGTGGCAGGAGGTCGCGACCTCGAAGTCGATCGCGTCGCTGGTGGTCGAGCACAGTTGGGGTCACACCGCAGCCGCGGTCATGACGATCCTGATCATCGTCACCGCGTTCGCATCGGTGTTCGCGGGCCTGCTCGGCGGTTCACGCGTGCCCTATCAGGCCGCGCACGACAAGGTGTTCCTGTCCGCGTTCGGACGCCTGCACGCGAAGCACGGCTTTCCGCACGTGGCATTGCTGACGATGGGCATGGTGATGGCGGCGGGAACCTTCTTCGACCTGACCGAAGTCATCAACATGCTGCTGGCCGCCACGATCATCGTGCAGTCGGCCGCGCAGATCATCGCACTGGTGGTGTTGCGCAAGCGGCAGCCGGATTTGCGCCGGCCGTATCGGCAATGGTTGTATCCGCTGCCATGCATGGTGGCGATGCTCGGATGGATCTATGTGTATGTGTCGGCCTCGACGTTGTCGCTGATCCTGTCCGGCGCATGGATCGTCGCCGGACTGGTGGTGTTCATGGTCTGGGCCAGGGTCAACAAGTCCTGGCCGTTCGCACCCGTCGAAATACGGGAAGCCTATCTCGGGAACAATTGACGCCATGCGAACTCTCGTGCAAAAAATTCTCTTGGCCTTGGTCGTGTCGATGGCCACGCCCGCCTTGTATGCCGCCAACACCTTTGCGCCCACGCGGGTTGGCCCTGACCACGTCACCGCGATCGCCCAATGGCAAATCCAGTCCAGCGCCAAGGCGCAGCAGGGTGGGGCGGAAATTTCGAGCGCGGGTTTTTCGACCAGGGGCTGGTATCCCGTGAGCGGCCGCGCCACGGTGATGGCCGGGCTGATGGAAAACGGCAAGTACAAGGATGTGTTTCACGACGACAACCTGCGGGCGGTTGGCGTGCCCGATGCCGGGCATCATCGGTTCGTCATTCCCTGGTGGTACCGCACGCAGTTCACGCTGACGAAAGACGCGCGCGGACTGCGCACGCTCCTGCGCACCAACGGCATGATCGCGAGTGCCGATGTGTGGATCAACGGACACAAGATTGCCGATCATGCCACCGTCGCCGGCGCGTATCCCATGCACGAGTTTGACGTGACGCGCTGGGTGCACGACGGCACGAACACGCTCGCCTTGTGCGTGCACCCGGCCGATCCGCAGCGCGATTTTTCGATGGGCTGGGTGGACTGGAACCCCCAGCCGCCCGACAACAACATGGGGCCATGGCGCGGCGTCGATATCGTGCAGACCGGGCCCATCGAGCTGCGTTTCCCCGCGGTCACTACGGATCTTTCATTGCCGGATCTCTCGCGCGCGGCGCTGACCGTGAAGGTGGAGGTGAGGAACCTCGACGACGTGCCGCACGATGCGATCGTGACGGGCGAAGTCGCGGGTGTTTCGCTGCAGCAAAGGGTTCACCTCGAAGCGGAGCAGACGCAAACCGTTTCATTTTCGTCGAAGACCGATCCGGCCCTCGTGCTGGACCACCCGAAAATATGGTGGCCGATCGGCATGGGCGACCATCCCCTGTATGACTTGAAGCTCGCCGCGTCGGTGGATGGCGCGGAATCCGATCGTACCGCGACCGTATTCGGCATCCGCAGCGCGACGTCGAAGCTCACCAGGCAGGGCTACACCCAGTTCTTCATCAACGGCAAGCCGGTGCTGATCCGCGGCGGTGGCTGGGCGCCGGACATGTTCCTGCGTGAGATCCCCGGGCGCATGGAAGCCGAGTTCAGCTACGTCCGCAACATGGGGCTCAACGCGATACGCAGCGAAGGCAAGCTCGAAGACCGGCACTTCTACGACCTCGCCGATCGGTACGGCATCCTGGTGCTGCCGGGCTGGGAGTGTTGCGACAAATGGGAGTCCGCTGCAAAGACGGGCGGCGAGCCGTGGGACGATGCCGACATGAAGATCGCGCAGGCGTCGATGGCGAGCGAGGCGCGGTTGCTGCGGAACCATCCGTCGGTCATTGCTTTCCTGATCGGCAGCGACAACGCGCCCCCGCCGGCCATCGCGAAAATGTACGTCGACACGTTGCGTGCGGCGGACTGGCACACGCCGATCGTCTCCGCCGCCGTCGACCAGACCAGCACGGTGGCGGGCCCGTCCGGCATGAAGATGGCCGGGCCGTATGCATGGGTGCCGCCGTCGTACTGGTACGCCGACAAGCTGGGCGGCGCATTCGGGTTCGATTCCGAGGTGAGCGCGGGCGCCGATATTCCGCGTCTGGAAGACGTCGAGCAAATGTTGTCACCGTTGTCGCAGGAAGCGCTCTGGAGATACCCGAAGGTCCGGCAATACCATGCGACCGCATCATGGTCGCCATTCGCGACGCTGGAGCCGTTCGACAACGCGCTCGCGAAACGCTACGGGCCGCCGAAAAGTCTTGCCGATTACGTGCAGAAGGCCCAGCTCGACAACTACGACAATGTGCGCGCGCAGTTCGAAGCCTTCAACGCGCACAGGGATTCGACCAACCCATCGACGGGCGTGATCTACTGGATGCTCAACAACGCATGGCCATCGCTGCACTGGCACCTGTACGACTGGTACATGAATCCGGCGGGCGCGTATTTCGGGGCCAAGAAGGCCAACGAACCGGTGCATATCCAGTATTCATATGACGACCGCGCGATCGTGCTGGTGAACCACACGCTTGCCGATGCCCGCGCCCTGCGGGCGAGGGTGCGGGTGCGCAATCTGGATGGCAGCGTGCGTTATGACAAGTCGTTCGCCGGCCTCGATCTTTCGGGCAACCGCACGCTCAGCGTGACGAAGCTTCCTGCGATTTCCGGATTGTCGCCCGCGTATTTCGTCGAGCTGGACCTTGCGTCCAACGACGGCAACTCGGTCAGCCGCAACGTCTACTGGCTCTCGACGCAGAAAGACGTGCTCGACTGGAAACATTCGAACTGGTACCTGACGCCGCTGACGCAATATGCCGACCTGACCGCATTGCAGTCCTTGCCCGCCGCCACCAGCAACGTGCACGCCACGACCCGGCGCGACGGGGACGACAACGTCACCACGGTCATGCTTTCGGTTCCGGACTCTTCGACGGCGGTGGCCTTGTTCCAGCACCTGTCGATCCGCCAGTCCGCGCACGGCGAACTTGCGCTGCCCATCCTGTGGAGCGACAACGGCGTCACGTTGTGGCCCGGCGAATCGCTGACCGTGACTGCGCGGTACGCAGGGAAGGGAATCACGGCGCCGGTGGTCGAGGTGAGTGGTTGGAACGTGCCGGTCCAGACCGTTCCGGCGGTGGTCGAGTCCGGGTCGGGCGCAACCGCGGCAAACGCCCACCCACACTGAGCCCTCAACCGGAATTTTCATGAAGCGCGCCAACATCAGCGACGTGGCCCGTGTGGCAGGAACCTCGCGCAAGACCGTCTCACGGGTGATCAACAACGAGCCGAACGTGCACCCGTCCACGCGCAAGCAGGTGCTGGACGCGATCGCCAAGCTCAAGTATCGCCCGCTCACCTCGGCTCGCAGCCTCGCGAGCAACCGCTCCTTCATGATCGGCCTGCTGTACGACAACCGCTCGCCCAGTTACATCATGGCGGTGCAGGCGGGCGTGCTCGAAGCCTGCGAGGCACAGCACTACAGCATGATGGTGCAGCCACTGGTGTCGGCTGCGACCGATTTCGTGGAGCGCGTCGACGACATCCTGACTCGGCACCGGCCCGACGGATTGATCCTGACGCCGCCGATCACCGACCATGCGGCGCTGTTGAAGAGCCTTCGCAACAGCGGCATTCCATTCGCCTCGATCTCTCCACGCCATCCTGAAAAGCGTGTGGGCGTGATCCTGCGGGAACGCGAGGCCGCGGCCGCGATGATGGCGCACCTGGTTTCGCTGGGGCACACGCGCATCGCGCACATCGTGGGTGACCTGGAACACGGCGCCGGCGTCTGGCGCCTCGCTGGTTATCGCGATGGTTTGAAGGCCGCCGGATTGAAAGAGATCCCGGCATACATGGTGCCAGGCAGGTTCTCGTTCGAATCGGGCGTTGCCGCCGCGCGCAAGTTGCTCGCCTTGCGGCAGCGCCCAACCGCCATTTTCGCGGCCGACGATGACATGGCTACCGGCACGATCTGGGCCGCATCCGAAGCAGGACTGTCTGTGCCCGGCGATGTATCCGTGTGCGGCTTCGACGACACCACGATCGCGATGCAAGTGTGGCCGCCGTTGACGACCATCCACCAGCCGGTGCAGGAAATGGCGCGCCTCGCCACCGAGGAATTGTTGCGGCTCGTGCTCGGGAAAGGCGAGGCGGGCATGGTCGAACTCGACTACGAAATCCGCATTCGCGCGTCGACGGGGCCGAGGCCATAGACAGATCGGATCAACCTTACCCGTCGTCATCGCGGAATCGCGAAGCGATGCCCGGGACCCAGCGCCTTTGCACTTCGGTGCGTTGCGCGAAAGTCACTGGGTCCCGGCTTTCGCCGGGATGACGAGCGATGGGGTTGATCAGAGACTCCCCAGGCTTCAGGATAATCAAGCACCACCCTTGACAGGAGCGCACGCATGTCCGCCGCACCGGAATCCGCGAAGCGATCGAAGACGTTGCACTTCATTTCCGGGCTGCCGCGATCCGGCAGTACCTTGCTGGCGGCGATCCTGAAGCAGAACCCGCGCTTCGACGCGGGCATGACCAGTCCCATTGCCGACATCATGGGCGTGGTGATCGCGGAGATGAGCAGCAAGAACGATTTTTCGTTCGCGATTTCCGACGAGGCGCGCGTTTCGGTTTTGCGCGGACTGGTCGAGAATTTTTACGCCGCCGAAAGCGGGGCCGAGGTCGTGTTCGATACCAGCCGGCTGTGGTGCAGCCGGATGCAGATGCTCGACACGCTGTTTCCGCGTGCGAAGGTCATCGCCTGCGTGCGGCAGTTGCCGTGGGTGCTGGACAGCATGGAACGGCTTGTGCGCAAACAGCCGGTCAACGTCAGCAAGGTGTTCCGCTTCGACACCAACACGACCGTATATTCGCGGGTACAGGCGCTCACCGATCCGCGCGGCATGGTGGGCTTTTCGTTCCAGGCCATCAAGGATGCATTCTATGGCCAGTACGCGTCCGGCCACCTGCTGCTGCTGACCTACGAAACCCTGACGCTGAAGCCCGAGGCGGCGCTGCGCAAGATCTACGATTTCATCGGCGAGCCGTGGTTCGAACATGACTTCGACAACGTCGAATACGGCGCCAGCGAGTTCGACATGCGCGTCGGCATGCCGGGACTGCACACGGTGCGCTCCAAGGTCGAGGCGCCTGAACGCAAACCGATCCTGCCGGCCGAAATCTTCAACCGGTTCGTCAGCGAATCGTTCTGGTTGGACCCGAAGAACAACATCAGTGGCGTGCCGGTGGTGTGACCGCGGTTTCGCGAACAACAAATCGCGACGTTTGGTGTAGAACGTTGAATTGCACGGATGCGGCGACCATCGGCCGCTGATGCGCTGCATCGTTGCGCAGCTAGCTCCAGGATCGCCCGGGTCACGCGCAGTTCCATCGCGTGATATTTGTCGATTCCGAGTAGTCGATCCGTGGCGCGGCCTCGCAGTCGATGTCGTGCGACTATGCTTGACTGAGAGGGAAGCGACCACGCGACTTTCACCACGCGACCGCGGCCGACACGCTCGGGTGTGAGTCCAGTGAGGTCACGGTCCGGCCCGGCGATCCATCAACGCCTTCAGCTCGATCAAGCTTCTCACGGCGTGGCGCGCCGTATCGCACCGCTCGACGCCGGGTCGGAGGATTTGGACCGTGATCATTCCCAGTTGGTTGCCGGCAGCGATCTCCGATTCGCCATTGTCACCAACCACCCACACTTGCCGCGCCACCAACCCGTACTGCCGGATGATGTCCGCGAAGATCGCCTGCTTGCCGCGACGCGGTTGCTCGACAATCGAATCGACGTAGATCGCAGCAAAGCAAGAACGAATGCCCAGCGCCGTGATCTTGCTTTGCTGGAGCTTGGGAAATCCCGTGGTCACCAGGAAACGCTGGGCCCGGAGTTCGCGCAATGCGTGGAGATCGGGATAGCCATGCATCGGGGCGACAACCTCCGTCGCTTCGAAGCCCCGCAAGCCCGCGCGGTACATGTCGGCACTGAATTGGAACCGCCCCGCCACGGCGTCGAAAGAAAACCGCATGCATGCGGCAAACGCCTCGGCGAGCGCCGCTTCCGTCAGGGCACCGGCATTTGCGCGCCGGATGGACGCGAAAACGGGCTCGTACAACGTTGCGCCGACTTCATCTCCGGCGCACAGGCAGTAATCGAGATCAAAAAAGACTGACGGGGCCACCGGCGAATTCTACTTTTTCGTACGCAGCGTGTCCGAAACGGGTTCTGCCCGGCGCGACCCGGTCATTCGGAGGCCATGATCGGAAAACACCCGCATCGGCCTTCGCAGCGCCGATCGTTTTCGGCATGCCCACCCACTTGGCCCTGTGCGACGACCGTCCGCCCGCCAACGGCGCGCTGCTGGCGATTAATTGCGACGCTGGTGTGTGTTCACCGGGGCCCGGGTGTCTCATGGACATCTGACGCGCGCACAGGGGTGCTGCCTTGTGACGTCGGTGGCCTTGGCGGCGGCCACTTTCGGAAACATCCACGCCATAACGGGTCGACTACGCTCCACCGAGTCGAAGCCAGGCACCGTCATGCAGGCAAGTTATCGAGCATTTCGTCGAGCTTTGGATTGTCGGGCAAGCGGATAAGGAATTCGTCTTGCAGCGCCGCGCGGATTTCCGCGGTGGAAGCAAGCGTTCGTTTAGTAGTGGTGCCGCCGATGGCGTGCTCGGTGAACTGGCGGTTGCGCAGCGCAAGCCTGCGGCCGGCCGGCGCGCGGGCGGCGGTGAGGCCGGTGACGAAGTGCGAATCCGGGTTCGTGGATGTCCAGTAATTGCTGACACGGTAATCGGCCGGAAATTGCGGCTGCAGGTCGAAGCAGTACAACGTCTTCCACGCATCGGCAGCGAAAAGTTGCACCCGCCAGTCGCTGTCGTCGCGGCAGATCAGGCGAAAGCGCTCGTGCGGCGTGGCCTGTTCGACGTCGGGAACAAGTTGCAGCGGGCCGGTAGGCGTGTTGCCGCCGAAGCCGGCATCGGCCAGCCATGATTTGCCTTCGACTTCGACGCGCAGCAGCATGTGGGTGCGCGCGGTGATCGCATCCTCTGGTTGTCCCCACAATACGCGGGCGGCCAGATCGGTGACTTGGAATCCGATTGCACGCAGCGCATCGCTCAGCAAACGGTTCTGCTCGAAGCAATAGCCGCCGCGGCGGTCGCGCACCAGCTTACGCTGCACGGATGCGATATCCAGCGCTGGCGAGATGCCAAGGAACGGATCGAGGTTCTCGAACGGAATCGCGGCGACGTGCGCGGCGATGATGGTGCGCAAGGTTTGCAGTTCGGGCGCGACGGGTGTGCGAAGGCCGATGCGTTGGAGATACGCCTGAAGGTCGATGGGTTCGTTCGAGGTTTCTTCTTGCATGTGTCGTTTGCGCTATTGCAAAAGTCACTAGGTTCCGGGTTCCGCCGCGAAGAGCCGCGGCGGCCCCGGAATGACGAGTGAATTTGGCGAAGCCCCGATTCGCTGCGAGATCAATGCGTGACGGGCCCGAGTTTGCGTTGCAGGAAATCGACCGTTGCGGTATCCGCTTCCATCCACGAAGCATGGCGCAGGAAGCCGTGGATCTCGTTGGGGATCACCATTTCCTCGAACGGTATGCCGTGCTTTTCCAGGCGCGGCACGACGTCGGTCATCTGGAAGAAGTGCACGTTGTGGTCGTCGTCGCCCTGGATCAGCAGCACGGGCGATTGCCATTTGGCGATGTCGGCATCGGGCGAGGATTCCCACGCCAATTTCAGCGCCTGCTTGTAGTCGCCCTGTTCGTACCGTCCGTTGGGGTTCTGGTCGAACCACCAGCCGATCGCGCGCGACCAGTCGTGCAGGCCATGCATGTCCACGCCGGCCTTGAAGATGTCGGAGTTGCGCGCCAGCGCGAGCGCCGTCAAATAGCCGCCGTAGGAGCCGCCCCAGATGCCGATGCGCGCCGGATCGACGCCGCGCACGTGCTGCAGGTACTTCGCGCCGGCCACGACATCCTGATATTCCGACGCGCCGGCCGGGCCCGCATGCGGTGGATTGTGGAAGGCGTGGCCGTAACCGATACCGAGCCGGTAATTCACCGACAATACCGTGAAGCCGTGCGCGGCGAGGTACTGGTTCATCGCGTAACTGTTGGTGTAGTAGCCCATGTAGTGCCAGCCCAGCAGCATCTGCCGTGGCGGCCCGCCGTGCACGAAGATCACGCCGGGCTGGGTCACGCCGGCATCGGCACTGCGGAACAGTTGGCCGTGGATCGTCGTGCCATCGGCCGCCTTGAACGTGACCGCCCGCGGGATCACCAATTGCGCGGCCGGAAAGTCTTGCGGGATCAAATCGGCTTGCAGCGCCTTCGGATTGCTGCCGTCGGCATCCATCACGGAAACTATCGGCGGGCGTTGCGCACCTGCGTCGATGAACGCGACGGCATGCGCGCCGGCGATCGTCGGCGACCACTGCAAGCCGGAGCCGGACGTCAACGCGACCGGTTGCGCGCGGTCGACGGGAACACGGAACAGATGCCGGCGATCGTCGTCGTTTTTCGTGGTGCCGGTGTTGGCGCTGTACACGATCGAGCGCCCGTCGCGCGACAGCGCGACATCTTCCACCATGAATTTGCCGGACGTCAGCGGCAGTGGCGCGCCGCCCTTCGCATCGATGGAATACAGGTGCGGCCAGCCATCGATGTCACTCAGAAACACCAGCTTCGATCCACCATCGGCCCAGTGCAGGTTCGCGCCGCCTGCCGTTTGGGGATAGGAGCCGACCAGTGTGTCAGGGCTTTGCCACACCACGTAGGCCTCGCCGGTGCGCACATCGGCGGCCCGGATCGACCACGGCTGCGGCGTCTGTTTCAGGATCGGCCGCGGCGGGCCGCCATCGCCCGGCTGGCGCGTGAATGCGATGCGGGTTCCGTCGGGCGACCAGCGCGGGTCGCCATCGACGCCTGTCGATGGCGACAGGTAGAGGACCGGTGTGCGGTCGTCGGTGAACACGCCGATGAAGGCATGATCATCACGGTTCGAGACGAACGCCAGCCGCTTGCCGTCCGGCGACCAGTGCAGATCGCCGTCCTTGCCTTGGTCGAAGAACAGCCGCTTCGGTTTGTCCTTGCTGTTCGCCGACAGCGGCGCGGCCCAGACCTGATGGTCCTTGATGTAGGCGAGATCCCCGTTCGACGAAATCGCCGGCGCATCGCCTTCGGTGAGTTCGCGCGAGGTACCGTTTTGCAGATCGACCGCCCAGAGCATCACCTTCGGTTCGACCGGGCTGGAGACGGGATCGACCGCCACCTTCACGGGCCAGTTGGCATCGTGGTCGCCACCGCGCACGAACACCAGTCGATCGCCGGACGGCGAGAACGTGAGTTGCGTGATTTCCTGTCCGTCGTCCTGCGTGAAGCGCGTAACCTGGCGCGGTTCGAAAGTGGGCGCCTTGGCGATCCAGACGTTGCGCACGCCGTTCTGGTCGATCACCCACGCCATGCGGTCGCCACTGCTCGCGGACGTCAGGTCGAGC
The DNA here is from genome assembly GCA_036568625.1 of Rhodanobacteraceae bacterium. Taxonomy (GTDB): domain Bacteria; phylum Pseudomonadota; class Gammaproteobacteria; order Xanthomonadales; family Rhodanobacteraceae; genus 66-474. The sequence goes on along the minus strand of DATCSF010000010.1, from coordinate 16,517 downwards.
GGAAACGGATAAGCCAGTATCTGCGCCAGCGTGAAGCCGCTTTGTGGCGGCGCCGCCGCGGATGGCGCCGGCGACAGCAAAGCGGCTGCGGCGACGAATGCGGCGAACACGAACGCGTGCAATCGGTACATGGCGCATCCCCAAAGCTCAAAAGGAAACCCGATGATCGCGCGCCGCGCGCCCCAGTCCAGTGCCGAGCGTCATGGGCGCTGCGCGGCAGGGCATGCGGAGCTTATGGATACGGGCGCGCCACAGCTTCACGTCGTGAACCTTGGTAGTGGTTTCGGCGGGCTATGGACCGCGCGCGCATGACCCCGGTCGATCGCGCCAAGCACCCGGTCGCTGCTGTATCAGCTGGCCGGCGCCAGTTTGTTCGGGCCGGACATCGCAGCGCTGCTGCGGCACGTCGTGCGCAGGCACCGCAATGTTTTGGATCGAAGCGGCGACCGGGATCGGCGCGCCGCGCGGATCGGCTTGGGCGCGGCTGCCAGCGGGGTCAGAGTGCGCTGTCCGGATAACGGTTCATGCGTCCGGGGTTCGGCGTGCACCGCGGTTTGGACAGCACTCTGACCCGGTTTTCAGTGGTGGTGACCGTGGCCGCCGTGTTTCCCGTGGCCGCGCCCATGCCCGCGATCGTCGTCGCGCCACCAATGATGCTGGTGGCCGCCGTAGTGGCGTACCACGTAGTCGTTGCGCAGATATGGCTGATCGACGTCGAGCGCGATGTTCACGCCCCCCGTGCTCACAAATCCGTGCAATGCGATCGGCAGGCTGAGGCCGGCCTGCCAACCGTCGCCGCCAAACCAGAACCACATCCTCGAAGCTGGTTCGTAGTAGACCTCGGCCGACGGGTAATAGACGTATTGGTGCTTGGCGCGCCAGCCGTGCGCGGGCGCCCACGGCGGTGGGTCGGCCAGCGCCGGCGTGGCGGCGAGACCGGCGCCCGCAAGCGCGAGCGCGACGATGGCGGCGATGCGTGTGGTTTTCATGTCGGCTTCCTCCTGTGACCCGGGTCTTGTTATCGCGGTCGGCGTGGACGCCGCCTGAACGGCTGCCCGCGCCATCGCGCGTCATGCCCATTTCGGTGGCAGCCAGCGCGGGCTCGCGCCGCGGGCATCGAAGAAGGCCCCGCCATGCTCGCTGAACCACAGGCCGGCGACTGCGATCAATTCGTCATTCTCGAAAACCAGCGGGCAGCGTCCACGCAACCATGGCGCCATGCGGGTGCGCTGGAACAGGTCGCGCAATTCGCGCGTATGGACATCGCCCGCGGGCTTGATCCGTTCGCCGCCACGGCGAAAGCGCACCGTCAACGGCCCATCCAGACGTGCGTCGTCCGCAAGCGGTGACGCTGGATTCTTCGCTTCGAGCACCAGCGCGCCGCAATCCTGCGGCAGCGCGAGCGGCGCGCCGTTCCATCCCGCTTGCCACTCGCCCGGCAGAGGCGCCAGCGGAGGCGTGCCGTGCAGGCGGCCGTCCCAGACGCGGACTTCCGCGTGCGGCCACGCAACCAGGGGCACGCTGTCGTCCGCGGCATGCGCGGCTTGCCGTGCCAGTTCCACGCGCGTGGCATCCGGCGGGGCGGGAAGTCCGCGCGCGTGCAGCCAATTGTCCAGCACCGGCGCGCGCAGGGCATCCGGCAACGCCAGCCAGCCCGCCACGTCCAGCGTGTCCGCTTCACGCCGAAGGTTGGCAAGCGCGGCTTGCGCGGCTTCGTCGATATGATCGGCGGCCGCGCGACACAGCCGCGCGGCGTGCAGGATCGATGCGTCCACGTGCGGCCAGTGCCTTGCGATGCGCGGCAGGACGTCCCTTCGCAGCACGTTGCGGGCGAAGCGCGGGTCATCATTGGCCGGATCCTCGATGCAGGCAAGCGCATTTTCTGACAGATACTTGCGCACGATTTCGCGAGGCGTTTCCAGAAGGGGTCGCCACAGGCGGCCACCCGCGAACGGCCGCAATGCGCGCATGCCGCCCAGGCCTTCCGGCCCTGCGCCGCGCAGCAGTTTCAGCAAAATGGTTTCGACTTGATCGTCGCGATGGTGCGCCAGCGCCAGCCATTCGCCATTGCGCAGGTGTGCGGCGAACGCCGCGCGCCGCGCGCGGCGCGCCGCGGCCTCGATGCCCTCGCCGCGGGCATCGTCAACCTTCACCCGGGCGGTGGTCAGCGGCACGTCCAATGCCCGGCAGAACGCAGCGCATCGCCGCGCCCAGGCGCCGCTGTCGGGATGCAAGCCGTGATCGATGTGCAATGCACGCAGCCCGCGCGCGCGTGCTTCCGGCAACCGTGCCAGCGCGTGCAGCAGGGCGGTGGAGTCCGGTCCACCGCTGAAGGCGACGCACAATGCACCCGGCGCGCCTTCGCGCAGTGTTGCTTGCAGCGTTTCGGTCAGCCCTGGCGTCGACATGCCACCGATGATAAAGGGCGAGGTACCGTATCAGCCGCCTGTCGACGAGACTGTGAAGGTGAGTTCGACGCCGATGCCGGCGGGATCAGTCAGGAACAGTTGAATCTGGTTGAGGTCGTCCACCGCGCCGATGCTGTAGGCGACGCCGGCGGCGTCGAGGCGCGCGCGGGTTGCGTCGGGGTCATCACAGTCGAAGGCAAGGTGGTTGAACACGCCGCGTGGCTGCACGGTGGCGCCGCCGTCCTGCGCGATCGTCAGGTGCAATACGGCGCGGGTGCCTGCGTACAGCCAGTATCCCCGCGACCCGGAACGAAACGCGGGACGCGGCCCTTCGCGTAATCCGATGACATCCACGTAGAACCGGCGCAGGCGTTCGATCGTTTGCGCCGACGCGCGCAGGTTGAGGTGGGCGATGCCGTGGACCGCCATTGCGGGCCTAATCCTGGTAGGCGCCGTAGCCGCGCAGGCGCTGATAACGCTGCTGCAGCAGTTCGTCGATCGGCAGCGCCTGCAGTTCGTCGAGTTGGTTCAGCAGCACGGCTTTCAGGCGGATCGCCATCGACCGCGGGTTGCGGTGCGCGCCGCCGGTGGGCTCGCGGATGATCTTGTCGATCAACCCGAGTTCCTTGAGGCGGGGCGCGGTGAGGCCCAGCGCTTCGGCGGCGTCCTTGGCACGGCCTGCGTTCTTCCACAGGATCGAGGCGCAGCCCTCGGGCGAGATCACGGAATAAGTCGAATATTGCAGCATGTTGACGCGGTCGCCCACGCCGATCGCCAGCGCGCCGCCGGAGCCGCCTTCGCCGATCACTGTGCACACGATCGGCACCTTCAGTTCAGCCATGTCCGCGAGGTTGCGCGCGATCGCTTCGCTCTGTCCGCGCTCCTCGGCGCCAACGCCCGGGTAGGCGCCGGGCGTGTCGATGAAGGTGAGTACCGGCAGGCCGAAGCGTTCGGCCATCTTCATCAAACGCAACGCTTTCCGGTAACCTTCCGGGCGCGGCATTCCGAAATTGCGGCGCACTTTCGACTTGATGTCGCGGCCTTTCTGGTGGCCGATCACCACCACCGGACGCCCGATGATGCGCGCCAGGCCGCCCACGATCGCGGCGTCGTCGGCGTACATGCGGTCGCCCGCGAGTTCGTGGAACTCGTCGCAGATCACCGCGAGGTAATCGTTGGTGTACGGACGTCCCGGGTGGCGCGACAATTGCGTGATCTGCCAGGGCGACAGGTTGCGGAAAATTTCCGCAGTCTTGCTGCGCAGCTTGGCGCGCAGTTTGCCGACCTCGTCGTCCACGTCGATGGCGCTGTCGCGACTGGCCGCGGTCAACTCGCGCAGCTTGTCTTCCAGCTCCGCGATCGGCTGCTCGAAATCGAGGAAGTTGGGGTTCATTGCTTGCGCCTGGGCGGGGCAAAGCCGCGATTATAGCCGCCGCGGCAAACCCAAACCGGGGTCAGCATGCAATTTCGGGTTTGAATGCCAAGCATCGTCCGCGCCAGCCGGCCATGAAAGTGCGCCTTGACCGGTTTCCCTTGGCCTACGAGTCGGCGACGGGCCGGGCCAGCGAGGGTTGCACCGACTTCACGCCGGGTACTTCGGCCAGATTGCGCAGCAGCTCGGTGTTGACGCGGACGCGCCATTCGTCGCCGAGCCGGATGTCGGCGCTGCCCGTCGCGTTGCGGTAGCCGGTGAGCAGCAACGGGGTGCGGCCGCCGCAGTGGCCCGCGAGCGCGCGCTTGAAGTTGGATACGAAGCCCGCGTCGATGCCGTTGACACCAATGCGTAGTACCCGCGTCCCGGCTTCACAGGCTTCGTCCAGCGTCCACACGCGGCGCGCGCGCACGCGCAGTTCCCCGCGAAAATCATCGAAGGCCAATCCGCCTTCGATCACCAGGATGGCGTCGGGTTGCAGCAGCGCGCCGTACTCCTCCATTGCGTCGCGGAAGAAATTGGTGGTCATCGCGCCCGACCAATCCTCGACGCGCACCCCGGCGCCGGCCTCGCCGTGCCGGAACACCTTGACGACCATGCCCGCGACGGCCCATGGCGTTTCCGGCGCACGCCGATAGCGGTTCTCGCCGTCGTCGCCGCCCCGCGGTGCGGGCGGCTCGTAGCGAGCCGCGATTTCGCCGATGGGGCAGGTCGTAAGTTGTGCCAACACCCCGCGCCAGGGATCGGTGGGATGCCCGGAAAGATAATGCCCGAGCGTGGCGCGTTCGCCGGCCAGCCTGCGTTCGAGCGTCCACGGCGGCTGTGGCGGGGTGGCGATCGCGACCGTCGCGATCGGCGCCAACGCGGCGCCGAACATGTCGTTCTGCCCGGCTTCGCGGTCGCGCAGGCTCTGTTCGGCGGCCTTCACGGCTTCCGGCAGTTGCGCGGTCAGCGTCGCGCGGTTGGCGCCCAGGGAATCCATCGCACCCGCCTGGATCAGCGCCTCGAACACGCGCTTGTTCAATTTGCCGGGGTCCATGCGTGCGCAGAAATCGGCGAGGTCGCGGAACGGCCCGCCCGACGCGCGCGCCGCAACAATCGACTCGCATACCGCGCGGCCCACGCCCTTGATCGCGCCCAGGCCATAGCGGATCGCGTCGTGCTCGACCGGACCGCCCTGTGGAATCGCGACGAAGTGGTAGTCCGAGGTGTTGACGTCGGGTGGCAGCACCGAGAGCCCGATGCCGCGCGCGTCCTCGATGAACTGCACCAGCTTGTCCGTCGAATCCATGTCGGACGACATCGTCGCGGCCATGAACTCGGCGGGGTAGTGTGTCTTCAGCCACGCGGTCTGGTACGCGACCAGCGAGTACGCGGCAGCATGCGACTTGTTGAAGCCGTAGCCCGCGAATTTTTCCATCTGGTCGAAGATCGCGTCGGCCTTTTTCTCCGGCACGCCGTTCTGCATCGCGCCGTCGCGGAAGACGCCGCGGTGCTTGGCCATTTCGGCCGGCACCTTCTTGCCCATCGCGCGGCGCAGCAGGTCGGCGCCGCCCAGCGAATAGCCGCCGACGATCTGCGCCATCTGCATCACCTGCTCCTGGTACACCATGATGCCGAAGGTTTCGCGCAGGACCGGTTCGACCCGCGGATCGGGATAGGTGACCGGCTCGCGGCCGTGCTTGCGCGCGACGTAACTCGGGATCAGGTCCATCGGGCCGGGGCGGAACAGCGAGTTCAGTGCGATCAGGTCTTCGAAGCGGTCCGGCTTGGCGTCCTTCAAAAGCCGTTGCATGCCGCCGCCTTCGAACTGGAACACCGCGACCGTGCGTGCTTCGCGGAACATCCGGAACACTTCCGGATCGTCCAGCGGCAGCGCGGCGATGTCGAGTGGCGCCTCGCCGGTTTGCGTGCGGCGCGCGTTGATGGCCTTGACCGCCCAGTCGATGATCGTGAGCGTGCGCAGGCCGAGGAAGTCGAACTTCACGAGGCCCACGGTTTCCACATCGTTCTTGTCGTATTGCGTGACGACGCCGGCGCCGCCGGGTTCCGAATACAGCGGCGCGAAGTCGGTGAGTGGCGTCGGCGCGATCACCACGCCGCCGGCGTGCTTGCCGGCGTTGCGGGTGAGGCCCTCGAGTTTCAGCGCGAGGTCGATCAGTGTGCGCGCTTCGTCGTCCTGCTGGTACGCATCGCAGAACTCGCGCACCACCCGATCGGGTTCCTTCCTGGATTTCTCGCTCAAGCCCAGCGCGTCGGACAGCGTCAGGTCCAGCGGCATCCGCGGGATCAGTTTCGCGATCTTGTCGACCTGCCCATACGGCATGCCGAGCACGCGGCCGCAATCGCGCAGCACGGCTTTCGCCGCCATCGAGCCGTAGGTGATGATCTGGCTGACCTGATCGCGGCCGTATTTCTCGGCGACGTAGGCGATCACTTCGTCGCGGCGTTCCATGCAGAAGTCGACATCGAAGTCGGGCATGGACACGCGTTCGGGATTGAGGAAACGTTCGAACAGCAAGCCGAAGCGCAGCGGATCGAGGTCGGTGATCTTGAGGCACCACGCCACCACCGAGCCTGCGCCCGAACCGCGTCCGGGCCCCACTGGAATGTCGCGCGATTTGGCCCAGCGGATGAAGTCGGACACGATCAGGAAGTAACCGGCGAAGCCCATCTTGCCGATCACGTCCAGTTCGAGCTCCAGGCGCGATTCGTAATCCTCGCGGGTGTGGCCAGCGGCCAGGCCCGCTTCGGTGAGGCGTTGCTCGAGGCCTTCCCGCGCCTGGCTGGTGATCCACGATTCCAGCGTATCCCTCGCGGGAACCGGAAACGCGGGCAGGTAGTACTTGCCGAACGAAAGTTCGAGATTGCAGCGCCTGGCGAGCTCGACCGTGTTGTCCAGCGCCTCGGGGAGATCTGCGAACAAGTCCGCCATCGCATCGGCGGGCTTCAGCCATTGTTCGGTCGAATACGCGTGCGGCCGGCGCGGGTCGGAAAGCTGGTAACCCTGCTGGATGCACACGCGTGCCTCGTGCGCCTCGAAATCGTCGGCGTCGAGGAATCGCACGTCGTTGGTGGCGAGAATGGGCAGATCCAGCCGCGAGGCAAGCTGCAGTGCCTGCGCGTTGAAGGCTTCCTCGCCTTCGCGGCGCGTGCGGGTGATTTCGACGTACAGCCCATCCTCGAAATGGCGGCGCAGGACGTCCAGGTTCGTCCACGCGTCGTGCTCGCGTTGCGCGGCCAGCAGGCGTCCGCAGGCGCTGTCGCGTCCTGCGATCGCGAACAACCCGCCTACGGCGCCGTCCAGCCAATCCGCCTGCAACTGCGCGCGTCCGGCATGTTGGCCCTCCAGCCATCCGCGTGAGATCAGGCGGGTCAGGTTGAGATAGCCGGCATGATCGCGGCACAGCAGCGTCAGGCGGTCGGGGCGTGTGGGATCGTCGGGATTGGCGACCCACGCATCACAACCCACGATGGCCTTGACGCCGGCCTTTTCGGCGGCACGGTAGAACTTGATCTGCGCGAACAGGTTGGAGTCGTCCGTCAACGCCAATGCCGGCAGACCCAGATCCACCGCGCGGCTGACGAGGTTCGCCTGTTTCGCCTTGGCCGGATCGCCGTATTCGGGTTTTTCCGGAACCCGGATGGTCGAGTCGCGCAGCGAGTATTCGCTATGGGTGCGCAGGTGGACGTAGCGGATCGGCATCGTTGCGCGTCATGATAATCGTGCAAGCCTATTGCCGCCGCGCGGGAGCGGCAAGGTGTTGACAGCCTGCCGTGACCGCCATGCCGGCCGGGCCGGCAACCACGTCGGTTTTCCCGCGAGCGCACGACGTTCCGAGGCTGGTTCCGCTCGTCTGGAGGCGAGCGAAAACAATAGGAGGCCGGTCTTATTTTGCGGCGGCCCGCAGTCTTTCGGAGAATTCAAGATCGAGTTGTTGTGCGCACGCCTCCCGCACCGGGGCGAAGCTGCGCCGATGTTCGGGGCATGGGCCGAGCCGGCGCAGCGCCTCGCGATGGCCCGGCGTGGGATAGCCCTTGTGCTGGGCGAAGCCGTAGCCAGGCCAGCGGGCGTCCATCTCGCGCATGATGCGGTCACGGGTCACCTTGGCGATGATCGATGCCGCGCTGATGGATGGTGCCAGCGCGTCCCCGTCCACCAGTGCCCGCGCGGGGCAGGGCAGTGACCGCGGCAAGTGGTTGCCGTCGATCAGTGCGAACCGCGGCACCCAGGCGAGGCGTTCCAGCGCACGCACCATGCCGGCCATGCGCGCGTGGAAGATGTTGATGCGATCGATCTCCTCGACGCCGACGGCCACTACGCTCCACGCCAGGGCCCGCGCCGCGATGCGTGCGTAGAGTTTTTCCCGCGTGGCTTCCGGCAGCAGCTTGGAATCGTCCAGTCCGTTGATGCGACAGGCAGGGTCAAGGATCACCGCGGCGACCACCACCGGCCCCGCCAGCGGCGCGCAACCGGCTTCGTCCACGCCGGCTACGTCCGCCACGCCCGGCCAGCGCCGGAGCTTGTGAGGCGGCAGCGTGGCGAAACCGACGGGATCGTCAATCGCCGAGGTCATGCAGGCTTCCGAAAATGTAGGCGCGATAGGAATCGCGCAGCGCGGCGTTGCGGCAATCCAGATCGTGTCCGTCGCAACGGTCGCGCAGCAAGGTATTGGCGACGAAAAACGGATTGCGCGGCAATTCGGCGGCGTCCAGCAGCAGCGATGCGAGATAACTGATGTCGAGCACCGGATAATCTTCGCGCCGGATCGGCAGGTTGAAACCCTTCAACATGTAATACGTCACGTACTGCGGGTCGGGCACTTGCTGCGGCACGGTCTTGGCCAGCGTATTGATCGCGCCGTCGAACGACGGCTGGTGATCGCCGAAATGCAACAGTAGCACCGGGCGGCCGTCGCGGCGCAGGAAGTCTTCCAGTTGCGCCATCGCCGCGTCGGACATCGACAGGCGCTGCAGGTAGTTGGCGAGATTCAGGTTCAACCAGTCGTCCAGCGCCTGGTTGCCGGATGCAAGTTTGCCCGGAAACAACGGCTTGTCGTAAGGCGCAGGCAGTTCGTGCAGCGGCGCCATGTGCGGGCCGTGCTGGTGCAGGGTCAGCATGAATACGAACAGCGGCTTGCCGTCGGCCTTGTGCCTTTCCGCTTCGAACACGTGTTCGAACGCGCGGAAGACCTGGGCATCGGTCGCGCCCCAGCCCAGTTTCAACTCGCGGCCGCCATAGAAAGCATCGAAGCCATAGTCGGCGTAGGCGTCGCGCCCGTTCATGAAATCGCCGTCGGTCGGATAAATACCGATGGTGCGGTAGCCGTCGGCGTCCAGCAGGCGCGGCAACGTGAAGCGGATACGTGGCGCCAGGTTGAATGGCGCGTAGATCCCGGCAGGCCCGAATAGCGTGTGCGGCAGGCCCGACAGGAATGCGAACTCGGATGTCCAGGTACCGCCGCCCCAGGTGTGCACGTTCATCCAGCCGTGCGCGATGGTGTCGGCGTCGGCGTGGAACATGCGCGCATCGCACAGCTTCGACGTGCACGCGGTGAGCATGCGTGGGTCGAACGTGCTTTCTTCGAGCACCGCGATAATGTCGGGCTTGCGGGTTGCACCCGGTCCGGCGGCGGCCAGGTCGTGCCAGTCGTCGCGCGTGGCGGCGGCGGGCAGGAACGGGGGCTCGCTGACGCGCGCATTGCGGATCGACACGATGAAATCCGACACGAAACTCTTGTCGATCATCGCTTCCCACACGCCCTTGTCGTACACCTGCGCGAACGGGCCGCGCGGATACAGCGTCACCGCCAGAATCGCGATCGCACCAGCGATGGCGATCGCGCGATCGCCGCGAAACCTGCGTGCGAGCCGGATGTCGCCGCGCCAAAGCAGCACCAGCGCCAGCGGCACCAGCACGAACGTTACCGCGATCGCCGCGATGATGAAGGGATAACGCAACAGCGTTTCGGCGATCTCTGCGTTGAAGTAATAGATGAAGTCCGGCGCCAGCAGCGGCGTCGACAGATAACGGAACTTCAGGTTGGCCGCGATCACCAGCAGCAGCATCGGCAGGCAGCCGGTCGCCAGCCCGAATGCGAGACGACGGCTGACAGCGATAGCGAGCAGTATCGATCCGGCCAGGATGCAGCCGGCGAATGCGCATTCGCGGGCCGTGTGCTCGGCCAGCGGGCCCAGCCAGACGGTGATGCCCAGCGTGATCACGCCGATGCCGAGCCGCCATGTGCGGGGCCAGCGCAAGGAGAACAGAGACCTGCGCGCAATGCTCATGGCGGCGCCCGCTCCGCGGGGTGCGGCGCCAGCACCTGTCCGATGGCGCGCGCCGCGGCGGCAGCGCCGCCGCCGCCCGCATGCAGCGCAAGGTGCATCCGTTCGAATTCCTGGACCAGTTCGTCGCGGCGGGCGGTGTCACGAAACAGCCTCACGACGGCGTCGGCGAGTCGTTCGGGGGTGCAATCACGCTGCATCAGTTCCGGGACCAGCATCTTGCCGGCGAGGACGTTCGGCAGTGAATAGACATTCGTCTTCAGCATGCCGAGGCCCTTGACGATGGCGTGGGTGAAGGGCGCGATGCGGTAGCCGACCACCATCGGGCGCTTTGCTAGCATCGCCTCGAGCGCGGCGGTGCCGGAGGCCAGCAACACCACGTCGGCGGCGATCATCGCGCGGTGGGCGTGGCCCTGCAAAAGTACAGGAACGGGGGGCCGGGAACGGGATGCGGAAGGCTTGGCGGATGCCGTCACCGTGTTCCCGGTTGCCGCTGTTTCGATCAGCGTCCGAAGCAAACCTGCGCACCGCTGGTTGGCGGCAGGAACAACGATCTGCAGGTTCGGGATCTGTGCGGCGACGCGTTGCGCGGCATCGATGAAGATCGCGCCGAGGCGATGGATTTCCGAAGCCCTGCTGCCCGGCAGCACCGCCAGCACTGGCGCTTCGCCATCGAGCCCCAAGTCCCTGCGCGCGGTCTCGCGGTCCGGGATCAGCGCAAATCGGTCTGCCAGCGGGTGCCCGACGAAGCGGGCGTCCACGCCGTACCGCGCGTAGATCGCGGGTTCCATCGGAAACAGGCACAGCACGCGATCCGCCGATCGTCCGATTTTTTCCGCGCGGCCTTCGCGCCACGCCCAGATCGACGGACTGACGTAGTGCACCGTGCGGATGCCGGCCGATTTCAATTTTTTTTCCAGTCCCAGGTTGAAGTCGGGCGCATCGATGCCGATGAACGCGTCCGGGCGCAGTTCGGCCAGCCTGCGCGCCAGCGACGCGCGCAGACGCAACAGGCGTGGAAGATCGCGCAGCACTTCGGCCACCCCCATCACCGACAGGGCGGAGATGTCGTGCCAGGCGTCGAAGCCCGCCGCGCGCATGCGCGGACCGCCCACGCCCACGAAGCGTGCTTGCGGGAAGCGCGCGCGCAGCGCCTCGATCAGGTCGGCGCCGAGCTGGTCGCCGGAGTCCTCGCCGGCGACGAGCGCAAAAGTCCGCGTGGCCCCCGGCGCGCCCATTTACCTGACCAGCGAACGCTCGCTGCGGTCGATGAAATCGCAGAACGCGCGCACGTCCTCGCTGGCGCCCGCCTGGTCGGCAAGCGCCGCGCGCGCTTGTTCCAGTGTCTTGTGCGAGAGATAAAGCGTGCGATAGGCGCGCTTGATCGCGGCAATGCGTTCGGGGTCGAAACCGCGCCGCTTCAGGCCCTCCGCGTTGACTCCGCGCGGCACCGCGAACTGGCCGGCGACGTAGATGAAGGGTGGTACGTCGCGATTGATCGCGGAATACATTGCGGCGAAGGCGTGCGCGCCGATCTTGCAGAACTGGTGCACGCCCGCGAAACCGCCCAGTACCACGTGGTCGCCCACTTCCACATGGCCCGCGAGCGTGGCGTTGTTGGCGAAGATGGTGTGGCTGCCGATGCGGCAGTCGTGGGCGATGTGCGCGTAGGCCATCACCCAGTTGTCGTTGCCGATGCGGGTGACGCCGCCGCCCTCGGCGGTACCGCGGTTGATGGTGACGAATTCATGGAAGGTGTTGCCTTCGCCGATCACCAGTTCGCTGCGTTCGCCCGTGTACTTCTTGTCCTGCGGGTCACCGCCGATCGACGCGTACGCGCCGATATGGTTGTTGCGCCCGATCCGGGTCGGTCCCTGGATCAGCGTGTGCGCGCCGACGCGGTTGCCGGGTGCGATTTCGACCTCGGCGCCAATGACGGTCAGCGGCCCCACCGTGACATCGTCGGCGAGCTTGGCGCCGGGATCGACGATCGCGCTCGGATGGATGTGGCTCACCGACTGCTTTCCGCGCACATCAGTTCGCAGGTTGCCGCTTCCGCACCATCCACCAGCGCGCGCGCGGTGAAGATGCCCACGCTGCGGAGACGGCGCTTCAATTGCACTTCCAGCCGCAGCTGATCGCCCGGTACGACCGGTTTCGAAAAGCGCGCATTGTCCACCTTGGCAAGGTAGAAAATGTGATCGTCCTTGTCGGTGGGCATGCCGGACAACCCGATCAGCAAACCGGACGCCTGCGCCAAGGCCTCGACGATCAGCACGCCGGGCATCACCGGGTGGCCGGGAAAGTGTCCCTGGAAAAACGGTTCGTTGAGCGTGACGTTCTTGATCGCCACGATGCTTTGCCCCGGTGCGAATTCGACGACCCGGTCGACCAGCAGGAACGGGTAGCGGTGCGGCAGGATCGCCGCGATCCGCTCCGCGTCTACCGGCAGGGTCACGGGGGGGCTTGTTTCGTTCATTCGTTGCTTTCCTTCATCAGGACTTCCAGTTGTTTTTCCAGGGCGGCAATGCGCCGAGCCATTGCGTCGAGCTGGCGCATGCGGGTGGCGTTGCGGCGCCACGCGCGATTCTTTTCGATCGGCGCGCCGGAAGAATACACGCCGGCCTCGCGGATCGAATGGGTCACCAGGGTCATTGCGGTGATGGTAACGCCATCGGCCACATCGAGATGGCCCAATACACCCGCGCTGCCGCCGATCAGGCAATCGCGGCCGATCGTGGCGCTGCCGGCGACCGCCGCGCAGCCCGCCAGCGCGCTGTGTGCGCCGATGCGGACGTTGTGTGCGATCTGGATCTGGTTGTCGAGACGCACGTCCTCTTCCAGCACGGTGTCTTCCAGTGCACCGCGGTCGATCGTGGTGTTGGCGCCGATTTCGCAATCGTCCCCGATGCGCACGCCGCCGAGCTGCGGCACCTTGACCCAGCCGTCTTCGCCGCGCGCGATGCCGAAGCCGTCCGCCCCCAATACCGCCCCGGCATGGATCAAAACGCGGCGTCCGAGCGTCACGCGCGTCACCAGCGTGACGCGCGCGCCGAGGCGCGACTGCGCACCGATGGTGCAGCCCGGGCCGATCGCGCAATGCGGTCCCAACATCGCGCCGGCTTCGACGACCGCGCCGGCTTCGACGACGCAATACGGACCGATGTTCGCGGACTCATCCACGGTGGCCCCGTCCGCAATCATTGCCGTCGGATGAATGCCGGCTGCAGGGGCGGGCGCCTGTTCGAACAAAGCCGCGATGCGCGCATAGGCAAGATAAGGGTCCTTCGCAATCAACACCGGCACGGGACTGGCATCCGCGTGTTCGGCGCGCAGTACCACCACGCCCGCGCCGGTGCGGGCCAGGTCGGCCGCGTAGCGCGGGTTGGCGAGAAACGCCAGGTGCTGGTGTCCCGCGCGGGCCAGCGGCGCGACGCCATGGATCACGCGCGATGCATCGCCGTGCGCTTCGAGCCCGAAACGCCGTGCCAATTCGTCGATGCGATAGCCGGTTGATCGTTCCATTTGCCCCTGCGATCGAAGAGGTATTTCGGGCCGCGCGCGCATTGTTGGCGCCTTGCGCGCACCGATGCCGGAATTGTATCGGTACGCGCGCTGTTTCAGCCCCTAGAGGTGCCGATCGGGTCCCTCGCACCGCAGAGGACGGGCGGAGATTGCGACAGGATGGATCTTGTTTCAGGCAGCGCTTCCGTACACGAGTACGGCGGGCGCTGCACTAAAACGTGCGGCCAAAGTAGAACTGCAGCGTTTCCTCGAAGGGCTTGTCTTCCGGCCTGTCGTGGACCGGCCGCGCGAGATTGATCACGATCGGCCCCACCGGCGCGATCCACTGCAGCGAGATGCCCACCGAGGCGCGCAGGTCCGATGCGTTGAAGTCGCTGTAGCTCGCATAGACATTGCCGACGTCGGCGAACAGCGAGATGCGCGCCTTTGGATTGTCCTTGAAGAACGGCAGCACGAGTTCGCTGCTGCCCAGTACCTTGAACGCGCCGCCGACCGGTTGTGGCCGAAAATAGGAGCCGCCGGAGCAGGTGCCGTTGGTCGAAATGGCGGTCTTGTCGGGCAGGCCGTTGGCACCGATCAGGCCCGAGCAGATGCGCGGACCCAGCGTGTTGTCCTCGAAACCGCGCACGTCGCGCACGCCGCCCGCGTAGTAGTTCTGGAAGAACGGGAACGACATCGTGCGGATGACGCCCTGGCTGTCGGCGTACTGCACCGACACGTCCTTGGAATACGCCTTGCCGTAACCGAGGGTGCCCGACACGTGGCCGACGAAACCGAACGGCAGCGGAAAGTAGTCGCTGGTCGACAACGTCAGCTTGTAGTAGGGCACGGTGCCGCCGGGCAGGCCGATTTCCGCGCTGATTTGCTGCAGACCGCCGCGGGTGGGTTTGAAGAACTTGTTGAGTGTGTCGTGCGCGTAGGAAATCGTCAGCGGCGTGTCGTGGATGGTGTAGTGGCCGATCTTGTAGACCTGGTCGAAAAACACCTGCGGCGTAAAGCCCGGGATCAGGTCCAGCCGGGTCTTGTTGACGCCGATCCCCAGGTTGACGCTGTCCGTTTCGCTGATCGGGAAACTCAGGTAGGTGTTGAACGAGTCGGTGTCCGACAGATAGGACGCGATGTTCTGCTCGCCCTGGTTCAACTTCAGCACGCTGGCGTTGTAGCCGATGCCGATGCCGCTGTCGGTGAGGTACGGGTCGAAGAACGAAACCTGGTACTGCTTCAGGAACAGGCTCTTCGAAAATGTCGCCGACACGCGGTTGCCCGTGCCGAGGAAATTGTTGTTGGCGATCGAAGTCGACAGGATGATGCCCGACACCTGCGAATAACCGACGCCGAACTGGAACTGACCCGACGATTCCTCTTTGACCTTGACGTTGAGGTCGACCTCGTCTGTGGTGCCGGGCACCTTGGCGGTATCGATGGAGACATCGCTGAAATAGCCCAGGCGCTGCAGGCGCACCTTGGAACGGTCGATCGCGGCCTGCGAATACCAGGCGCCCTCGTACTGGCGCATTTCGCGGCGAAGAACCTGATCCTGGGTATTGGTATTGCCCTTGAAGTTGATGCGGCGCACGTACACGCGCGGACCCGGGTCGATGTAGAACGTAAGATCGACCGTGTGATCCTTTTCGTCCACCTTCGGCAGCGGCGAGACCTTGGCGAAGGCATAACCGATGTTCGACAGCACGTCGGTGATCGCATCCGAGGACAACTCGATGCTGTGGCGATCGAACACTTCGCCCGGCTGGATGCGCAGCACCTTGCGCAACGCGTCCTCCGGCAGGATCAGGGTGCCGAGCAGGTGGATGTCGGAAATCTTGTAGATCTCGCCTTCGTGGACGGCGGCGGCGATGTAGATGTCGCGCTTGTCGGGGCTGATCGTGACCTGCGCCGAATTGATGTTGAAATCGGCGTAGCCGCGATCGAGGTAGTACGAGGCCAGCTTGGTCAGGTCGCCCGACAGCTTTTCGCGCGAATACTGGTCGTTGTTCGAGTACCACGACGTCCAGTTGGGCGTGCCCGATTCCCAGTCGTCGCGGATCTGGTTGTCGGTGAACGCACGGTTGCCGACGATGTTGATTTCCTGGATCTTGGCGGCCTTGCCTTCGTGGATCTCGATGTCGATGGCGACGCGGTTGCGATCGAGGTTGGTGACGTGCGGATCGACGGTGACGTTGTACTTGCCGCGATCGTTGTATTGCGCGATCAATTGCTGGCGCATCTGGTCGAGGGTGAGGCGGTCGAAGGTCTGCCCCTCGGCGAGGCCGGCCGATTTGAGGCCTTTCATCAGCTGGTCGGTCTTGATGTCCTTGTTGCCGCGCACCGCGAGGCTGGCGATGGACGGCCGCTCCGTGACCTTCACGATCAGGATGCTGCCCTGCCGTTCCAATTGGACGTTGTTGAAAAAGCCGGTCTTGAACAGGTCCTGGATGGCCTTCTGCGCCGTCGCGTCCGTCATGGTCTGCCCGGGCTCGATCGGCAGATAGCTCAATACCGTGCCGGCCGCGATGCGCTGCAAGCCCTCGATGCGGATGTCGCTGACGGTGAAGGGCTGGAAGGCATACGCCGCCACGGGTGCGGAGAGGGCGGCGAACAGGATCAGTGCGGCGACTCGCTTCATCGTCGGTTCCGGAGTTTCAGGATTTGCCACGCAAACCGTGCATCGTACAGGCGCGGCCGCGCACGGGAAAGCGGCGGGTATCAGGCCGCACGCAGGGAAAGCCGTTGGCTGGAGGTGCGAGGCAGGGTGGGCTTGCTCATGAGAGCACGCGCAGGATGTCGTTGTAGAACGCGAGGCCCATCAGCATCACCAGCAGCGCCATGCCCATGTACTGCCCGGCCGCCATCGCGCGTTCGGACAA
>DATCSF010000009.1:0-11865 GCA_036568625.1 Rhodanobacteraceae bacterium | reverse complement strand
CATGCTGAACTGGCCCGCGCGGCAGTATTTTGGAACCGACGAGCCCGCCTCGACGGCAAGCCGGACCAGACCGGGATCGTTGCCGGAATAGAGAAAGTGCACCTTCACGCCGCGCCGGACCAGCATGGCGAAGTCACGGCTCAGGTCGCCGCGCATCGGCAGGCCCACCCGGCGTGCAGCATTCCGCAGAGCTCCCTTGCCCTGCAGCGCGATCTTCCATGCCGCGGCCTTGGCGATCCGCCGCATGTCGACTTTGCCGCTCAGCAACTTTCGCCAGGACCGCGACGATTTCATGGACTTGTTGTAGTGCGCGATGTCATCGAAGCGTCGATCGGCCGGATCGGCTCCCGGCCTGGCCGCGAACAGGCCGCAATTGATCAGATAGGCGGCGTCGATGGCCTGCCCCGCCAGGACGGCGCGCAGCGCATGGGTGGCGCCCGAACACATGCCGCCGACGATGAGCTCACGCACGCCGCGTGCGCGCAACCAGTCCACGCACACGCCGGTGTCTTTGACGCAATGTGCGCCGTAGACCACGTTCTCGGCAGCGCCCTCGCGCGCGGGGCTGTCACCGATGCCAGTCAGGTCGATCCGCAGCACTTGCAGTCCGGATGCGGCCATTTGCCGTGAAAGCCCGATGTCGAAGCGACCCGCACCGACGTGGTGGACCGCGCCCGCATTCAGCACCAGCAGTGCGCGATCCGCGTCGCGTCGCCGCGGCCGTGCAAGGATGCCGAAAATGCCGGCGCCCGGCGACACGATGGTCTCCTCGATCCAGGAATCGCCGATACGCAGTGTCGCGGTCGGACGCAGGGGCAGTGCCGGGGCTTCCGCCGGAATCCCGCCGGGGGGCGGCAAGCCGCGCAAGTAATCGACGCATGCATCGATGAAGATTCCTGCCACCCGATTGAGATGCGCGTCGGTCATCATGTCCACGTAGCCGGGAATGCGGCGTCGTTCGACATGGCAACCCCTTGCCCGCAAATGGTCGTGCCAACCGGGGGAGTCGGGCAGGTCGTCGCGCTCCAGCAGCAACATTCGGGACGGTGCCGCGATGCGGGTCAGGTCGATGCCCTTCAGGGTTCCGCAGGTCGCCTGGCTCAACAGGAAACCGCCGGCCTCCTGGCCTCCCGCCGCCATTGCCGTGGGCGCCGGGTGCAGGTTCATCGCGGCCTGGAACGCGCGCAGCTCGCGCAGCCAGTTGCTGCCGCGAACCACCGCATTGAAGGCCACCAGTGCGGCGACATCGTTCCGGCGCAGCGCGGCCAGTGTCGCGAGCGTGGCACCGAAACGAATGCCGACCAGCATCACCCGGGTCGCACCGGCGCCACGCACGAGATCGCAGGCGTCGAGCACGCTGGCGATCCAGTTTTCGACGCGATCGGGTTCGGAATCGTCGCCCACGCTGTCGCCACAGCCGTCGGGATCGAAGCGCAGGGCGGCATACCCGTTGCGGGCACAGGCCTCTGCCAGATGGCGCAGCGTGCGGTGCGCGCAAGCATCCTCGTGACCGAACGGCGGCACGATCACCACGCCGGTCGCACCGGCAAATCGTTCGGGACGGTAATACCAGCCAAACCGCGCGCGCGCGGCGGGACCGAACCAGCCGGCTTGCGCACGGTAGCCCTGGCCGGCCCAGAGGACCGGCGGCTCATCCACGTTCGCGATGTCGCAGACAGCATCCATGTCCGAAACACGCAACAACGATTCAAGGACATTCCTTGCAGACCTCTCCAGTCTGGAAGGACTAGTCTGAACGCCCGCTTCGGCTCAAGAGGCCTGCAGGAACCGGCGCAATTCCCGCCACACCGGCAGCGGGATGCCGTGTCCGCCGTCGAAGGGAAACCAGGTCACCTCTGCGGCGCCTGCGAGCGCTGCGTCGCGGAGCGCCTCGCCTGCGGCAAACGACAATTCCAGGTCGCCCCGGCCGTGCGCGATCAGCATCGGCAGCCCGGCCAGCCGCGGCAGTAGCGGACGCCATTCGTCGAACGCCATGCGGCTTGACGACAACAGGGCCAGCGCATCCGCGCGGCCGCCGTGCAGCACGTAATCCATCGCCAGCATTCCGCCCTGTGAAAAACCGACCAGTGCCAGCCGCCTGCCGCGCGCAATCTGTTCGCACAGCGCGTGCAGGCCTGCACGCGCGCGCGCGCGACCTTCCGGGTGCATTGCTTGCAGATCCCGCATGCCACGCCCCCGCAGGCGCCGCTCGGAGTCGATCGGCCACCACGAACGTCCGGGATCAACCGCGAGCGGCGCATCGGGAAACACGAAGTGTGCCTCGCAGCCGAGCGACGCGCCGAACGGCGCCAGATCGGTGGCCTGCATGTTGCGCCCGTGCAGCATCACCACGACCAGCGGCGCGGAATCGTCGCCGCATTCGAGCGTGCGCAGATCGCCGTGGCGGGCTTCCCGCGTTTCCATTCAACGCTCGGCCTTTGCGGCCGGGTGGGGCAGTGCGGCAAGCATTCGCGTCAATTGCTCGACGATGGCCGGCCGCCGCCACATGCGAAACATCGGATGGTCGATGCCCGGGACCTCTTCGAGTGTCAACCAGCCGGAGCACAGTTCGCTGGCCAGCCGCCGCGAGCAACGATCGCGAAGATAGGCAAGGCCGTCGTCGCCTTCGGCATAGGACAGCACCACCGGGATGTGCCGCCGCCGCAGCGCGATCAGCCAGCACGACGCCCTCGACCGTATCCCGACCGCATCCAGCAACGACCACACGCCGAGTCGCGCAAGGCGGTGTTGACGGCGGCGCATCGGTGCGCGCCACGCGACGATGTCGGGAACACGCATGATGATGGGCAGCCCCGGCTTCCACCACAACAGCGGGTTGAGCGCGAACACGCCGTCGACACGCGTGACCTGCGCGGCCCGCATCGCGATCCACGCACCTACGCACAACCCGGCCAGCACCACGTGCCGGTAACGGTGGCGCAGTGCGGCGACTGTTCTCACCGTGTCGTCGAGGCAGTGTGGATCGTAGGGACGCCCGGGTGGGTGCCCGCCGTCGGGGCTTTCGCCGAAGGCCGTGAAATCCAGGCGCACGCACGCGTAGCCCCGCCGCGCCAATGCACGCGAGTAGTCGACCCACGCGCGGCCGGGGCCGACGTGCGGATCGGCGCCGGAGTTGAGAAACACCACCACGGCGTCGGGGTCGCGGTCCAGCGGCACGCTGCAGACCGCGACCAGGTGTTCGATGGTGGTGAAACTTTCGCGGACCTTGCCGCCCTGCCATGTGATGTCGGTGGCCGGGCGAGCCGGCGGATTTGCGCCAGAATTGTTAGCTTGCGGCGGTCCGAGCCAGGTGAGGATGGGTTCGATCCAGTGGTCCGGTACGCGATCCTCTCCGGCGGGCACGTCCAGCATGCTCCGCATCGCCTCGCATGGGTGTACCTCCACGGTGCGGCCATCGGCACGCAGCGATTGCGCCAATCCGGCGTCGGCAGGGCCTGGGTAGGTGACGAGCAACGTGCGCGCCACCCGCGGTGGTGCGGTTCTGGCCAGATCGATCCCGGCCAGGCCGGCCGCGGTCCCGGCATCGACCACCAGCCCCGAGTACATCACGGTGCCGGGATTGCGCGGATCGGCAATGCCCAGCATGCGCAGTTCCCTGAGCCAGCGCGTGCCGGTGGCAAGAGGTGCGCAGGCAATCACGTCGTCCACCCCGAGCGCGGCGGCATCGGTCAATGCGAGCGTCGCGCCGAAGCGCACCCCCAACAAGGCGATGCGGTCCACGCCGGCGTTGCGCATGGCCGTTACCGCGTGCGCGAGGCTGGCACGCCATGCGGCAAGACGATGCGCGTCGCAGGCCTCGCCGGCCGAGTCGCCGGTCCCATCCCAGTCGAAGCGCAGCGCGTGCCATCCAGCACGCCCGAGCGACTCGGCCAGGGTGCGCAGGCTGCGGTGACTGGACCAGTATTCGTAACCCAGCGGCGGCGCGATCACCACGCCGTTGCGCGACGGGCGTTCCGGCGCGGTCCACCATCCCGCCAGCGGACGTTCGTTTGCGCCAAACCATGCGGCGGACGTGGCGAACCCCTCGCCACGGACGTCAGGCGCGTTCCAATCCCCGGCGATTCCTGCAGGCAGCCTGGCATGCAAATTCAGCATGCGCGCCCGTCGCTCGCCGCCGGCGAGCGCTTTGGGGCCTCGCCCGGAGCGCCTTGCAGTCGACCTTGGGTAGTCATCGCGCCCTCCATGGCGCTGCCCGCCGCACGACGCGTCGGCACGCGGCGGCACCGCCACACTGTGCGCGCGCCCACTGCGGGCGTCAATGAGAGCCTGTGCGCCCGTCGTTTGCGGTCGGCCGCCGGTGCAGGGTCGTTCATGGCAGCACGAACCCGGCGCCGCTTTCGGCGTTGAGTGCAACGATGTTGCCGCGCGCGGGCTTGCGCGGCGGATCGCCGTGCGGTTGCAGCTTCACCATGCGAATCTGGCCGGGCGCAAGATGAAAGCCGTTGTCCTGCGGCAGGTAGCCCGGCGCATGGAGCGATACCGATTGCGCGAAGCGGCGCGTGCCGATACGCAGCACGACGGCATCGCCATCGCCTGGCTCGAGGGAGGCGGTCAAACCGATGTCCGCTTCGCAACCGGATGGCAGTCCCGCTGGAAACCAGAATGCGTCGGCCAGCAACGAGTCACCCGCAATCAGCTTTGCGTGCAAAACGTCGGCCGGCGGCGGACCGAACAGGTAGGCATGCGAGAGGTCCAGCCACTCGTCGAACAGCGACGCCGCAGCCAGCGTGACGGCGCCATGGGCGGGGACCCGCACGTCGGCACGGGCGTGTCCCACCGGTACCTCGCCATTCCGATACAGGCTGATTTCGACACGCGCGTCGAGCGGCACGGCGGGATCGTTGTTGACGTGCAGGGCAAGTCCGTTGACGCCCGCATCGGTGAGCGCGAGCGAAACCGGCGCCAACGCGCGTTTCAACGCATACCAGCACGGTTTCGGATCACCGTTCGCCGCGACAACGCCCCAGCCCGCGCCGGGCCAGAGGTCGCGCAGGAACCAGATCAGCGCGCCGCGCGTGGGCGAGTCGGCGCGCCGCCATTCGGCGAAGCAACGCGCCATCGCCTCGCCGGTCGCGGCGCGACCCAGCGCCAGATAGCGTTGGTGATCGATACGGCGCAACGCGACCGGATCGATGCGGTACAGGCGTTGCAAGTAATGGTCGCGCACGTCGTCGAAATCCCAGCCCGGGCCGAGGTCGCGGGGCGAGCGGGTTTTCCACAGCGGGTGGTGCGTGCGCACCGCGGGGCCGGGCAAGCCCGCATCCTCCGGAATGTTGGCGAACGCCAGGCATTCGGAAGCAAAGCGCAGGCGACTCAAGCGGGCGTCGTCGAAACCGCGCAGGTACGCGCCGACACCGTAATACGACGTCGGCCCCGCGTCGGCGGCGTGCGGAAACGCGCCGCCGGACGCGCTGGACGCCACGTAGGGGATGCCGAATGAACGTGCGCGTTCCGCGATGGCGCAATGGAACAATGGCGGCGACCAGCACCCGCGCGGTGCGCCGCTCATCGCCGCCTGCTGCTCGATCTCGCTGTTGCCGCACAACACTGCAAGACAGGCATGCGCATGCAGGCGTTCGAGTTGCTGGTCGACTTCGGCCAGCGCATTGGCGGTGAAGGCTGCGTCGTCCGGATAATCCATGTTGGCGAACATCAAGTCCTGCCACAGCAGGATGCCGGCCTCGTCCAGCGCGTCGAGGAACGCGTCCTGCTCGTAAACCATGGTGCCGCCGACGCGCAGCATGTTCATGCCGGCGTCGCGTGCCTGCGCGAGCGCGGCGCGGTACGCTTCGGCCGATGCCGACAAGGTGACGGGATCGAGCGGTGTCCAGCAGGCACCGCGACAGAACACCGGCACGCCATTGACCACGACGCGGAAGTCGTCGCCCGCGCCGTGCTCGATGTCGAGGGTGCGAAAACCGATGCGGCCAAGGTCGATGGTGGCTTCGCGACCTGCGTACTTCAATGCCAGCGATGCGCGATACAGCGCGGGCGCGCCATGGGTATGCGGCCACCACAGGGCCGGGTTCTCGATCACGGCGCGCCCATGCCAACGCCCCGCGTTCGGCGTGAGCGGTGTGGCAATCGGTGGGTCGTCGCGCCCGATGACCAGTTCCACCGATTCGATGCGCGGGTCAAGCTTCGCGCTGATCGCGACGATCCCGCGCCTCGCCTGCACGCGCGGCTCCAGCCGAACCGGTCCGATTTCGAAGTCGCGCGTTTCCAGCCATACCGCGCGCCACGGTCCGACCGCGGCACACGGCGGCGACCATCCGGGAGTGCGGCCCAGCAACGTGGTGCGAAACCAGCGCAGTTGCTGCTGCTGCAGCATGGGCACGCGCCAGCGCGGACGCGGGCGGCGTTGCGCCAGTTCCGGCGCCAGTGCCCGGCAAACGACTACCAGTTCGTGCTCGCGATTGAGGACGACCGGCAGTTCGTGCGCACGGAACATGTTGTCGCTGACCAGCAGCGATCGGTCATCCAGCCAGACCTCCGCCAAGGTCGCCAAGCCATCAAAACCAAGCACGGCAGGCCCGGGGTCGGTGTGGAACCGCAAGCGCCACCACCAATCCTCGGCATCGAAGTCGCGCGTCTGCGAGAGATCCCAGCGGCCGTCGGCGCGCAGGGCGCCCGCGGCGGTGCCCGGCACCTGGGCCGGCAACCAATCGAGAGAGTCGATGTCCTCGCGTGGGGTCCCCGCAGGCGCGCACGCCATTTCCCAGCCGGTGTCGAGCACGGCGCGTCGGTGACCTTCGACGCGCCGTACGCACGTCATGCCGGATTCGCGGTCAGGCTTTCGACCGCGCTCGCGATGGCGGCAATGGAGGCGAAGCTGCTCCGTTTCAGCATTTCGTCGGGGAATTCCACGTCGAATTCCCCTTCCAGCGCCAGCATCACGTTGACCGACGCGTGCGAGGTCATGCCGGCCTGATACAAGTCCGCGTCCTCGGCGAGTGCGTCGACGTCCCTGGCCAGGCGCCCGTGCTCTCTCAGTATCTTGCGGATGCGTTGAGCTCTTTCCACAAGCGTTGGCCCGCAGTTGGAGGGCGCGGTACTGCCCCGTTCGGCAGAATACCGTGATCTGTATCACATTTTAAGTGAACGGAAGGCGAGAGCCTTGCCGTCTGCCCCGGTGCGCTACGGGACGCCTTATCCCGCCCCGAAGGCCAACTGAACGATCTACTGGATCAGCCAGGCCTCAGCCTGACCGCAGCTGCTCGCGGGCCGCTTGCCAGGCCCCGCCCCACTCATCGAAGTACGGCGTGGCATCCAACGCCCGCCGGCCGTTGACCGCGCGCGCGGCCTTGAGGATGAAGGTCTTGCCGCCTTGACTGATCCGGTCCCAGGCATTGGCGGCGGCGGCGTGGCGCTGGGGATCGAGCCAGCGCAGGTGCAGCGCGGACAGTTCCGCCGCCGCGCCGAGCTGACGCACCGTGGCGAAGGCCCAAGCGTGATAGTAGGCCAGCCCTTTGTCCTGCAAGGTCGGCAGATCGCGCTGGAAGCGCGCGGCGAAGCGCTCGACCGGATTGTCGGCCGGCATCTCCGCGACATGTTTTGCCAGCAGCGCCGCCGAGCGCGCCTTGAGTTCCGCGTCGGGCAGGCGCTGCAGCGCGTCGATGCCGACCAGCTCGGCGTAGAACGGCATGAACGCCGGATCCGGTTTCGTGTCCAGCCGGAAGGTGTGCGCGAAATCCTCGCCGTCCAGCCTGAAATAGCCGGCATTGTGGAAATAACCGAGCGTGCGATGTTCGACGTCCAGATCGTTGAGGATGATCGACGACTTGGTGTGCTGGGTGCGGTAATCGGTGCCGGCGGTGTCGGGCAGCCACCATGCGTCGGCCTCGCTCGCGATCAGGCGCCCCGCGCCCAGGTGCTCGACGGCATGTTCGGCCAGCGGCAGCCAGCAGTCGAGTTCCTGCACGTCGATGCCGTACAGCGCGCGCAGTTCGTCGTGTCGCGGCTTGAAGAATGTCCACTGGTCGCCCAGGAAATCGATTGCGTTGACGAACGGCAGCATGGCAAGCGGTTCGCAGCCCAGCGCGTGGATGAGCTCGATCCAGATATCGACATAACAGTTCTTCTCCACCCACACGCGATCTTCGGCGTGCAGCAGATGCCGCGTGTAGCGTTCGGCGTCGAGATCGAGCACCTTCATGGCGCGCTCAAGGCCAGAGCTTGTCGTGGACCGCGGCTGGCCATTGCCGGGGCTCGAAGCCGTGCGCCTGGAACAGCGCCATCGCCACGCGTTCCAGCCCGAAGCCGAGGCACGCGCTGTTCGCGACTTCTCCGTCCTCGGTGCGGATGTGGAATGCCCTGCCGAAGTGTTCCTGATGGAAATTGAAGGAGCACAGGGCGGTCGGCTTCTCCTCGGAAATGACCGGCGCGGTGACCTCGAACTTGAGTTTCTGCTGGCGTTGCGAGGCGGCCAGCATCCTGCCGCCCTTGCCGAAGAACGGGTCGGAAGCGACCTCGGCCGTCACCGGCAGTTGCAGCGATTGCAGCAGAAGCAGCCCGCGCCGCAGCCACATGTCGCGCCATTCCACGACTTGCGCGGGGGTGCCGCAGCGCACGAACTCGCGCACCCGGAACGATTGCATGCGGGTGGGTTCCCGCGAGGGTTCGTTGCGGAACACCCAGTTGAACATCGTCACCAGCTTGCCTTCCTTCGGCACGGTGCCGGTGAAACTGGGATAGACCGGGTAACACGCGGCAGGGTTCAACGCCACAGCGGTCATGTCCTGGTATTGCGCCCAATCGTCTCCATTGTGGATCGCTTCGCTGAGTTGCCGCGCGGTCAGTTCCTTGCCCTTGAAGCTGAAGACCGTGCCTGCAAGGTCGGGGAAGCTGTCCATGTAATCGGTCTGCTCCAGCACCTTGCGATCGATTGCGGGGGGGTACACGAAATACTCGGCGCCATCGTCCTTTGCGAGCTCGGTGACCAGCTTGTTGAAGCGGTCCAGCACGTCCTCGAATACGTGGTTGCGGCCGAAGATGCCCGGCACGCCCACCGGGATGATCAACCCGGCATCGACCAGGCCGCGGAAGAATTCTTCGGCGTCGTAGGCGGTCGCCGGCACGGCTCAGACCTCCTTGACCACCAGCAGCATCGAAGCGCTCTTGCCCGCGATGCGGCCGTTGGACACCATCAGCGCGGCGGACAGGACATCCCGATAATGACGGCCCACGCTGAAGGGCGTGTCGTTCTTGTAGCCCAGGATGCCGATGATCTCGAGCGCCTGGTGGCACAACCTCGGTGCGGTTTCCGAGCAGGCCATCTTCAACTGGTTCATCTTGAGCGCCCAGTTCATCGAGCCCAGTGTTTCGCGCGCGCGGGGATCGTCGGCTGCCGTCATCGCATCGAATTCCATCGCGCAGGCTTGCCAGTTGTTGCGCATGGTCTGCAGGTCGGCATAGGCACATGCCAGCGCGGCGGCGTTGGGCGGCACGCTGCCGGGTTTGCGGCGTGCCGCCTCGCGAACGCAGGCCGCCGCGCGAGCGAGCGCGTCGGCGGCGATGCCGGTCCACAGAGCCGACCACAGGATGTGTGAATACGGCACCATCGTCTGCGCCGAGGAATCGGCGAACGAGCCCGGCACGATCTGCTCGGGTCTTCCGCGACCGGAAAACTTCGCGCCGGGGCTGCAGGTGCCGCGCATCCCCAGCGTGTCCCAGGTACCGGTTTGCTCCAATGTATACGAACCCTTCGGAAACAGCACCAGCACCTGATCGCTCGCGGCGGCGTCAGCCGCGCGCCGGCAGGTCACCAGCTGCGCATCGGCGTGCGCACCGTAGGACACGGTGGTGGCGTCCTTCCCCAGCTTCATCGTGTCGCCCTCGACCTCCACCGCGCAGATGCTGGAGCGGGTGTCGCCGAAGGTGCCGTTTTCGGACGTGATCGAGGCGATCAGCTCCTGCTTTTCCACCAGGTTTTCACGCAGGTATTTCTGGAAGTACGGCGCGTGGGCACCGTGCCGTGCGATGCACGCCACCTGGATGTGGTGCATGGCCAGCACCATGCCCGAGGAGCCGCAGCCTTGCGCGAGCGTCGCGCACTGGCTGCCGAGTTCCAGCATCCCCGCACCCGGGCCGCCGAATGCCTGCGGCACCGCGGCCGACAGCAGCCGCGCTTCGCGCAGGGCGGCGAAACTTTCGGAAGGGAATCGCGCATCGCGATCGACATCGGCCGCGCGGGGGGCGGCTATTTCACGGGCGATGGCAGCGGTACGCGCGACCAGATCGCCGGGTCGAAAAATGCTTGGTTTGTTCATGCCCGACCCCTGTTCCGTTCAGGGACGTGATTGGCGAGTGTATCCACGGATATGTGCAGAACGAGTGCACGCCGTGGCGCCCCCGGCGGCCTTGGCAGGCGGTCCGGCAGGGGGCCATTGAAAGCGGCCAGACCGCGGATGGCCGGTGTTCCCCGTTGATCGGCAGTCCCTTCCCGTTGCGTTCGCGCCGGGCGCGCGCGGGCGGTCGATATACTTTGCCCGTTTTGCCGAGGTGAGTTGCGGCCACGACCATGCCTTCGCCAACCCCGACGCGCATCCGGCGTTTTCACCTGGCCGAACCGCTGGTGATGCTCGCGACCGTGGTGCAGTGGCTGGTGCTGTCGATCGCCACCGGCGCCCTGGTCGGCGTCGGTTGCACGATCTTCCTGCGCGTCCTGTTCGCGACGGCGGGACGCGCGTACGCAGCGCCGCTGTGGTTGCAGATGACGTTGCTGCCCCTGGGCGGCTTCGCCAACGGGCTGCTGCTGCACTACGGCTACAAACTGCGCCGCAGCACCTTCAGCGACAACGCGATCCTCGCGGTCAACGAACAGCAGGGCAAGCTGCCGTTCCGCACGATGTGGATCAAGCCGGTGGCGGCGCTGATCACGCTGGGTTGCGGCGGATCGGCAGGCAAGGAAGGCCCGTGTTCGCACATCGGCGCCAGCCTTGCGGCGGCGGTCGGGCGCGTGCTGCACCTGAACCCCGAAATGCGCAAGCGCCTGCTGGCCTGCGGCGTCAGCGCGGGCTTTTCCAGCGTGTTCGGCACGCCGATCGCCGGCGCGATCTACGGCGTCGAGATGCTGGCGATTGGCCGCATCCGCCATGATTTCCTGTTCCCCGGCATCGTTGCGGGCGTCACCGCATTCGAGGTGTCGCGCTGGCTGGGCGTGCCGTACCCGCAGTACCACATCGCCTTCGTCGGCGATTTCACCGAGTTGCTGTTTCTCAAGACCGTGGTGATCGGCGTCTTGTGTGGCGCGGTGGCATGGCTGTTCGTGGAGTTGCTGCATCAATCGAAAAAAGCGTTCGGCTGGCTCAGGCAACGCTATGCGCTGTGGCCACCGCTGACGCCGATGTTTGGCGGCATGGTGCTGGCGCTGCTGATCCTGGCGATCCCGAATCAGTACCTGGGCCTCAGCCTGCCCCTGATGGATCGCGCGCTGCAGGGCGATGCCATGCCGTACTTCGGATTTTTCTGGAAGGCATTGCTGGTCGCCATCACCCTGGGCTCGGGTTTCTACGGCGGCATCGTGACGCCGCAGTTCGTGATCGGCGCCGTCACCGGCGGTGCGTTCGCGCATCTGCTCGGATTGCACGCGGCCTTGGGCGCCGCGGTCGGACTGGTGGCGGTGGTGGCCTCAGCCTCCAACGCCCCGATCGCGGCGATCCTGATGGGCGTCGAATTGTTCGGCGCCGACTCCACCCTGTACGTGGCGGGCGCCTGCATCGCGGCGTATCTGGTCATCGGCCACCGCAGCGTGTACCCGGAACAGCAGATCGCCTACAGTAAATCGTCGTGGATCTTCGCGCGCGCCGACCTGCCGGTCGGGCAGGAAAAGGTGCGCCTGTCCTA
>DATCSF010000008.1:0-8071 GCA_036568625.1 Rhodanobacteraceae bacterium | reverse complement strand
GGCTTCGCCGCTGCGCCGGTTCACGTCCGGATCCTCAAGTCGCTCTAACGCCGTGGCATAACCTGCTTCGCTGTCGCACAAGAGGCCGGTAAGGCCATCGGCGATGATGTCGGCATGCGCGGGCATGCGCGAAGCAATGATCGGCAATGCCGACGCCATCGCTTCCAGCATTACCTGCGGGCGCCCTTCGGCGTGGCGACTGAGCGTGACCAGCCCTTGCGCCTGCCGGAACCAATGGCACGCTAGTTGATCAGGGGTTACCGAACCATGGTAGTGAACCCAATCCGGCACCGTAATCTGCTCCTGCATTGGGCCGAACAGGTGCAGCTCTCTTTGGCCATTACGAAACAACCCCTCGGACCATTCGAACAGCGGTCCCAGCTTATTTGCGGTGAGGCGCGTCACGGCCAGCCAGCGCGGCGGACGGACCGGCTCACGCCGAATCGCGTACCAACTTGGGTCGATGCCAAACGGCACCGGCGCGACCTCGGCGAGGTCGCCGAAAAGTTCGCGCAACGGCGCTTCCATCCATGCTGCGTTCGGGCAAATTGCTACGCGCCTGCCATGCAATACGCGCCGGACTGCGCGGCGCATCAACGGTAGCTGGAGCAGTCGCATGTCATTGCCCAGCACGGTAATCAATGCGGGTTTCCCATCAGCTGGCAGTGGAAGCGCACATTGCAACCAGTTGATGTGGTAGATGCTGACGTCGCGTCGCCGGCGATAGGCCGCACGCAAGAGGCGAAGCAACTTGGCCGCCGCGAGCACGCCCGAGGCCGGGCCGGAACGGAGCCAGTGCGAGATGCCACCGCGCTGCATGAGTCGCCCAAGCCATTCGGATTCTTCTGGTGTCGTCGCGATCTGGATGCGCGCGTCCACCTGCCCCGGCGGCGCCCACTGGACCAGCCTAATCCCGTCCCGACGGGCAAGCGCCGCGCTCAGGTGCGCCATGAAGATTCCCCGCCAATCGGATGGGTCACGCGGGTAGGACGTGCTCACGAACAGCACGCCCAGCGATTCTGCCGCGTGGGCCACTGGCTGACTGTCAACTGTCACGGCGATAGGTGAGCGACGTGATCTGCTCGGAAATCAACCCGATCAGGAAGATGATCACCGACGCGCTCCACAACGCAACGCTGACCAGACTCAAGCGATGGAACTGGAGGAAGGTGTAAGCCCAATACGCCCAGCCCAGCGCGAAGAATGCAATCGCGGTCGGCGCGAACAGTTTGAGCGGCGCGTATAACGTGGCGATCTTGAAGATGATCAAAAGAAACCGCACGCCGTCGCGCAGCGGCCTGATGTGGCTTTTGCCGACGCGCTCGGCGGCGCGGATGGGCACGTAGGCCACCGGATAGGCGCTGCGGAAGAACGCCATCGTGGAGGTGGTCGGATAGCTGAAGCCGTTGGGCAGGAGGTGGATGAACTCGCGGAACTTGCCGGCGCGCGCCGCCCGAAAACCCGAGGTCAGGTCCGCGACGCGATGGCCCGTCATCTTCGAGGCCAGCCAGTTGTAGAACGTGTTGGCGACGCCGCGCCCGACGCCGGCCTGGTCACCCCAGCCACGCGCGCCGACCACCATGTCGTAGCCCTCGTCCAGTTTGTCCAGCAGGCGCGGGATGTCGGCCGGGTCGTGCTGGCCGTCGGCATCCATGAACACCAGCACGTCGCCTTTCGCCGCGCGCGCACCGCGCTTGACCGCGGCGCCGTTGCCCATCGAGTAGGGCGTGCCCACGCGCGCGACGCCGTGCTCCGCGCACAGCGTGGCGGTGGCATCGGTGGAACCATCGTCGGACACGATGATCTCCGCGCCCGGTTGTGCCGCGCGCAACACCGGCAGCAATTCGGCGAGCGCAGCGGCTTCGTTCCTGGCCGGCAGGATGATGCTGAACAACTCGGGGGACTCCTCTGGTTCGCGGCATCTTAGCGCACGGCGTTCAGCTCAGGCGTTCACTCTGTCCTGCCACTGGCCGGCCTTGGCAAGCAATGTGCTTGAGCCTGTCCGATGGGCCTGCCGTCCCCTCCCCCGGTGGGGAGGAAAATAAATGCCGCCGGAGTGAGACGCGGTTCTCGCCGTAACCTGCCCAAGGGGCGGATTTTGCGATACATTCAGCTTGCGAATCGAGGGGTTGGACTCCTTTCATGGCAACACAGATGAACCCGGCACCCAGCATGCCCGGCTTGACGGGCATTCCGCGTCGACTGGCGCTGGAAGGCGTGTTGACGGAGGCCGACGCGCGCCAGGCGGTGGAAGACGCCGCCAGGCAGAAACTTTCGGTCACGGCCTACCTGGTCGAGAACGGCATGGTCGATGGCCTGCGCATGGCGCAGGCACTGTCGGCCGAGTTCGGCGTGCCGATGCTGGACACGTCCGCGATCGACGTCACCCAGCTGCCGATCGGCGAGCTTTCCGAAGAGTTGATCGAGAAGCATACGGTGCTGCCCTTGCTGAAGCGCGGCAGCCGGCTGTTCGTGGGCCTCAAGGACCCGGCCAATCCGCGCGTGCTGGAAGAGATCCGGTTCCACACCAACTGCGCGGTCGAACCGATCCTGATCGAGGCCGAGCAATTGAAGCGCGGCATCGAGCAGGCGCAGAACGCGCAGAGCATCAGCATCGGCGGCGACGGCGAGGCCGACGAAGGGCTGGAAGGCCTCACCATCGGCGAAGACGATGGCGGCAGCGCGGACAGCACGGTGGTGGACGCCAACTCCACCGACGACGCGCCGGTCGTCAAGTACGTCAACAAGATCCTGCTGGACGCGATCAAGCGCGGCGCATCGGACATCCATTTCGAACCTTACGAAACCAAGTACCGCGTGCGTCTGCGCATGGACGGCGTGTTGCGCGCGGTGTCCTCGCCGCCGCTGAAACTGGCGCCGCGCATCTCCTCGCGCCTGAAGGTGATGTCGCGCCTGGACATCGCCGAGCGGCGCGTGCCGCAGGACGGGCGCATGAAGTTGAACCTGTCCAAGACCAAGTCGTTCGACTTCCGCGTGTCCACCCTGCCGACGCTGGGCGGCGAGAAGATCGTGCTGCGCATCCTGGATGCCGCGGCGGCCAAGCTCGGCATCGAGAAGCTGGGTTACGAGGAAGACCAGAAGGAACTGTTCCTGGAAGCCATCCACAAGCCGTACGGGATGGTGCTGGTGACCGGGCCCACCGGTTCGGGCAAGACCGTGTCACTGTACACCGCGCTCAACATCCTGAACACCGTCGGGCGCAACATCTCGACCGTGGAAGACCCGGTGGAAATCCGCGTCGAGGGCATCAACCAGGTACAGCAAAGCGAGAAGCGCGGCATGACCTTCGCGGCCGCGTTGCGCTCGTTCCTGCGGCAGGATCCCGACGTGATCATGGTGGGCGAAATCCGCGACCTCGAAACCGCGGAAATCGCGGTGAAGGCCGCGCAGACCGGCCACATGGTGCTGTCCACCCTGCACACCAACGATGCTTCGCAAACCATCACCCGCCTGATGAACATGGGCATCGCGCCCTACAACCTGACTTCGTCGGTGTCGCTGGTGATCGCGCAGCGGCTCGCGCGCCGCCTGCACGACTGCAAGAAACCGATGGAACTGCCCGAAGCGGCGCTGCTGGCCGAAGGCTTCACCAAGGAAGAAATCGATCGCGGCCTGACGCTGTACGATGCCGTGGGCTGCTCGGGCTGCAATGAAGGTTACAAGGGCCGTGTCGGCATTTATGAAGTGATGCCGATGACGGAGCGAATCCAGAAAGCCATCCTGGAAGGCGGCAACTCCATGCAGATCGCCGAGGCCGCGCATCGCGACGGTGTGCGGAACTTGCGGCAATCCGCGTTGATGAAAGTGAAGCAAGGCGTCACCAGTCTCGCCGAAATCAATCGCGTCACCAAGGATTGAGCGAAAGAAACCCCTCTCCCTGAGGAAGAGGGTTGGGGTGAGGGCCCCGCGAAGTGTTGGCGCTTCGCGAACCCGAGCCCCCACCGGCGCTTCGCGCCACCCTCTCCCGGAGGGAGAGGAAAAAACAGAATCTGGAAACGGGGAACTGACCAATGCCCACCGCCACCGTTGCAACCAAGCCTGCCGGCAACGTCGGCGCGGCCCGCGCTGCGGTCAAGCAATTGACCGTGTACGAGTGGACCGCGCTGGACAAACGCGGCGTCAAGATGAAGGGCGAGATGCAGGCCCGCAACGCGAGCCTGGTCAAGGCCGAGCTGCGCCGCCAGGGCATGAATCCGCAGGCGGTCAAGGAAAAGCCCAAGCCTTTGTTCGGCGCCGCCGGCTCGCGCGTCAAGCCGCGCGACATCGCGATCTTCAGCCGCCAGATCGCGACCATGATGGCGTCCGGCGTGCCGATGGTGCAGGCGTTCGACATCATCGCCGGCGGCCAGCGCAACGTACGCTTCAAGAACATGCTGACCGACGTCAAGCAGAACATCGAGGGCGGTTCGGCGCTGCACGAGGCGATGGCCAAATACCCAGTGCAGTTCGACGAGCTGTACCGCAATCTGGTGCGTGCGGGCGAATCTGCGGGCGTGCTGGATACCGTGCTGGACACGGTCGCCACCTACAAGGAACGCATCGAGAGCATCAAGGGCAAGATCAAGAAGGCGCTGTTCTACCCCGCGATGGTGATGGTGGTGGCATTCCTGGTGATGCTGATCCTGCTGATATTCGTGGTGCCGGTGTTCCAGAACGTGTTCCAGAGCGCAGGCGTGGCGCTGCCGGCGTTCACGCAGATGGTCGTATCGATGTCGGAATTCATGCAGCACTACTGGCTGCCGTTCCTCGCGGTGCTGATCATCGGCATCGTCGGCATCATCATGGCCTACAAACGCTCGGACAAGATGGCGCACACGGTCGATCGGCTGTCGTTGAAGATTCCGATCATCGGCAACATCCTGCGCCAGTCGGCGATTGCGCGCTTCGCGCGCACGCTGGGCGTCACCTTCCATGCCGGCGTGCCGCTTGTGGAAGCGCTGGATTCGGTTTCCGGCGCGACCGGCAGCGTGGTGTATGGGCAGGCCATCCGCAAAATACGCGATGACGTCGCGGTCGGCCATCAGTTGCATCTGGCGATGTCGCAGAGCAACTTGTTCCCGAACATGGTCACCCAGATGGTATCGATCGGCGAGGAATCCGGCGCGCTGGACAAGATGCTGTTCAAGGTGGCCGAGTTCTACGAAGAAGAGGTCAGCAATGCGGTCGATACCCTGTCCACCCTGCTGGAACCCTTGATCATGGTGATCATCGGCGTCCTGGTGGGCGGCATGGTGGTCGCGCTGTACCTGCCGATCTTCAAGCTGGCCGGCACGTTCTGACGCGGCGAAAGGATCGCGCGCAGCAGGTAGGTCGGACCGAATGCAATGAAGCCCAACCCAAACCTGCGGCGCTGCCAATTCTCCGAGCTGGCCGGCACGTTCTGATGTGACGAAAAGATTGCGCGCAGCAGGTAGGGTGGGCCGAATGCAATGAAGCCCAACGCGTTCAGGCGCAGTCTTGTTGGGCTTCGCGAAGAGCCGCTCAGCCCAACCTACACTGACTGTATCCCCCTCCCTTTGGGAGAGAGGCTGGGGTGAGGGGTATGCATTCGCAGGATGGATTCAAGATGCAATTGACGTTGTCCGCAAGACCCGGACCCTCACCCGACGCTTCGCGCCACGCTCTCCCGAGGGGAGAGGAAATTTGATTGAGTCACCGGCATCGCTGGCAGCCCTCCCGCTCGCCTTCTGGATCGCCGCGGCCGGCGTACTCGGGCTGATCGTCGGCAGCTTCTTGAACGTGGTGATCCTGCGCCTGCCGGCGCGGATGGAATGGTTCTGGAAACGCGACGCGCGCGAAATGCTGGAGCTGGCCGCGGATGGCGCGCCTGCGCCACCCGATCTCGTGCGCAAGGGTTCGCACTGTCCGCACTGCAAGCATCCGCTGGCCGCGTGGGACAACATTCCCCTCCTGTCTTGGCTGCTCCTGCGCGGTCGTTGCCGCTATTGCAAGACGCCGATCTCGACGCAATACCCGCTGGTCGAACTGTTGTGCGGCATCGCCAGCGCGGTCGTGGTGTGGCATTTCGGCACGACTTGGCAAGCCGCGGCCGGACTGGTGTTCACGTGGATGCTGATCGCGGCCGGCGGGATCGATTTTCGTACCCAGTTGCTGCCGGATTCGTTGACCCTGCCGCTGCTTTGGCTGGGCCTGCTGCTTGCGCTGGTGCCGGTGTTTGCAGACACGCGCGAGGCCCTGATCGGCGCGGCCGTCGGTTACCTCGCGCTGTGGTCGGTGTACTGGCTGTTCAAGCTCGCGACCGGCAAGGAAGGCATGGGCTACGGCGACTTCAAACTGTTCGCTGCCGCCGGCGCGTGGATGGGCTACGCCGCGTTGTTGCCCGTCATCATCCTCGCGGCATTGTCGGGCGCCATCATCGGCATCATCCTGTTGCGTACGCGCGGGCAGGATCGCTCGGTGCCGTTCGCGTTCGGCCCGTTCCTGGCCATCGCGATGTGGGTATGGCTGATTGCGGGCGATCGCATCCTGGGAGCTTATTTGCACCTGACCGGCCTGCGATGATCAGAATAGTCGATCGCACAATTGATACGGGCGATTCCGGACATCCGTCGCTCCCGCGCAAGCGGGAACCCAGTGGCTGCAACACCCGTCAGAGACGAACGCGCCGGATTCAGGGTTCCGTCCGTGGTAAAGATGCGCAGGGCGCCGAAATGACGACGACAACGCAATCCCGCAGCACCCGGAAAGGTCTCGGCACAACGCGGGCGCGTGCTGCCGGGGACTCGCGAGGTGTCGCACCATGACGCGCACGGTTGCGGACGCGACATGAACCGGGCGAAGGCGCGAGGCGGCATCCGGCATTACGTCGTCGCCGTGACCGGCGGCGTGGCGGCGGGCAAAAGCGCGGTTGCGCGTCGCTTCGAATCGCATGGCGTGCGCGTGTACGACGCCGATGTCGCCGCGCGGGAGGTGGTGGCGCCGCACCAACCGGCGCTCGCGGAAATCGAATTCGTGTTCGGCGCCGACGTGCTGAATGCGGACGGTTCGCTCGACCGGCGCGCCATGCGCGAACGCGTATTCGCCGATCCCGCTGCGCGCCGCAAGCTCGAAGCGATCATCCACCCACCGGTGCGCGCCTGGCTGCGGCGGCGCGTCGGGATGAACCGCGGACCGTATTGCATGCTTGCCGTTCCGCTGCTGTTCGAGAACCGGGGCGATTACGCATGGGTGGACCGGGTACTGGTGGTCGACGCACCGGAGGCGCTGCAGATCGAACGCCTGACGCGACGCGATGGCATCACACGCGCTGCCGCGCAACGGATACTGGATGCGCAATCGACGCGCGCACAGCGGCTCGCCATCGCCGACGACGTGATCGTCAATGATGGCGAGGAAGCCGCGCTGGACGCGCAGGTGGCAACGTTGCATGCGCGGTATCTGGAGTTGGCTGCGGCAACGTAGAACCGCGACCACGCGTGACGCCTTCCGCAATCACCTGGGACGGGAGCAGCCACGAAGTGGCGACAAATTCGTCCGGAACGAATTTGGACGGCCGCAGGCCGGTCCCGAGCGCGAGCGAGGGGTGAGCATCATGGATGATGCGAACAATCCCGCCATGAATGGCGTGGGCCACGGCGGGATCCGCTGCGCTCCTCCCGCCCTGCGCGTGCGCTCCCGGAGAGGGGCTCACCGAAATGCGCGAATGCCGGCAACACCTTGCGCACCGCACGCGCGCGCATCGTTGAGATCGTCCGGCCCCACGCCGCCCAGCGCATACACGGGCAGGCGTGCGTCGGCCACGAGTTGCGCGAAGCGCTCCCAACCCAGCGGCTTCGCGCCGGCATGGGACGCCGTCGCGCACACCGGCGACAAGGTGGCGAAATCCGCGCCCAGGGCCGCCGCCAGCTCCAGTTCTTCCGCGTCGTGGCACGATGCGCCGACCCACGAGTGACGTGGCAGTGGCCGTTCGCGCAGTTCGCGCAACTGCGCGGCCTTGAGGTGCACGCCGGCGCGCAACTCGCGAGCAAGCCCGATATCGTGATTGATCAGCAGCCGTTCGCGGAAACGGGAATTCCCTGCCATCGCTTGC
>DATCSF010000007.1:0-14450 GCA_036568625.1 Rhodanobacteraceae bacterium | reverse complement strand
ATCGCCGCGATCCTGACGCTGTTGCCGCTGGCGCTGGCCATTGGGCGCGGCGCCGAGATGCAGCAACCGCTGGCGATCGCGATCATCGCCGGCATGCTGGTGGCGGTGCCGCTGGTGCTGGTGGTGATGCCGACGCTGTATTCGCTGGCGATGCGTCGACGGCCGCCCAGCTAGCCTGCCCGTTACCCACATCCATGTGGCTTGCCTTTCGGGCGACACTCCGATGGCTGCACTCCGGCGACCACGAAGCGTTTTTGGCCATGGTGACACCACGTTCCCGCGACGCTATCCAGGCGCTCGCGCGATTTGCGGGCCCGCATCCGCATCCCAACGCACCTTCGCGCGCAGCACGCCATCCTCCAGCGCGAACGTCAGCGGCATCCTCAGGGAACGCGCGGCGGCGCCGGCCAGCGCCAGGCCCAATCCCGCGTGGCCCTCGTCCCGCGCGCCCTTGCGCCAGAAGCGCTGACCGAAGTTGGCAAGGTCATCGGGATTGAGGCCGGGCGCCGCGTTGCGCACCTCGATGCCGCTCCGATCCGCGCGCAGCATGACGACGCCGCCCCGCGGCGCATACGCCACCGCGTTGCCGAGCAGATTGTCCAGCACGATTTCCAGCAGCGCGGGATCGGTCTCGATTGCGCACTCCGGATCGCACGCAAGGTCGGATTCGACGCGCACTTCGCGTGCCCGCGCGGCATCCTGGTGCCGCGCGCAGGTGCGCGCCAGCAACGAGCGCAGCGGCACGTGTTCGGGCCGCGACTGTTCCAGTCCGGACTGGATGCGCGTCAACTGCAACAGGGCGGCGGTCGTCGCCTCGAGTTCCGCACCGATGCTGCCGATTTCAACGAGCAGGCTTCGCGCATCGCGGCCGCTCGGATAGCGCGTTTCGACGTCCACCAGCGTGCGCAATTCCGCGAGCCGCGTGCGAAATTCGTGCGCCAAGCCCGAGGCAAATTGCCGTTCGCGCGCAAGCCCGTCATCCATGCGGGCGAGCACTTCATTGAAACGCGCGACCAGCGGCGCCAGTTCGGTGGTGCCGCTGGCGGGCAGGCGCGCGCCCGGCGTCTCCGGGCCGATCCCGGAGATCGCGCGATCCAGCACCGCGAGCGGACGCAACCCGCGCCGCACCAGCCACGGCGTCGCCAGCATCACCCCCGCGCAGGCGCCAAGGAGGCTGCCCAGCAGAATGAAATCCAGGACATCCAGCAGATCATCGAGCGGCTTGCGATCCAACCCGTAACGCAACACGCAGACAGGGGCGTCCGCCGCCACATGGCCGCCCTCCAGCATCGGCTTGAAGCGCAAGGCGACGACACGCAACGCGCGTCCATCGCGCAATTGCGCGTCCGCGAACACGGGCTGCGTGCCTGCGGCGACGGGCGGTGGCGCCTCGGCGCTGCGCGCGACCTCCCTGCCGCCGCAACGCAAGCCATACCAGCTCGTGTCGACGTTGCCCGGAAACGCCGCGATCGCGACGTTGCCGGCGTCGACCGCGACCCGGCGGTTTTCGAGCTGGACAAGCGCCGCCAGCGACTGTGCACGTGCCAGCAGCGAGGCGTCGAAACGCTGCTGCATTTCGGTGTCGGCGCGCCAGTCCACGATTTTCGCGGCACCGCCCAGCGCCACCAGCACCGCGAGCGCGAGCAACAGCGTCAGGCGGGCGCGCAGGGAGAACGTTTTCAGGCGCGGGCTCACGGAATCAAATATCCCGCTCCGCGCCGGTTCGCGATCAGGTTGGCGCAACCCGCGTCGGCCAGCTTGCGGCGCAATCCGAACACCACCACCTC
Source organism: Rhodanobacteraceae bacterium (assembly GCA_036568625.1). GTDB lineage: Bacteria > Pseudomonadota > Gammaproteobacteria > Xanthomonadales > Rhodanobacteraceae > 66-474. Next base: position 12,663 of record DATCSF010000007.1, on the reverse strand, counting down.
GATGCTGCGATCGGAAGCCTCGCTTTCGCTGCCGGCGATCCGCTCCAGAATCGCGGCGCGCGCGAACACCCGGCCGTGGTGACGCAGCAGCAATTCCAGCAGCGCGAATTCGCGCGGCGTCAGGTTCAAGGGCACCCGGTTCGCCCATGCCTGGCGCGCCTGTGGATCCAGCCGTACCCCCGCATGCTCCAGCACGTCGGCCTGCGCCTCGGCTGGCCGTCGCGCCAATGCGCGCAGGCGCGCCAGCACTTCCTCGAACGCGAAAGGCTTGACCAGATAGTCGTCGGCACCGGCATTCAAGGCCTCGATGCGGTCCCCCACCTGATCGCGCGCCGACAGCACCAGCACGCGCGGACGTGCACCGCCCGCGGGCAGCGCGCGCAGCACGCCGAAACCATCCAGCCGCGGCAGGCCCAGATCGAGCACCACGAGATCGTAGGTATAGCTGGCCAGATATCCGTTGGCTTCCATGCCATCCACGGCGGCATCGACGATGAAACCTTCCGCGCGCAAGCCGCGCGCCAAGTTTTCGCGCAACCGTTCCGAATCCTCGACCAGCAGCAGCTTCACGCGTGAGCCTCCGACGGGGCATGTAGCGCCATGCCACCTTGCATGGCGTCGACAGACCACGCGCAAAAGCTATCACCGTGATCACCTGCCCACCACCAAGCGGATGCCAGGGGCGCCGGCAAAGCGTGCGCTAAGCAAGGGCCGGCATAAAGCATCCGCCGTGCAGCAATCACGCCGGCGATCCCGGTGCCGCCATTTGCGGTCGCGCCGAAACGCCACCCGGTCACGAGGTTCATTCCGATGAAACCGCTCCTGCCCGTCTTGCTGCTCGCTGCCGTCTTGCCGTTTTCCGCCCCCGCCGCAGCACCCATGCCGCGGACCGCGCAAGACGTCATCGAGCTACCGGGCGGCAACCACGGCATCGGTTTCGACGACATCGGCTACTTAGCGGCCCTGCACCGCGTGATCGTCCCGGCCGGAGCCACGGGCAACGTCGTCCTGATCGATCCCCTTGCCCACGCGCTCACGATCATTCCGGGCGTGAGCGCTGCGCCGGCGGGCCATGCAACGCGTCGCGAGGGCACCAGCTCGGCCGTGTACGCAGAAGGTTATCTGTTCGCGAGCGATCACGATCCCGCAGCAGTGGTGACGATCGACCCGCGCAGCCGAAAAATCGTGGCGCGCACGCCCCTCCAGGGCGAACCGGATTATGTCCGCTACGTCGCCCGCACGCGCGAGATATGGGTGACCGAGCCGGACCGGCAGCAAATCCAGGTGTTCAGGTTCAGCGCCTCGCCCAAACCCGTACTCACGCCGGAAACCACGATTGCCATCCAGGGCGGCCCTGAATCACTGGAAACAGACGATCCGCGCAACCGCGCCTATGCCAATCTCTGGAAAGGCAAAACGGTGGCACTGGAACTCACCACCCACCGCGTGCTCGCCGAGTGGCCCAACACCTGCCAGGGATCGCGTGGCCTTGCGCTGGACAACGCGCACGATCACGTGTTCGTGGCGTGTTCCGAGGGCAAGGTGGTGACGCTCGCATCCGGTGACCACGGCAAAATCCTGGCCGCCGTTTCGGCCGGCGCGGGCATCGACATCATCCGCTACAGCCCGAAGCTGCATCATTTGTACGTACCGGGCGCACGTTCCGCCACGCTGACGATTTTCGACGCGGCGCCTTCGGGCAAACTCCAGCCTCTGTCTGTTTACCGCACAGCCGAGCACGCCCACTGTGTCACCGATGACGATGACGGCCACGTGTTCGTGTGCGATCCACGCGCCGGTGCAATCCTGACCATCGACGACCGTTGATTTGGTCGCGGAAGGTTTGCAGTCCGCTTGTTCGCGGGACGCGGCGCGTGTGGGACGGGTGAGCTGACCGTGTCGGCATCGGCAGTCGCTGCGCACGCGGTCGAGATGCAAGATTCGCGAAAGCTTCCGCGAAGCGGGCGCTAAGCGATTCCAAAGTGGGACGTAAGCATCGCTCGCCACACTCTTGCGATGGCTGCCGGAAGGTCGATTGCACTCATGCGGCGGTACATCGTGCTGCTGCTCTGCGTCTGCGCGGCAGCACCGATGCACCCGGCCATCGCTGCGAGCGGCCCGTTCGGCATCGATCATCTGGTCCATTACGACAACAGCGGCATCTGGGCGCGCCACGACCAGAAGTTGCTGGCGGGCGCGACCGTTCTGACCGTGGTGGGTGGTTCGCTCGCGCTGGGCGACCAGCACGAGCTGGGCGACACGTTCTGGCGTTCGCTGGATGCCATGGCAGTGTCGTCCGTGATCGCGCAGGGCGCGAAATGGACCTTCCAGCGCGAACGTCCTTCGCAGACCAGCGATCCGAACAGGTTTTTCCAGGGTTTCAGATACGAAAGTTTTCCCAGCGGCGAGGTCACCGCGATCGCGGGCGCGGTCACGCCGTTCGTCGTGGCCTACGGCCATGACCACCCCGCGGTGTATGCACTGGAACTGCTGCCGCTCTACGACGCCGTCGGGCGCGTCAAGGTGCACGGCCACTGGCAAAGCGACGTGCTGGCGGGCTGGGCCATCGGCACGGCGGTCGGCATCTGGGCCGCACACCGCGATTCACCGTTGATCATCGGCTGGCTGCCCGGCGGCTTCCAGGTGGGGTTTGTCCACCGCTTCTGAACGGCACGGCATGTTTCGCGCAGACAGCATCTGCGAGGAACGCGCTCACCCGGTATTTTGCAAACCCTGCGACACGCCATTGACGCAGGCGACCAGTGCGCGCAACAGCGCGTCATCCGTGCCGCCGCCCGCACGCCAGCGGCGCAGCAGGTCGACCTGCAACAAGCTCATCGGATCGACATAGGGATTGCGCAGCCGAATCGAGACCGCCAGTCGCGGATCGCCGCGCAGCAGCGTATCACTGCCCTTCAGCCTGAGCAGCCAATGCCGGGTGCGCGTGAATTCCTCCTCGATCAGGCCGAAGAACTCGGCGTGCAGCGGGCCCGACAGTTTCGAGAACGCCTCGGCGATGCCGAGATCGCACTTGGCCAGCAACATTTCCACATCATCCAGCACATTGGCGAAGAACGGCCATTCGCGCGCCATCCCGGCCAGTTCCGCTTCGCCGAATTCCCGTGCGCCGCGTTCAAGCGCGCTGCCGAGCCCATACCAGCCGGTGACGATGGAACGGCACTGGGTCCACGAGAACACCCACGGAATCGCGCGCAGGTCTTCGACGCCTTGCATGCTGCGCCGGCTGGCCGGACGCGAACTCATGGTCATGCGTTCGATCACGTCGATCGGTGTCGCCGCGCGAAAGTAATCGACGAAGCCGGGGCGCTCGACCAATGCGCGGTAAGCCCCGCGGCTGTGCCCGGCGAGCACGTCCATGCGCTCCCGCCACAGCGCTTCGCGCGGTTCCGGATCGCGTGGACGCACGCTGGCGCGCAGCACCGCGCCCACGGTTTGTTCCAGGTTGCGCAAGGCCAGCGCGCGGATGCCGTACTTGCGATGGATGACCTCGCCCTGCTCGGTGACGCGCAGGCGTCCGGCCACCGCGCCGCGTGGCGACGCCATCAGCGCGGGCGTCACCTTGCCGCCGCCGCGGCTCGCCGACCCGCCGCGGCCATGGAAGAAAATCAGTCCGATGTCCGCCTCGCGCGCCACGTCCAGCAATTCCACCTGGGCGCGCTGCAATGCCCAGCGCGCAGCCAGGATGCCGCCGTCCTTGGCACTGTCGGAGTAACCCAGCATGATCAATTGGCGATCGCCGCGACGCGAAAGGTGTTCGCGATATACCGGATCGCCCAGCAATGCGCGCAACGTGGCGGGGCCGTGCTTCAGGTCATCCACGGTCTCGAACAGCGGCGCGATGTCCAGCGGCACGCCATCACCCTCGACCAGCCCGCCATGGCGCGCCAGCGCCAGCACCGCCAGCACGTCCGCAGCCGAGCGCGCCATCGAAATGATGTAGGGACCCGTGGCGTCAGGACCGTAACGGCGACGTGCATCGGCGAGGATGGCGAATACGGCGCGCAACCGTTCGGCGGCCGGAGCGGCGTGTGCGGCGAAGCGCTCGTCGCCCGCCGCAGGCCCGCGCAACCGCTGGGCACGAACGTCGCTCCCACGACCTGCCCACTCGGCGTCGTCGAGCAGCACCGCCAGCACGTCGTCGTGCACGCGTGCATCCTGGCGCACGTCCAGCCGCGCCAGATGAAATCCGAACGTGCGCGCGCGCCGCAGCAACCGGTGCACGCCGAACAGGCCCGCGTGCACACCCTTGTGCGCGGCGAGGCTTTCCGCGATCAACTCGACGTCGGCCTGGAATTCGGCGGCGTTGGCGTAACCTTCCGCACGGTCGCTGCCGGTGGCCGCCAGCCGCGCCCGCATCAGCGCCAGCAGGCAGCGATACGGCATGTTGGCGTGGCGTGGCCGGATCGCGGCGGCCGCTTGCGGCAGGGACTGCCGATAACCCTCCAGACGCTGGCGCAGCGCCGATGACACCTGCACGCGGTCGTCGGTCTGGCTGAGCAGGCGCTCGAGGTGCGCGCATTCGGCCTGGTAGCGCGCCAGCACCATTGCGCGTTGCGCGCGCAGGGTTTCGTCGATGGTGTCCGCGCCCACGTTCGGATTGCCGTCCATGTCGCCACCGACCCACGAACCGAAGCGCAGCAGCCGCGGCAATTGGGGCGTGACGCCGTACACACGCTCGAGTTCGTGTTCCAGCGATTCGTAGAACACGGGCAGCACGCGGTACAGCGGGCTGGCGAGATAGAAGCTGACGTGCTCGAACTCGTCCTGCACGCTCGGCCGCAGCACGGACGCTTCGGCGGTTTGCCAACTGGCGGTGAGCGCGGTCAACAGCCGCTGATGGTCGACCGCGCGTTCCTGCGGCGTGCGCGAGGCGTCGAAGCCTTCCACCAGCGCCTGCACGATCGCCTGTTCCTTTTCCAGCAAGGATCGCCGCACGGCTTCGGTCGGATGCGCGGTGAACACCGGTTCGACGTCCACGCGCTCCAGCCAGGCCAGCAATTCCCCGGCTTCCACCCCGCGCGCCTTCAGCGAAGTCAGCACGTCGGCCAGCGATTCCGGCTGCGGCGCCGCCCCCGCGAGCTGATAGTCGCGCCGGCGACGGATGCGATGCACCCGCTCGGCCGTGTTGACGGCCTGGAACCAGGCCGAGAAAGCGCGCGCCAGCGCTTCGGCATCGGCCGCAGCCAGCCCGGCCAGCGAATCGGCCAGGCCATCCACCGATCGGCCCTCGCGGCGGCGGCGGATCGCCGCGGTGCGCACGTCCTCCACCCGCCGATAGAACGCCTCGCCTTCCTGCTCGGCCAGCATCCGGCCCACCAGCATGCCCAGTCGATGCACGTCTTCGCGCAAGGGGCCATCGTGCGGCAGGAATTCCGGGACGCTGTCGGCGGCTTCGGACATGGGAATCCTCGTGCGGGCACTCGAACCCGTGAGCTTACCAAGTCGATGGCGGGGACTGCTGGCCAAATGGCATAAGGTCATGCCGTTCTGTCAGCATGCACCGGCGCGTCCGGAACCGCCGGGCATTGTTCATGGTCTGTGGCAGGTGATGCGCCGCGCCCCCCTGCTCATCGATTGGAGCCGTTGCGCGCATCGCCGAACAAGGAGTTTGCATGCACCCGACGCAAGATCGTGCCGACGCAATTTCAACCACGGAGATCATTGCACCCGGGTCTTCCGATACTGCCCGTTCGCTGCCGGCCAGGTGGATCGCGGCGTGCATGTCGATCTGCATGGCACTTGCCGCCACGGCACAGACGCCGGCGCCCGCCGGATCCATGCCGACCACGCGCGCACAGCCGGCGCCCGCTGCGTCCATCGTCACCCTGCAGACCATCAACGTCACCGGCGTAGTGCCGGGACCGGGATTGTGGAAGGTGACGCGCGGCGACCACGTGCTGTGGATCCTCGGCGTGGTATCGACCTTGCCGGCCGGCATCGAATGGCGTTCGAACCAGGTGGCGCAGGCGATCGCCGCATCGCAGGTGGTGCTGGAATCGCCCGGCGTCAAGTTGAAAGTCGATACCAACTGGTTCGGCAAGTTGTTCCTGTTGCCCGCGATCTACCGCGCGAAGCGCAACCCGGACGGCAAGACCTTGCACGACGTGTTGCCGCCGCCCATCTACGCGCGCTGGTATTACGCGCGCGCGCGTTATTTCGGCGACGACTACGCGATCGAGCGCTACCGCCCCCTCCTCGCCGCCGGAAAATTGATGAAGAAGGCCATGCAGGCGCACGGCCTCCGTGGCAACGGCGAGGTCACCGACACGGTGGCGGCGCTGGCAAAGCAGCACGGCGTCAAGCTGGTGAAGCCACAAACCGCACTGGAAATCCGCGAACCCCGGCAGGCGGTCAAGGCGTTCGCGGCCTCGGGCCCGGACGGCATTGCCTGCCTCGGCGTGGTGCTGGACGCGGTCGACCACCAGCTGCCGGATTTCCGCGCGCGCGCCAACGCCTGGGCCACCGGGGATATCGAGACGCTGCGCAACGTGCCTGAAAGCGCCTGGCGCGACACCTGCCAATCCGCAATCACCGGCGGGGGGTTCGCCAAATCGCTGGGCATCGACAACCTGCCCCGGCGGATCGAAGGCGCGTGGCTCGCCGCCGCGGACGCCGCGCTGGCCGCGAATACACAAAGCTTCGCCGTGCTGCCGATGCGCGACCTGCTGGACCCGCACGGTTACCTCGCGGCGCTGCAGGCGCGCGGCTACGTGGTGACGGCCCCGGACGCGGGACTTGCGGACGACGACGCATCGGCGAATAGTGTGGCGCCAGCGGGCGCCACGGGCTCGCCGGCAAGTGCGGCCTCGACGCACTGACGCGATCGTGGAGCACGGACATGCTCGTCTTGTTCAACAAGCCCTTCGACGTGCTGTGCCAGTTCACCGATCGCAGCGGGCAACCGCGGCGCATGCTGGCCGACTTCCACCTGCCGCCGAAGGTGTACCCGGCAGGACGGCTGGATCGCGATTCGGAAGGTTTGCTGCTGCTGACCGACGATGGCGCGCTCGCGCACCGCATCACCGATCCGCGCCACAAACAACCCAAAACCTATCTGGCGCAGGTGGAAGGTACGCCCGATGAAGCCGCGTTGCAGGGCTTGCGCCGTGGTGTGGCACTGAACGACGGCATCACGCGCCCTGCCGACGCGCGCGTGTTGCCGCACGCGCCGGAAGGGTTGTGGCCGCGCCACCCGCCGGTGCGCTTTCGCAAGACCGTGCCGGACGCATGGATCGAACTCACGATTCGCGAGGGCCGCAACCGCCAGGTGCGGCGCATGACCGCGGCGGTGGGTCTGCCAACGCTGCGCCTGATCCGTACGCGCATCGGCGAACACGCGCTCGGCGATCTCGCGCCCGGCGAACACCGTATCGTCGAATGTCGCGCCGCGGCCACGTCGAGGAGGACACGCCGATGACCTTCAAGGACCTTTTCTCCGGCCATTCCGACTTGTACGTGCGGGCGCGCCCGCACTATCCCGAAGCGTTGTTCGACTGGATCGCAGCCGAAGCGCCGGCGCACACCTGCGCGTGGGACGCGGGCTGCGGCAACGGTCAGGCCAGCGTCGCGCTCGCCGCGCGATTCGAACGCGTGATCGCGACCGACCCCAGTGAAAGGCAACTCGGGAACGCGGTGGCAAAGCCGCACCTCGACTACCGCAACGAAGCCGCCGAGCACACCACCATTCCAGATCGATCCGTCGACGCCATCACCGTCGCCCAGGCGCTGCACTGGTTCGACGTCGACGCTTTCGTCGCGGAGGTGCGCCGCGTCGCCGGGCCTGGCGCACTGTTCGCGGCGTGGTGCTACGCCCATTGCAGCGTCACGCCGACGGTCGATGCGGTAATCGCGCATTTGTACGAAGACATCCTCGGTACCTATTGGTCGCCCGAACGGAAACTCGTGGACGAGGGCTACGCCTCGCTGGCATTGCCGTTCACGCCGATCGACGTTCCGACGTTCGAAATGCGCACCGATTGGAACCTGCAGCAGCTGCTGGCCTACCTGACCTCGTGGTCGGCGGCGCAGAAGTACCAGAAGGCCACGGGCGAGGACGCGGTGGCATCGATCGCGGAAGAGTTGGCCGCGGCGTGGCACGCTCCGGAGCAGGTGCGCCCGGTACGCTGGGCGCTCTCGGTTCGCGCGGGGCGTGTCGCATAGCGTTCGCTGCTTTTTCCTCTCCCGGAGGGAGAGGGGATTCACCTTGCGCCCGCATCGATGCCAAAGAACGCGCGTGCGTTGGCGCTTGTTCGGGTTGCCGTCGACTCGGTGGTCTCATCGCGCAACCCTGCGACCACTTCGCAGATGTGCGCAAGGTACATCGGCTCGTTGCGGCGGTGTGCAGGTTGCGGCCGAATGTCGCGCGGCAGCAGGTACGGCGCATCGGTTTCCAGCAAGAGGCGATTGGCGGGAATCTCGCGCACCAGTTCACGCAGGTGCATGCCGCGGCGCTCATCGCAGATCCAGCCGGTGATGCCGACATGGCAATCGAGGTCGAGGTAGTCGAACAGGGCGCGGCGGTCGTCGGTGAAGCAATGCACCACCACCGCCGGTACGCGGTCACGGGCCGACTTCAGCAGCGCGAAAAAATCGTCATGCGCGTCACGCTGGTGCAGGAACAGCGGCATGCCCAGGTCCATCGCGATTGTGAGTTGCTTTTCGAACGCGGCGTGCTGCGCATGGCGAGGCGAGAGGTCGCGAAAATAATCGAGCCCCGTTTCGCCGACCGCGACTACCTCCGGGCTGCGCGCGAGCTCGCGCAACAGCGCGTCGGTTTCCGCACCGTAATCGCCAGCGTGGTGCGGATGCACGCCGGCGGTGGCGTACAGTGCGCCGGGATGTTCACGCGCAAGCTCCAGCGCGTGCTCGCTGCCCGCGCGCGACGCACCGGTCACGATCATCTGGTCCACGCCCGCCTCGCGGGCGCGGTCCAGCATCGCGTCGAAATCGTGGCGAAAGGATTCGTGGGTGAGGTTGGCGCCAATGTCGATCAGGTGCATGGGGATTGAGGGTTTGGAATCGGGAATCGGGAAGCGCGAATCGTAACCCGGCGCGCGGTGGATTCGGCGCGCGGGCGACAACGCTGGAAGGCTGGCACGTGCCTACAATGCGCCGATGCAAGATGCGAATCGCGCGTTTCCAATCGATCCGTTGCTGCCGCGCATCCGCGAGAGCCTTGCGGCGCATCCACGCCTGGTACTGGAAGCGCCGCCCGGCGCGGGCAAGACCACGCAGGTGCCGCCCGCGCTGCTGGACGAAGCGTGGCTTGCAGGCCGCAAGATCGTGATGCTGGAACCGCGCCGGATCGCGGCCCGCGCGGCGGCGGAATTCATGGCTGCGCAGCGCGATGAAGCTGTCGGGCAGACGATCGGCTATCGCATCCGTTTCGAATCGCGTGTTTCCGATGCAACCCGGATCGAAGTCGTCACCGAAGGCATTTTGACGCGCATGCTGCAGGACGATCCGGAACTGCCGGACATCGGCGCGATCGTGTTCGACGAATTCCACGAGCGGCATCTGGCGGGCGACCTGGGCGCCGCGCTGACGCTGGACGTGCAGGCCTCGCTGCGGCCCGACCTGCGCATCGTGGTGATGTCCGCCACACTGGATGACGCGCGCGTCGCCGAATGGATGGCGGCGCCGATGCTGCGCAGCGAGGGCCGCGCCTTTCCCGTGCGCATCGAATACCCGCCCGCGCGCCGCGGCGGGAACGAACCCGCGCATCTGCGCCGCACGGTGCAGCAGGCGCTCGCGGAAACCGACGGCGACGTGCTGGTGTTCCTGCCGGGGCGGCGCGAGATCATGCAGGCGCAAAGAATGCTTGGCGAAGCACCCGCACTGTTTGGAGACGGCGGACGTTCAAGGGGAATCATCGAGATCCTTCCCTTGCACGGCGAACTCTCGCTTGCCGAACAGCGCGCCGCATTGGCGCCGGCCGACGCCGGCACCCGCCGCGTGATCCTCGCCACCAACGTGGCCGAATCGTCCATCACGGTGCCGGGCGTGCGTGCCGTGATCGACGCGGGGCTCGCGCGCGAACCGCGCTTCGATCCCGCATCGGGCTTGACGCGCCTCGCGACCGTCAACATTTCACAGGCCTCCGCGGACCAGCGGTCGGGGCGCGCGGGCCGCGTCGCGCCGGGCGTCGCATACCGGTTGTGGCCGGAAAGCCGGCGCCTGGAACCCGCGCGTACGCCGGAAATCGCGCAAGCCGAGTTGTCCGGGCTCGCTTTGGAGCTGGCCGCCTGGGGCGTGGGCGCGGACGCGGCAGCCGCCTTGGGCTGGCTGGACGCGCCGCCCACGGGCGCCCTGGCCGTCGCACGCGAGCTGCTGCAACGCCTTGGCGCGATCGATGCCCAACTGCGCATCACGCCGCTGGGTCGCGACATGTTGCAACTGGGCGCGCACCCCCGCATGGCTGCCGCGGCGCTGCGCGCTGCGGATGCCTTGCGCGGATTGGTCGCCGACCTGCTGGCGCTGGTGGAAGCGCGCTCGCCCCTGCGCGGCGAATTCAGCGACGACTTGCGCGCGCGCGTCGATGCCTTGCATCGCTTTCGCGACGGCGGTGCGCGGGCAGTACGCGACGTCGACAGTGGCGCGTTGTCTGCGATCGAACAGGCCGCGCGTGGCTGGCGCAAACGCCTCGGCATTCGACACGGCGCCAGCGGCACGCCGGATGCGCTGGGTGTAGGCAATCTTTTGTTGCACGCGTTTCCCGATCGCGTCGCGAAGCAGGACGCCAGAGATCCTCGCCGTTACCTGCTCGCCAACGGACGGGGCGCGCGCCTGCACGAAGCCTCGACGTTGTTCGGTGAACCTTGGTTGATCGTGACCGAAGCACGCTTCGATGCGCGCGACAGTTTGGTCCTCACCGCGGCGCCCTTCGATGCGGCATTGCTGGAAGGCGATTACCCGCAACGATTCGTTCGCGAGCGCGTCGTGCGGATGAACGCGAACGACGTGGTCGAAGCCTTCGAGGAAACGCGCTTCGATGCCATCGTGCTGGAACGTCGCGCGGTACCCGCCGGCGCAGACGATGCGCTGCCTGCGCTCGTGGCGACGATTCGTGCGCGCGGGCTAACGGCGTTGCCGTGGAGCGCAACAACCACGCGTTTGCGCGCGCGCATCGCGTGGTTGCGCCGGGCCATGCCCGATGCCGGTTTGCCGGATGTATCCGACCCGGCGTTGCTGGACTCGCTGGAAGCCTGGCTGGCTCCTGCACTCACCGGCAAGCGCAAGCTGGACGCGCTGTCGGCGGAGGACTTGTCGAATGCTCTCGCAGGCCTGCTCGATTGGCCGCAGCGCAAGCTGCTCGACGATGCAGCACCCGACGCACTGAAGATCCCGAGCGGCATGACGCGCAAGCTCGACTATGCGATTGACGCCGTCGACGAAGAAATCCCCGCGCCCGTGTTGGCGGTGAAGCTGCAGGAGCTGTTCGGCCTCGCCGAAACCCCGCGCATCGCCAACGGCCGCGTGCCCGTGATGCTGCACCTGCTGTCGCCCGCCGGCCGGCCGATCCAGGTGACGCAGGACCTGCGCGGCTTCTGGGATCGCACCTACGCCGAAGTGAAAAAGGAATTGAAGGGGCGTTATCCGCGTCATCCATGGCCGGATGACCCGTGGAACGCCGCGCCGACGCATCGGCCCAAGCCACGGCGCTGAACCGTGGCCGCAGACGGCGCGCGCATGTCGTCGGGCCGTGACGCTTACGGTTTGGGTTTGCGCCACGATGGTTCGCCGATCGCTTCACCACCGTACTTGCCAAACAGGCTGGGGTACAACGCGTCGACCGGCTTGCCGTCGGGACCGAGTTTCGGCGAGCGCGCGAAGCTGCCGGCGTAACCCGGGAACTCGGCGGGGCTTTCCCAGCCATCCTTGCTGACCGCCGACACGCCGAAGAAATAGTCGTCGAGGATGATGTTCTTCAGCACCACCGAACCGGCGTCGCCCGCCGTCTGCACGTGCTGCCATTGCGGCGCGGTGGTTTCGCGCCACCAGGCGTTGTAGCTGGCCGCGCCCGGCGATGGCTTCCATGACAACGTGGTGTCATAGGCGACCGCGCCCTTCACCGTGAGGTCGGACGGCGGTGGTGGCGCCATCGCGAGCGATGCCATCGTGATCGCATCGAGCCGCGTGACGTTGGCAAGGTAGTCGAAATCCACGCCGGACACCAGGTCGCCGTAGTGCACGCCGTTTTCGACGCGCACGTTCTGGTGCTGGTGATCGTAATTCTCGTTCGATTCCGACAGCCGCACCGCGGGGAATCCCTGTTCGAGAAACGGCACCTGGTCGCCCGAGCGGCCCCATCGGTCGGTGCGATAGACCATGCGCACGTGGAAATCGTCGAGATACTGCTCGGCCAGCGCCGCCATGTAGCGGGCGATATTGCGCGAGGGCGAGTCCACGCCGCCGCCGTGGTAGCGCCGGTACGCGGCCTGCTCCAGCGTCTCGTTGCTCTTGGTGCCTTCGGAAAACACCCGGATGGTGTGCGGATCGTGGGCGCCGTTGCCGCCATGCGAATTGCCGACCATGTCATTGTTGAGGTTGGCTTCGACGTTCCAGCCGTGGTCGACCGCGTACTGGGCGATGATCTTGCCACCGTACAAACCTTGTTCCTCGCCGGAGTCTGCGGAGTACACG
>DATCSF010000006.1:0-22641 GCA_036568625.1 Rhodanobacteraceae bacterium | reverse complement strand
GCTGGTCAGCGGCGACATTGCATTGAACAGGTGGGTGAATCCGCGCACGCCCGCGTCCAGCGCGGCGCGCACCGTCGCGTAGTCGGCATTGGAATGCCCTGCGGAGATGATCACGCCCGCCGCGGCGAGGCCCTGGACTGCAGCGGGCGCCACGCATTCGGGCGCGAGCGTCAGCAGAGTCTTGCCGCGCCGCAGCGACTCGGCCACGCGCAGTTCGTCCGCGTCCGGCGCGTGCAGATACTTGGCCGCATGCACGCCCTTGCGTTCGCGGCTGAGGAATGGCCCTTCGAGGTGGACGCCCAGCACCCCTGGCACGGCATCCGCGATGGCGGCATCGGTCGCCGAGACCGCGACGCGCATTTTGTCGACCGTGTCGCTGATCAGCGTGGGCAGGAAACCCGTGGTGCCGAAGCGGCGATGCGCTGCACCGATCGCGCGGATGCCTTGCACGGTCGGCTGGTCGTTGAACAACACGCCGCCGCCGCCGTTGACCTGGCAATCGATGAAACCGGGCAACAGCATCCGCCCCAAGAGGTCGTGCTTGCGCGCGTCAGCCGGAACTTGCTCCGGCGCCGTCAGCCCGCGAATCCGCTGGCCCTCCACGACCACGGCAACATCGTCGCGCCAGCCTTGCGCGGAAAGTACGCGTGCGTTGATCAGCGCGTGCGTCATCAGACGGTCTCGGTGATCTTGGCGAGGTGCGGCGGGTGATCCGGATCGCGGCCGCGGGCGATCGCCAGCGCGTTGACCGCCCGGTAGAAGCTCTGGATCGCCAGGATCGGCGCGCACATGGCGTGCGCCGTCGGGACGATCGGCAGGGCGTGGTGGCCGGTCGCCAAGGGCGCCGCGGCCCATACGTTCGCGCCGCGACGACGAAAGTCCTCGGCGGTAGCAAGCACGCCCGCGAGCGCGTGGTCCTGCTGCGCAAACAACAGCACCGGCAGGCGCGGACCGACCAGTTCCATCGGGCCGTGGCGAACTTCCGCGCTGCTGAACGCCTCGGCGTGCAGCGCGCAGGTTTCCTTCAATTTCAGCGCCGCTTCCTGCGCCGCGGCAAGGCCGTAGCCGCGGCCCAGCACGAACAGATCGTGCATGTCGCGCAGGCCGTCGACCAGCGGCGACCAGTCGAGCGCGAACGCGCGGCGCAATTGTTCCGGTAGTTCGTGCAGCGCGTCGAGCAAGGAAGCGTCGCGACGCCAATGCGCGGTCAGGTGCAGCACCGCGGTCAGCGAGCCAATGAAGCTCTTGGTGGCCGCGACGCTTTGCTCGGGTCCGGCTTGCAGGGGAATCACGGTTTCAGCGAGCGCCGCCAGCGGCGAGTTTTCCGCATTGACCAGCGCGACCACGTGCGCGCCGGCATTGCGTGCGGCCTCGGCGCTGCGCAGCAGATCGGGGCTCGCGCCCGATTGCGAAATGACGAGATACAGCGCGCCCCTGAGCTTCAGGGGCACGGCGTAGATCGATTCGACCGACGGCGACGCCGACGCGGTCACGCAGCCGGTCTGCGTCTCGATCACGTACTTGGCGTAGGTGGCGGCATGGTCGGAACTGCCGCGTGCGCAGGTGACGACGAAAGGCGGCGCATCCTCGCGCAATTTCGCTGCGAGTTTCCGCACGCCGGCATCGTTGTGCTCGAGCTGCCTTGCAACGGTATCGGCCGCGGCCGCGGCCTCCTGGTGCAACGCGGTGGATTCGGGCCGGATGGCGGGAACGTCGGGCGAAGCCATGCTGGTACGTGAGCCCTTCATTGCCGGGGCCGCGGCGGGGCGGTTGAACCGCGCACCACCAGTTCGGGACTGAAGCCTTCGTTTTCGACGTCGGTTCCATGGATCTGCGCGATCAGCAAACGTGCGGCGTGTTCGGCGATCAGTTCGGTGCGCTGCCGCGAGGTCGTCAGCGAAGGCCAGGAGTGGCGCGAAAACGGACTGTCTTCGAAACCCGCCACGGAGAGGTCGTAGGGAACATGCAGGCCGGCTGCGCGCGCGGCGGCCAGCACGCCGGCGGCGATTTCGTCGTTCGAGCCAAAAATGGCCGTCGGCGGCTCGGCCAGTCCGAACAGCTTGCGTGCGCCGCGAAATCCGTCGTCGAACGAGTAGTCGCCTTCCAGCACGAGTTCCTCTTGCAGCGGCACGCCGTAGTCCTGCAACGCCTTCTCGTAACCTTTGTAACGCTCCGGACTGGAACGGTGCTGTTTGCCGCCCCACAGGAACGCGATGCGCAGGTGCCCGAGCTGGATCAGATAGGCCGTGATTGCGTAGGCGGCGTCGCGGTCGTCCACGAACACGCAGGGAAAGCCGTCGCGCGGGTCATCGGCCGCCGAGATGATTCGCACCAACGGGATCTCGTAGGCGGTGAGTTCGCGCAGCAACGCCATCCGTTCCGACATTGGCGGCGCCAGCACCAGGCCGGCGAGGCGCGAGCGGTGCGCGAGGTCGCGCAGCTCTTCGGCCAGTTTCGGCGCGCGGGAGTTGCAAGGATGGATCTGCAGGCCGAAGCCCATTTCGCGACAGGCCGCCAGCGCGCCCTGCTGCACGGCGATGATGTAATACGGGTTGGGATTGTCGTAAACCAGTCCGATCGCATACGCCTTGGCGCTGCGCAGGCTGCGGGCCGAAAGGTCAGGGCGGTAACCCAGTTGATCGATCGCGCGGAGTACGCGTTCGCGCGTTTCTTCGCGCACCGAACCCTCGCGGTTGATCACGCGCGACACGGTTTTCAGCGAGACCCGGGCTTGTTTGGCGACATCCCGGATGGTGGCGGTTCCCAATGCAGGCTCCTTGAGTCATGATCGTGCGAATGGTCTCGGCTGGTTCGCGACCGTTTTGTGTCATGAAGCCGCGGTCGCAGAGTCGATCGCGCTCGTCTGTCCGGCTTGCCCGGCTTTGTGGCCAGACAACCCGTAGTACAGAATGTAGAGGTAACCGGGCACCATCACCAGCAGGAACGCCAACTGGAAGTCGATCACCTCTTCGAGGTGCACGAAAAGCTGGGGGATCAAGGCGCCGCCGGCGATGCCCATGATCAGCAGCGCGGAGGCGAACTCGGTGCGTTCGCCCAGGCCCTTGATGGCCAGCGGGAAGATCGCCGGCCACATCATTGCGTTGGCGAATCCGAGCGCTGCGACGAAGCCCACCGACAGGATGCCGTGGGTCTGCCACGCGCCGAACGCGAACAGCACGCCCAGTACCGCCGAGATGGCCAGGTAACGCTGTTGCGAGACGAAGCGTGGCGTCAAGGCAACGCCTGCCAGATAACCGATCAGCATCCCGACCATCACCCACGACGTGAGGTGCTTGGCGGTGTCCAGTGACAGCCCCGACGCCTGTCCGTAGATCACGATGCCATCGCCGACCATCACTTCCATGCCTACGTAAATGAACAGGCACACCACGCCCAGCCAGAGATGCGGAAAGCTGAAGATGCTGCGCTTGCGCTCCGTCTCCCGCGTTGACGGGCGGTTGCTCTCCGGCTTGATTTCCGGCAGTGGGGAAAACACCACCCATATTGCGAGCAGCGCCAGCACCACCGCCATGGCCACGTAAGGCATGACGGCGCGCGACACGAACGCGTGCTGCAGCAGCGCGCGCGCCTGCGGCGAGGCGGCGTCGTTGATCTTGCCGGCGTAGGCGGTGGCGCCGCTCAGCAGCAGGGCCCCGAAGACATAGGGCGCCACGCCGCCGGCGAACTTGTTGCAAATGCCCATGATGGCCACGCGCTTGGCGCCGCTCTCGATCGGGCCGAGGATGCTCACGTAAGGATTGGATGCGGTCTGCAACAGCGCGAGCCCGGCGCCGATGACGAACAGCGCCACCAACGCGCCCACGTAGCTGTAGCTGCCCATGAACACGGCAAACAGGATGGAACCGAATGCCATGACCAGCAGACCCAAGGCCATGCCCTTTTTCATGCCGGTGCGCTTGAGTACGACGGCCGAAGGCAGTGCGAGAAAAAAGTACGACAGATAGAACGCCATCGGGATCAGGAAGGCGCCGACGTTGTCCACGTTGTAACCGACCTTCACGAACAGGATCAGCGATGAGTTGAGCCAGGTGACGAAGCCGAAGATGAAAAACAGGACGCCGATGATCGCCATCGACATTACGTAGTGCGACTGCTGCTGCGGGGTGGCGTGCGGGGTCATGTCTCGATCCTGTGCGCGTGGTGGGCCGAGCTGATTATGGAGTGACCATCGTTGTCATGCACATGTCTTGCATGGAGTATCGCACGTCCCGGCGCGAAAAAAACAGAGGCATTGCCATGGCGTCGTGATTGACGCAATGCAACATCATCGGTCTTGATCAAATCCATGCTTTATCAGGTATTTTGGCAGTGCATAGCGATTCAAGACGAATTCTTCCCATGATCACGATCATGCTGCAGCGCAAATTGACAACGTTGTCATTAATGGCCAAACTGTCGCCCGTTCCAGCCCGGAGAGCAGGATGGACGTGCCCGCCAGCCAATTCAGCCAGCACGCAAGCCTCCTTGTCCAGCCGTTTCTGGCTGCGGATGTGGGCGGGACGCATGCACGGGTGGCGCTGTTGCGTGCGTCACCAGGCGGCACGGGCGCGATCGAGGTGCTGGCCTACCGCAAGTTCATCTGCGCGGATTTTCCCGGCCTGCCGGCGTTGCTGCGGGCCTTCATCGAGCATGACGCGACGTTGCCGGTGCAGCGCTGCGTGATTGCCTGCGCCGGGCAGGTGGTCGGGGACATCATCGTCAATGACAATCTGGCTTGGCGCGTGAGTCTTTCGGCGCTGCGCGACGCGTCGGCATTCGACGAGGTCACGTTGCTCAACGATTTCGAGGCGCTCGGCTACGCGCTCGATGACGTGCGGGATAGCGACAGCCTTTTGCTGTGCGGTCCCGCGACCCATGCCGAGGGGCCCGCCCTGGTCGTTGGCCCCGGCACGGGACTGGGCGCGGCCGTGCGGCTGCCGGGAAATGAAGGTGCGCGGGTGCTCGCGACCGAAGCCGGCCAGATGGACCTTGCGCCGGGCACCGCCCGCGAACGCGAGGTGCTGGCGCGACTGGCACCGGGCGATGGCTACGTGCCGTACGAGCGCATCCTTTCCGGTCCGGGCTTGCTGACGCTGTACACCACGCTGCGCGCGTTGCGCGGACAGCCGCCGAGCCTGGTGACGCCGGAGGCGGTGACCGCCGCGGCGTGCGCCAACAGCGATCCCGACGCGGTGGAAACCGTGGAGATCTTCTGTGCCCTGCTGGGTGGTTTCGTCGGCAACCTCGCCATGGCGTTCGTGGCCGACGGCGGCGTGTACCTGGCGGGCGGGGTGCTGCCAAAAATAAAGGAACTGCTGCAACGCAGCCGTTTCGTGGAACGCTTCCTCGACAAGGGAGGCATGCGGAAATTCCTGTTGCGCGTGCCGGTGCGTTTGATCGAACACGGCCGGCACGGGGTGCTGGGTGCGGCGCACTGGTATCTGGACAGGCAGTTGCAAGGGGCTGCGCGTCACCGGGTGCTTGGCGACGGGCCAGCGGCGTAGAGGGTGAACGACAACCACACGGGTGCCGCGGCACCCGCCATTTCGCGAGCGAGAAGAGGGTACGTCATGAAACTTCGCAAGAGCATGCTTTCGGCGAGCATCGCCGCGGCGCTGATGTTCGCGACCGCGGCGCAGGCGCAGAATGCCTCGCCCCAGAACCAGACCACCGCCACCGATCAGCAACAAAACCAGACGTCGCCCGCCCAGAATCCGAGGCCGGGCGCCGAGGAGAATCCCCAGCGACTGGGAACTATCCAGGTGGTGGGCGTGCGCGCCGCGCAGGCCTTGTCGCTGGAGACCAAGAAGGCAGCCGATTCGCAGGTGGAAGTGGTGTCCGCCATCGACATCGGCAAGCTGCCGGCCAAGAACGTGGCCGACACCATCGCCCAATTGCCGGGCGTGAACATCGCCGACGCGGCCGGGGCCGAAGGCGGCTTCGATGAAGCCGACCGTGCCAGCATCCGCGGCAGCGCGCCCTCGCTGACGTTGACCACCATCAACGGCCATTCGGTGGGTTCGGGCGACTGGTTCATCCTGGGCAGCGGCGGTACCCGCAGCGTCAGCTTCGCCATGCTGCCCTCGGAAGTGGTCAACCAGGTGGTGGTGCACATGACGCCCCAGGCGAAGCTGTTGGAAGGCGGCGCGGCCGGCACCATCGACATCATCACCCGCAAGCCGCTGGATTTCAGCAAGCCGTTCTCCCTCGAAGCGAGCGTGGGCGGGGTTTACGCGGATCTGCCGGGCAAGACCAAGCCCCAGTTCAACGGCCTGATCAACTGGAAGAACGACTCCAACACGTTCGGCGTGATGGTCCAGGCCTTTTACGAGGAACGTGCGCTGCAACGCGAAGGCCAGGAGATCCTCGGCTATTCCTACATCCCGTACAAAGACGCACTAGGAAATGTAACTCCCGCAGCCACCAGCTTGGGCCTTGGGCCCGCGACGCCCGGCAGCGCCAGCACGGGCGTGTTCTATCCCAACTTGCCGGGTGCGGCGCTGTTCACCCAAATCCGCAAGCGCAAGGGTGGGATGATCGACCTGCAGTGGCGGCTCGCCGACAACTTCACCCTCAACCTGGATGCGTTCTATTCCAAGCTGGACGCCACCGACTACAACCGCAACTACATGCTGCGCACGCGCGACCAGCTTCCCAAGCAGGCCGTGACCGGCACCATCCAGGGCAACATCCTCACCAGCGCCACGCTGCCCGGCGACCCCACGATTTCGCAGGGCATCTACGACATGATCTCGCGCCCGGGCGAGAGTGAATCCAGCCAGTTCGTCACGTTGGATGCCGATTGGCAGGCCACCGACAACCTGGGCTTCAAGTTCCAGATCGGCACCACCAAGGGCAGGGGCAATACCCCGGTCCAGGACGTGATGGAGATGGATACGGGTTTTGGCGCGACCGCGAGTTACGCCATGAACGGCCTCGGCACGCCGCTCAACTGGTCGATGAATACCGACAACTCCTCGTTCAACCCCGCGGTCGCCGGACTCGATTGGATTTTCGGGGACCAGGACGTGCACGTGGTCGACAAGGAACGCTGGTTCCAGGCCGACGGCGCATACGACTTCGGGGATGCCGGCCCGTTGTCCTCGCTCGAATTCGGCGTGCGTTACGCCAAGCACGACCACGACAGCCCGACTGCGGTGGCGCAGGGCCCGAACTTCGCGTCTGCGGTGCAGTTCGGCCAGGGATCCACCATCTACCCGCCGGCCGGTGGCAACTATCCGAGTGACTTTGCCAGCGATCTCGGCGTCGGCCAGATGCCGGCCAACATCTGGTACTGGACGGCCGCCCAGCTCTCGCAACTGAATGCGTTGTACGCCAACCGCGCGGTGACGGGCGATACCAGTTCGCGTTTCTATCCGAACGACATCTATTCCATGTCGGAGAAGAACAGCGCGGCTTACGTCCAGCTCAACTTCACCGGCGACCGCTGGACCGCCAATGCCGGCCTGCGCTATGTCGGTACCAGCGAGAACATCGGATATACCAGTCCAGGCATCCAGGAATCCACGTTTGCCGGCCCATTCCTCAATTCGGCGTTCTATCCCACCGGCTGGTTCTGGAACTACTACAAGCATCACTACAGCAAGGTACTGCCGAGCTTCAATGTGAAGTTCGACCTCAACCAGGATGGCAGCCTGTTGACCCGCTTCTCGGCTTCGCAGACCCTGACCCGACAGGATTACAACCAGTTGGCCGGTTTCCTCAGCCTGACCGACCCCACGACCCAGGGAGCGATCGGTTCCGGCAGCGGCCCCAATCCGCGCCTGAAGCCGATCCTGTCGACCAATTTCAGCGCGTCGCTCGAGTGGTATTTCGCCCAGCGCGGCCTCTTGGCGGCCAGCGTCTATCAGATGGAGTTGGACAACTATTACGACTACGGTTCGACCACCGGCACCTACCTCAACAACTACCTGACCAACAACGGCGCCGGCGACAATCCATCGCACACGCCGATCTACAGCCAGTACCTGGTCAGCATCCCGGTCAACGTCAACGGCACCCTCAAGGGCGTGTCGTTGAACTACGTCCAGCCGATCGGCGAGCACTTCGGCGTGCAGTTCAACTACACCTATGCCACCGGCCATTCGTCGGGCGGCACCTTCCTGTACAACCCCGATGGAACGCCGGGCAACAACATCGCGGCCGGCGACCGTCCGTTGTTCGGTACTTCGAAAAACACCTTCAACGCCTCGGTTTTCTACGAGGATGCCCACTGGAACGCCCGCGTCAATTACACCTATCGCTCCAAGTTCTACAACGGCGTGATGAGCAATTCTGGTGCGGGGATGCCGCTGCTGCCGTACTGGCAGTCCGGCCAGGGCTACCTGTCATTCTCGGCGGGCTACAGGCTCAACGATCACCTGAGTTTCTCGTTCGACGCGATGAACCTCAACAACCCGAAACTGCGCTATTTCATCAATGGCGCGCAGGCGGGCCTGGGCTTCAGCACGGCTCCGGAAGCGTTCTACGTGAACGGACGCCAGTACTACTTCACGGTGAACTACAAGCTCTGAGCGCATCGAGGCACGGGAGAGTCGAGTCTCCAGCGTTGCGGGCCGGTCGGCATCCCGGCCCGCATTTTTTTGAACATCGACATCGTGCCGATCATCATGGCACCCATGTCCATGCAGAGGGGGATCGATTACGTGCGCATCCATCGCTGCTTGACTGCGACATTCGTGTTGTCGTGCCTGGTGTGGGGATCATCGAGCGCGCTCGCGCAGCCGCTCGCGACCGCGCAAGCCAAACCGCCGCAACGCCCGCTGGTGCTGGTCGACCAGGTCGGCTACGACACCGTGGCACCCAAACGCGCGATCGTGCAGGGTTCCGGCGACGATCGATTCACCACTTTCAGGATCGTCGATGTGCAAACCGGCAAGACGGTGTTGCAGGGAACCCCGCAACCGGCGGGCCGGGTCGATCATTGGAACGATTGGCATTACTGGACGATCGATTTTTCTTCGCTGAAAACACCCGGTACTTACCGGGTGAATGTCGGCGGCAACGCCGACGTGTTTTCGTTTCCGTTCCGCGTCGCGGATGACGTGCTGGAACGCTACACGCTCTCCAACGTCATCTACTATTTCAAGGGGCAGCGCGTCAGCGGCGATTTCGATCGCGCCGATGCGCACTTGAAGGCCCCGAATCCGGCCGGTCCTGATTACGTCGATCTTCGCGGCGGTTGGTTGGCGGCGACCGGCGACTACGGCGTGCATCTCGCCGAGGGCGATCACCAGGAAGTTTCACTGGTGGCGTGGAGCCTCGTTGCCACGCTGCGCAATCTTGAAGCCGCGCACAACCAGAATTTCAGCCAATACCAGCGCCGCCTCGTGGACGAGGCCACGTATGGCGCGGATTTCCTGGTGCGCGCCCACGTACCGGGCGGTTCGTTCTACGAAAGCATCGGTGCGCCCGGCAAGTTGAAACTCGCGAAGGACCGGCTGATCAACCCCACCAACTATCGCCAGGTCATCAAGACCACGCCGGGCAGCGCGGGCTCCGCCGAGGAGGGCCAGGCCACGTGGCCGCGGGATTACGAGGCAAGTTTCCGTTCCGGCGGTGGCATGGCGATCGCCGCATTGGCGGCGGCCAGCACGCTGTCCGGGCACGGCGAGTTTTCCAGCCAGCGTTATTTGAAGACGGCCGAGGACGCGTTTCGCTTCCTGCAGCGGCACAATCACGAACTGTTGAGCGACGGCCAAGCCAACATCGTCGACGACTATTGCGCGCTGCTGGCGGCGACGGAGCTGTATCGCGCGAGCCACGATGACGCTTTCCGCGTGGCAGCGGATGCATGGGCCGATCGCCTGATGGCGCGGCTCGCCACCCACGGCGATCATCGCGATTACTGGCGCATCGCCGGTAGTGACGACCCATTCTTCAACGCCACCGACGATGGCATGCCGGCAGTGGTATTGGCCGAATACGCCGCCATCGCCACGCCCGCACGCAAACAGAAAGTGCGCGATGTGGTCCGGCGTTCGATGGAATTCCAGTTGCGCATCACCGCCGACACCAACAATCCGTTCGGGTATGCGCGCGAACTGGTGCGTTTGCAGGATGGCGAGGTGGCCGTGAAATTCTTCTTCCCGCACGGAGTCGCCGGCACATGGTGGCAGGGCGAGGATGCGCGTCTCGCCTCGCTGGCCGCGGCGGCACGTGTGGCCGCGCCGATGTTCACCGACGATCCGGCGTTCCAGTCGAAGCTGCAGGATTACGCATGGAACCAGTTGCACTGGATACTGGGCCGCAACCCGTACGACACCAGCATGCTGATCGGCAGCGGGCATCGCAACATCCAGTACATGTTCTTCGATTCATGGGAATACACCAGTGCGCCCGGCGCCATCATCAACGGCATCACCGCCGGTCTAAACGGTGAGGACGACGGCATTGCCTTCGATTTGGGCTACGCCGAAACCGGCAAGGACGATGACTGGCGCTGGGGCGAGCAATGGTTGCCGCACGATGCGTGGTACATGTATGCCATCAGCCTGCCCCATGACTGACCGATCTCGATGGCGCGATTCGGGAGCACATTCATGCGCACTATCCGTTTGCTGATCCTGGCCGTCGTGCTGTCGGCCGCCACCCACATCGCGTTGGCGGTGACCGCTGTGCCTTCGTGGTCGCTGCTGCCGCAACCGGTCGAAATGCATCCAGCGGGGCAGGGCTCCGTCACGGTCGCCAATCGCGATCACGTGCTGGTGCAGGCTTCGGGTGATGCACAGGCGCTCGCCGTCGCGCAGCGTTTTGCCGAGCTGGTGGCCGTCACGCGCGGCTTGCAGCTACGCGTTGCAACCGAAGCTGACGCGCGATCACCGGCCGTGATCGTATTTCGACTCGATCCGCATGCGGATGCCGTGGGCGAAGCGGGTTACCACCTCGCCATCGGTGGCGGCCGTATCGAGGTGACGGCGCACACGCCGCGCGGGTTGTTCTATGGCGGCGTCACCGTCTGGCAACTGCTGACGCCGGACGGCACGCGCGATGCGCCTGCGCGCATGGCCGACGGCACCATCGCGGATCATCCGCGCTTCGCATGGCGCGGCCTGATGCTGGATTCGGCGCGGCACTTCCAGAGCGTCGCCGAGATCAAGAAGCTTCTCGACTGGATGTCGCAGCACAAGCTGAACGTGCTGCACTGGCACCTCACCGACGACCAGGGCTGGCGCCTCGAGATTCCAAAGTATCCCGAACTCACGAAGATCGGCGCCTGCCGCAAGGCGGTTGGCCCGGACGCGGCGCTGACCGGTTCGCCCGACAAACCCTATTGCGGCTTCTACACCGATGCCGAAGTGCGCGAGATCGTGCACTACGCGGCCGAGCGGTTCATCACGGTCGTGCCGGAAATCGACATCCCCGGCCATTCGCAGGCGGCGATCGCGTCGTATCCATGGTTGGGCGTTACCGGCAAACGGCCGCAGGTGTCGAGTGATTGGGGCATCAACACCTGGCTGCTGAAGCCCGACGCACGCAGCCTGAAGTTTGTCGAGGACGTGATGGATCACGTGATGGCGCTGTTCCCCTCGAAGTACATCCATATCGGAGGCGACGAGGCGGCCAAGGACCAGTGGGAAGCTTCTCCGCAAGTTCGCGCACACATGAAAGCGCTTGGCTTGACCGACATGGATCAGTTGCAAGGTTGGTTCACGACGCAAGTCGCCCATTATCTGGCGCAGCACGGGCGCACCGCGGTGGGCTGGGATGAAATCCTGCACGGCAAGGTGCCGGCGTCGGCGGTGGTGATGTCCTGGCACGAGCCCGCGGGTGCGGTGGAGGCATTGCAGCAGGGCCATAACGTGGTGATGTCGTCCTCGCCCACGCTGTATCTCGATCACTATCAATCCGACCTGCATGACGAACCGCCGGGGCGGCCAGACGTGGAATCGCTGAAGGACGTTTACGACTACGGCCCGGTGCCGAGCGGCACGACCGCGACCGAAGCCAGGCATATCCTGGGCGTGCAGGCAAACCTCTGGGCGGAATACATGCCGACGTTTGCGCGCGTGCAGCACGCGGTTTTTCCGCGCATCGCAGCGTTGTCGGAAATCGCATGGTCACCCGCGTCTGCGCACGACTGGCACGGATTTGTGCAGCGCATGCCTGCGGAGCTGGCGCGCTACCGCGCGCTGGGCATCGGCTACGCCGACAGCGCGTTCGCGCCGGCGTTCGCGTTGTCCGAGGGGGCGAGTGGAACGATCGAGGTTGCGCTGTCGAACCAGACGGATTTCGGCACGGTCCGTTACACCACCGACGGAGCCGAGCCGAATATCGCATCGCCGACATATTCCAAGCCGCTGTCGTTCCCTGCGGATTCGACCACCACGGTGCGCGCGGCGACGTTCGCGTCGGATGGGTTCGAATTGGCCGCGCCGCGCACGCAGGTCGTCGACGCCGCGGCTTTGTTGACCCGCAACAGCGATCGACTCGATACCTGTGGTAAGCCGCTGATCGTGCTGCGGCTGGAAGACGATCGTCCGCTCAATGGGCCGCGCCCGGTTTATCGCCTCGACATTGCCAACATGTGCTGGCAGTGGAAGGACGCGCGGCTCGATGGCGTCGACCGCATCGCCTTGACCGTCGGCAATCTGCCGTGGAATTTCGCGTTGTGGAAAGACGACTCGAGCGTCGTCACCCGGCCGAAGCAAACCCCAGCCGGCGAATTGCAGGTGCACCTGGATTCGTGCGACGGTCCGTTGCTGGCAACGGTGCCGCTGGCCAAGGCCGCGCAGACACTGTTGCAGACGACGTTGACCGCCGACATTCCCGTTACGCGCGGGCATCACACGTTGTGCGCATTCGCGACCGGCGACCCGCACGACGGCATGTGGGCGATCGGGAAAATCGAATTGCAAAAGACGAGGTAGAGCGGCTGAGCGCGTAGGTTGGGCTGATCCCGGGCTCCGCCCGGGAGAAGCCCAACGTTGCGGTGGCGCGCCGATGTTGGGCTTCCTCCGGATGAATCCGGAGTCAGCCCAAACTACGTCAGGCCTTCAGCAATCCCACGTTTCGCCCCACCTTGGTGAATGCCGTGATCGCGCGATCGAGATGCTCGCGCGTGTGTGCCGCGCACATCTGGGTGCGGATGCGTGCCTTGCCTTCCGGTACCACCGGAAAGAAGAAGCCGATTGCGTAGATTCCTTCGTCCAGCAAGCCCGCCGCCATCGCCTGCGCGAGCTTGGCGTCGTGGGTCATCACCGGCACGATCGGGTGGTTGCCGGGCTTGATCTCGAAACCGGCCTTGGTCATCGCGTCGCGGAAATAGCGCGTGTTCTCCGCGAGCTTCTCGCGCAGATCGCCGGCCTCGTCCAGCATCTTCAGCACCTCGATCGACGCCGCGACCAGCGCCGGCGGCAGCGAGTTGGAAAACAGGTACGGCCGCGAACGCTGCCGCAACATGTCGATGATTTCGCGGCGTCCTGTGGTGAAACCGCCGACGGCGCCGCCCAGCGCCTTGCCGAGCGTGCCGGTGAAGATGTCGATCCTGTCCAGCACGCCGTGCACTTCGGCCGAGCCGCGCCCGCTCTTGCCGATGAAGCCGGTTGCGTGGCATTCGTCGATATGCACCAGCGCGTTGTATTTCTTTGCGAGCGCAGTGATCTTGTCGAGCGGTGCGACCACGCCGTCCATCGAGAACACGCCATCCGACGAAATCAACTTGGTGCGCGCGCCCGCGGCGTCGGCAGCCTGCAACTGCTTTTCCAGGTCGGCGACGTCGCCGTTGGCGTAGCGATAGCGCTTGGCCTTGCAGAGTCGAATGCCGTCAATGATCGACGCGTGGTTCAGTGCGTCGGAAATGATCGCGTCGTTCTCGCCCAGCAGCGGCTCGAACAGGCCGCCGTTGGCGTCGAAGCAGGCCGCGTACAGGATCGCATCGTCGGTGCCGAAGAACCGGGCGATGTCGTGCTCGAGCTGTTTGTGCAGATCCTGCGTGCCGCAGATGAAGCGCACCGATGCCATGCCGAAGCCATGCGTGTCCAGCGCCTTTTTGGCGGCGTCGACCAGGCGCGGATGATCGGCGAGGCCCAGGTAATTGTTGGCGCAGAAGTTCAGTACGCGGCGGCCGTCGGCCAGCGTGATCTCGGCCGACTGCGGCGAGGTGATGATGCGCTCGTCCTTGTACAGGCCCGAGTCGCGGATGGATTGGAGTTCTTCGCCGAGGCGTTGCTGGGCTGCGTAGGTCATGGCGGTGTCTCGAATGACGAATATTGGTTGTTGTCATCCCGGCGAAAGCCGGGATCCAGTGTCTTCGGATCGATGCACCGTTTGCGAAGGACGCTGGGTTCCGGGTGCCGCCCGCACACGACGCGGGCGGCCCCGGAATGACGACGAATGGTTGCCTGCTCTTTCCCGAATCCCGGCTAGTTCCAACTGCACACGACCTTGCCGCACTCGCCCGACGCCATCAGGTCGAAGCCCTGCTGGAAATCGTCGATCGCAAGCTGGTGGGTCAGCACCTTCTGCAGCGGAAACCCGGTCAGCAGCATCTGGGTCATCTTGTACCAGGTCTCGTACATGCGCCGGCCGTAGATGCCGTGCAGGGTGAGGCCCTTGAAGATCACCTTGTCCCAGTCGATGCCTGAGCCGTTCGGCAGGATGCCGAGCAGCGCGATCTTGCCGCCGTGGTACATGCAATCGAGCATGTCGTTGAAGGCGTGCGGGTTGCCGCTCATCTCGAGGCCCACGTCAAAACCTTCCATGTGCAGGTCGCCCAGCACTTCGCGCAAGGATTGCTTCGAAACGTTGACCACGCGCGTCGCACCCATTTCCGCCGCCAGTCTCAAGCGGTAATCGTTGACGTCGGTGACCACCACGTTGCGTGCGCCGACGTGGCGCGCGATGCCGGCCGCGATGGTGCCGATCGGGCCCGCGCCGGTGATCAGCACGTCTTCGCCGATCAGGTCGTATTCCAGCGCGCAGTGCGCGGCGTTGCCGTAGGGATCGAAGAACGCGGCCAGCGAAGACGGAATCTGGTCGGGCACCGGCCACAGGTTCGACTGCGGCATCGCGATGTATTGCGCGAACGCACCGTTGCGGTTCACGCCGATGCCCACCGTATTCGGGCAAAGGTGCGGGCGTCCCGCGCGGCAGTTGCGGCACATGCCGCAGGTGATGTGGCCCTCGGCCGACACGCGTTGCCCCACGCGATAACCGCGTACCTCGCTGCCCACCGCGACGATCTTGCCCACGAACTCGTGGCCGATCACGAGGCCGGGCTTGATCACGCGTTGCGCCCACTGGTCCCAGTTGTAAATATGCAAGTCGGTGCCGCAGATCGCGGTCTTCTCGACTTCGATCAGCACGTCGTTGTGGCCGTATTCCGGCACCGGCACCTCTTCCATCCAGATGCCCTTGGCGGCGTCGCGCTTGACCAGCGCCCTCATCATGTTCGGCATAGCGGTGCCTTGTCGCGGAGATAGCTCGTCATTATAAGCGGACGTCATAAGGGAAACGCTGGACGACCTGCCACTTGCCATCCGCAGGGCTCGCGCGTTGGGTCGCCTGCGGCGTTGCGCGATCAGCCGTCGCTCGCGACGGCCCATACAATCGGCCGCATGCCGCATGCCGCCATCGACCAGCGTCCGCCCGCGATTTTCCTGATGGGCCCGACCGCCACCGGCAAGACCGCGCTGGCGTGCGCGCTGGCCGAGCGCTTTCCGCTGGAACTGGTCAGCGTGGATTCGGCGCTGGTGTATCGCGGGCTCGATGTCGGCGCCGCCAAGCCCGACGCCGACACCCTGCGGCGTCACCCGCATGCGTTGATCGACATCCGCGATCCTTCGCAGCCCTACTCGGCGGCGCAGTTCCGTGACGATGCGCTTGCGGCGATGCAAGCCGTCAACGCACGCGGCAAGGTGCCGCTGCTGGTCGGCGGCACCGGGTTGTATTTCCGGGCGCTGGAACATGGGCTCTCTGCGATGCCATCGGCCAATCCCGAAATTCGCGAACGCCTGCGCGCGGAAGCCGAACGCGAAGGCTGGCCGGTGTTGCACGCACGGCTTGCGGAGCTTGATCCCGAAGCGGCCGCGCGCATCCGGCCAAGCGATGCCCAGCGCATCCAGCGCGCCTTGGAGGCCATCGAATTGTCGGGCCGCACGCTTACCGCATTGCACGCGGGCGCGGGGAACACCGCGCGCCTGCCGTACCGGGTGCTGAAACTCGCGTTGATTCCCGCGAATCGCGAAGCTCTGCGTGACCGCATTGCCGCCCGTTTCGATGCGATGCTGGCCGCGGGATTTCTAAACGAAGTGGAGCGGCTGCGCGCACGCGGCGATTTGCACTCCGATTTGCCAGCCATGCGCGCGGTCGGTTATCGGCAGGCCTGGGAATATCTCGACGGCGCCTGCAGCAGTGAAGATTTTCGCGCACGCGCGGTGCACGCCACTCGCCAGCTTGCCAAGCGCCAGACCACCTGGTTGCGCGGCGAACTGGATGCGCGCCCGTTCGATCCCGATCGACCGGATTGCGGGAAGGCGGTGGCCGCGGCGGTAGCGTTGTTTGTGGGCGCGAATGGCGCGTGAAAACGTCCCAATCAGCGCCGATCTCCGTTACCATCTGGCGGTGTGGGAGAAGCCCCGGATCGAAAGGCCACAACAATGTCGAAAAGCCAATCGTTGCAGGATCCGTTTTTGAACGCATTGCGTCGGGAACGCATTCCGGTCGCGATTTATCTGGTCAACGGCATCAAGTTGCAGGGCGTGATCGAGTCGTTCGATCAGTTCGTGGTGCTGCTGCGCAACCAGGTCAGCCAGATGGTGTACAAGCACGCCATCTCCACCGTGGTCCCGAGCCGCGCGGTCAAGGTGGGCGCGGAAGATTCAAGGACGGATGACGCCGAGACCCCGGCGCAGGATTGATTCCCCTGTTCGAACGAGAAAAGCGAGGCGAACGCGCGCTGCTGGTGTTGCCGTATACGGGCAATGCGGCGGCCGCGCGGCGCGCGCAGGAATTCGCCGAACTGGCGAAATCCGCCGGCGCGGAAATCCTGGGCAGCGTGCAGGCGCGCGTCGATTCGCCCAACCCGCGGTTCTACATCGGTACCGGCAAAGCCGACGAAGTGCAGGCGAAGGTGCGCGAACTCGGCGCCGACCTGGTGCTGGTCGACCACGCGCTGACGCCGGTACAGGAGCGCAACCTCGAGAAGCATTTTTCCGCGCGGGTGATCGACCGCGCCGCGCTGATCCTGGACATCTTCGCCCAGCGCGCGCAATCGCACGAAGGCAAGCTGGAAGTCGAACTGGCCCAGTTGCAGCACATGGCCACGCGCCTGGTGCGCGGCTGGACCCATCTCGAGCGCCAGCGCGGTGGTTCGATCGGCCTGCGCGGCCCCGGCGAAACCCAGCTCGAAACCGACCGCCGCCTGTTGCAGAAGCGCGTCGAACAATTGCAGAAGCGCATCGACCGGGTCGGCGTGCAGCGCCACCAGCAGCGGCGCGCGCGCCTGCGCAATACGCTGCCGCGGGTCGCGCTGGTCGGTTACACCAACGCCGGCAAGTCCACGTTGTTCAATGCCGTCACCCGCGGCGCGGTGTACGCGGCGAACCAGTTGTTCGCGACGCTTGACCCCACCGTGCGGCGACTGGACGATCTGGATTCCGGTCCCGCGGTGCTGGCCGACACGGTCGGATTCATCCGCGAATTGCCGCACGACCTCGTCGCCGCGTTCCGCGCGACGCTGTCCGAGGCGCGCGACGCCGACCTGCTGCTGCACGTCGTCGACGCCGCCGATCCCGAGCGCGACCTGCTGATCGACGTCGTGAACGGGGTGCTGGACGAGATCGGCGCCGGGGACGTGCCGCAGTTGATGGTGTTCAACAAGATCGACTTGTTGAATGCCAACATCCCTGTTGGCGAAGATCAAGAGCCGGGCATCCCTGACCCGACTTTCCACAAAATTCCCGCGCGCATCGACCGTGGTGCGGACCGCGCACCTTCCGCCGTGTGGCTGTCGGCGGCGAGCGGCCAGGGCCTCGACCTGCTGCGGCAGGCGATCGGCGAGCGCCTTGCCGGTGTGCGCGTGCACGCGGAACTGCGATTGCCGCCGCGTGCGGGGCGTCTGCGCGCGCGCCTGATCGAGCTCGGCGCCGTGAAGTCCGAGCGTTACGACGAAGAGGGCTGGCGGCTGGACATCGACGCGCCACGCGACTTGCTGCTGCCGCTTGCGGGTGAATCGCGTGGCGACGACGGGCGGCTGTTGCGGGATTGGCTGGACGCAGCATAGAGAGTCTCCATCTCGTCATTCCGGCACAAGCCGGACTGCGTTTGCGGGATTGCAAACGCGAACGCCGAAGGCGGCCCGCAAGGCGAGCGCCGGGGATGGCGCGAGTAACCCAGTGACTTTTGCTGGAAGTGGAGCCAAAGGCGCTGGGTCCCGGATATCGCTTCGCGATCCGGGATGACGAACAAGTCAAGATTCTCGGCGATGACCAGGGCGACCGAGGCGCTCTGGTAGAATTCTTTGTTTGCGCCCGTTACGGCGCACTTTTCTCCGCAACCCGAGGCTGTATCGAGATGCCCTGGAAGGAACCCGGCGAAAAACCGCGCGAACCCCGGGGCCGCGAGCCTTGGGGGCAGGGCGGCCAAGGCGGCGGTCCCGATCTGGAAGCCTGGTTTCGCAAGGCGCGGCGCGCGCTCGGTCCGTTCGGCCACGGGCCGACGGGCGCGCTGGGGCTGATCGTGTTGTTGATCGCGCTGTGGTTCGTGATCGGCGGCTGGACTGCCATCGGCGGACAGCAGGTGGGCGTGCTGCTGCGCTTCGGCGGTTTCGAACGGGTGCTGCAACCTGGCCTGCACGTGCATTTCCCGTCGCCCATCGATCAAATCGAAAAGGTCGACATGGGGCGCGTTCGAACCGTCGGCGACGAGGCCCGCCTGCTGACCAGCGACGGCCAGTTGGTATTGGTCGATTACGCGGTGCATTACAAGGTCACCGATGCGCGCGCCTATCTGTATGCCACCCGCGATGCCGAAGAGGTCGTGCGCCACGCGGCGACCTCTGCCGTGCGCGCGGTCGTGGGGATGCACACGTTGCAATGCCTGATCGACAGCCTGGACCTGCCTTGTCCGCCGGGGCGCGTCGGCAGCGACAAGCTGGCCGCGCAAGTGCTGGCGCAATTGCAAACGTCGCTGCCCGACGCGCGCGGCGAGATCGGCGTCGCGGTCGCCGACGTCGAGGTGCGGAACATCGGCGTGCCTTCGGACGTGAAGCAGGCATTCGACGCGATCGCCAAGGCGCGCGATGACGTCAAGACCATGCAGACGGCGGCCGAGGCGGGCGTGGCGGGCAACAAGATCAAGGCGAAAGACCAGGCTGCATCGATCAAGGCCGACGCCGAGGCCTACCGGCGCCAGGTCGTGGCCGATGCGAACGCGGCGGTGGTGCGCTTCGATCGGATCCTTCCCCAGTACCAGGCCGCGCCGCAGGTGACGCGGCATTGGTTGTGGCTGGACACGATGCAGGCCGTGTTGACCAGGAACCACGTGGTCGTCAACACCGGCTCGGGCAACGTGATCGTGCAGTTTCCGGCGCAGCGTCCGGATGTGTCGGGCGCGCCCGCGAGCGCGGACAGCAGTGCGCCCGCGGGCTCGGTTGCCAAGCCGGCGACCTCGAGCGCGATGCCGGTCACGTCCGGCCCGGGCGTGCAGAGGGTGGACTGATGAAATATTCCATTCCCATCCTGATCATCGTGCTGGCCTTGCTGGGCGTGAACGGCATCTACGTGGTGGGTGAGGGCCACGCCGCGGTGTTGTCGCGATTCGACCGGATGGAAGCGGCCGGCATCGGCCCGGGCCTGCATTTCAAGCTGCCGTTCGTGCAGGATGTCTCGGTGTACGACACCCGCGAGATCGCCTCACAGGCCGAACCCGGCGATTGCAAAACCCGCGACGGCCAGACCGTGCGGGTCGGGTTTCACGTGCGTTGGCAGATCGTCGATCCCACCACGTATTTCAACGCGACATCGGGTGACGATCTGCAGGCCACCCAGCAGATGGAGCCGTTGATCCGGGATGCCCTGCGCAAGCACGTCGCGGAGTCGGACCTGTCTGGATTACTGGCGGCCAATCAGGGCATGGGCGCGCAGGTTCGCAGCGACGTCGCCGCCCAGATTCGCGAAAAACTGGGCATCGACGTGCTGGACGTTGCGGTTGGCCGCGTGCTGCCGCCGGAGGACGCCCTCGATGCCGTGTACAAGCGCATGACCACCGAAGCGCAGGCTGCAGCCGGCGCCGTCCGCGCGCAAGGCGCAGCCGCGGCCGCGGCCATCCGCGCGCAGGGCGATGCGGACGATCAACAGGTGCTCGCCGCAGCCGACCAGGCCGCGGCGGCGGTGCGCGGCGAAGGCGACGCACAGGCCGCCAGGATCTATGCGTCCGCGTCCGCAAAAGATCCGCAGTTCTTCCGCTACTGGAGCAGCATGGACGCCTGGCGCAAGAGCTTCAGCGGCGGTGGCGCGGTGGTGGTGCTGGACAAGGGTTCGCCCTTCATGCAGGCCATCGAGGCGGGTGCGGCAGGTGGCAACGCCGCGCCGACGAAGCACTGATTCAGTCACCGATCGTCGCCCCACATCGAAATACGACATCGAAGCGAGAAAGTCATGGGACAAAGCGTAGTCATCCTGGGCGCGCAGTGGGGGCGAATGACTGCGCTTGCGGACTGCCAGTGGCAGTCCGCGCAGGCGTGAGCGCCCGAGGCAGGAGCCGAGGGCCGGGTGACTTGGCGAGATCAGGACGATCGAACCTAGTCACCGATCGTCGCCCCACATCGAAATACGACATCGAAGCGAGAAAGTCATGGGACAAAGCGTAGTCATCCTGGGCGCGCAGTGGGGCGACGAAGGCAAGGGCAAGATCGTCGACCTGCTGACGCAGGACATCGGTGCGGTGGTGCGTTTCCAGGGCGGCCACAACGCCGGCCACACACTGGTCATCAAGGGCAAGAAGACCGTCCTGCACCTGATCCCGTCGGGCATCCTGCGCGAAGGCGCGTTGTGCCTGATCGGCAACGGCGTGGTGTTGTCGCCCGCGGCGTTGCAGAAGGAGATCGCCGAACTCGAAGGCAATGGTGTCGAGGTGCGCTCGCGCGTCAAGATCAGTCCCGCGACACCGTTGATCATGCCGTACCACATCGCGCTGGATCAGGCGCGCGAGAAGGCTGCGGGCGCGGGCGCCATCGGCACCACCGGCCGCGGCATCGGCCCGGCGTATGAGGACAAGGTCGCACGCCGCGGCGTGCGCGTCGCGGACTTGAGCTATCCGAAAGAACTCGCCGAGAAGCTGCGCGAGGTGATGGACTACCACAACTTCGTGCTCACCAAGTTCCTCAATGCCGACATGGTTGATTACCGGCAAACGCTGGACGAAGCACTCGCGTTCGGCGAGTACGTCGAACCGATGAAATCCGACGTCGCCGGCATCCTGCACGACCTTCGCCGCAACGGCGAGCGCGTGCTGTTCGAGGGCGCGCAGGGCGCGCTGCTCGACATCGACCATGGTACGTATCCATACGTGACGTCATCCAATACCACCACCGGCGGTGCGTTGGCCGGTGCGGGCGTCGGCGCCGACTACATCGACTATGTCCTCGGCATCGCCAAGGCCTATGCCACCCGCGTCGGCGGCGGGCCGTTCCCGACCGAACTCGACGACGCCATCGGCGAAGGCATCCGCAAGCGCGGCGACGAATTCGGCGCCTCCACCGGCCGCCCGCGCCGCTGCGGCTGGATGGACATCGTGGCGTTGAAGCGCGCGGTGCTGATCAACGGCATCACTGGGCTGTGCATCACCAAGCTCGACGTGCTCGACGGCATGGAGAAGCTGAAGGTGTGTATCGCCTACGAATACCGCGGCAAGCGCACCGAATACGCGCCGCTGGACGCCGAGGGCTGGAAGGAGTGCACGCCGGTGTACCTGGAATTCCCCGGCTGGAGCGAATCCACCCACGGTGTCACCGAGTGGGGCGAGTTGCCGCCCGCCGCGCGCGCCTACCTGCGCGCACTGGAAGAACTCGCCGGCTGCCCGCTCGCGATCGTCTCCACCGGTCCCGACCGCGACGCCAACATCGTGCTGCAGGATCCGTTTGCGTGACGCTCGCCTTGCGGGCGTAGACCGGGGCTTTCCCCCTCTACCCTCGGGAGGGGCGGCCGCAGGCCGAGCGCTGGGGTGAGGGTTCGAATTCGCAGCGCTGCATCAGGATGCGAACCCCGCGCCGCACTTCTGCTCTTGCTCGTCATTCCCGGGCGGCCCGCAGAGCCTGCCCCGGACTTGATCCGAGGGCCGAATCCGACTGCGTTTGCAGAGCGCGAAAGTCCTTCTCAGGATATGAGAACTCGAAGCGCTAGGGTCTGGTCCTCTCCAGAATTGAGAACGGCCAATGAATACCGTGAAAATCGGATCCCAAGAAAGCTCCTTGAATGATGCAGATCCTCATTGGGTGGAGCAGCAAATCAAGGCAGGCGGGTGGCCGCACAGGCAGCGACGTGCAGCCCGAAAATGCGGAAGCTCCATCGTGATCACTGGATCCACAGCCGTGATTGATGCTTGAGTTCACCATCATCTCCGGCGGGCAGACCGGCGCCGATCGCGCGGCGCTGGATTTTGCGACCGCGCACGGCATTCCGC
>DATCSF010000005.1:0-7990 GCA_036568625.1 Rhodanobacteraceae bacterium | reverse complement strand
TGCGGGCGAGGTGAAGGCGCAAACCGTGGTGCTGGCCTGCGGCGGCTATCTCGCGCGTCTGGAACGCAAGGTCGATCGCGCGGTGCTGCCGATCGCAACCTACGTGATGGCGACCGAACCGCTGGGCGAGCGCCTGCAGGGATGCCTGGATACACAGGCCGCGATCTACGACACCCGTTTCGCCTTCGACTATTACCGCCCGCTCAAGGATACGCGCCTGTTGTGGGGCGGCCGCATTTCAATCCGCAACCGTTCTGCGTGGGCGGTGAAGAAATTGCTGCGGCGCGACATGCTGCGCGTGTTTCCCCAACTCGATGGCGTGAAGATCGACTACGCATGGTCGGGGCTGATGAGCTATGCACGCCACCAGATGCCGCAGCTCGGCACCCGCGGCGACGGGCTGTGGTGGATGCAAGCTTTTGGTGGCCACGGCACCGCACCGACCTGTGCCGCAGGCGAATTGCTGGCGGACGCGATCGCAGGTGGCGGCGACGGCTGGCGCGAGTTCGCCTCGTTCGGGTTGCAGGACACCCTCCGCCCGTTCGGCTATCTGGGCGCGCAGGCGCAGTACTGGTGGCTCGAAGCCAGGGATCGCTGGAAGGCGATGCTGGAAGGTTGACAAGGGTTGGGCGGCTAGCGGCCCGCTGCGACGTGGCGTCGCCATGCAGCCGGCGGAGCACCGAAACATCGTTTGAATGCGCGCTGGAAGGCGGCGCTTGAATCGTAGCCGACCTCTTCAGCCACGCACGCGATGCTGCACGTTCTTTCGCGCAGATGGTTCGCCGCCAGTTGCATGCGCAGCCTCGTCAGGTAGTGCATCGGCGGTTCGCCGATGATTGTGCGAAAGCGTTCCGCCAGCACGGAACGCGAGCTGGCGACGGTGGCGGCCAGTTCGTCCACTGACCAGCGCTGGCGTGGTGCCTGATGCAGGGCTTGCAGTGCACGCCCAACCAGTGGATCTCGCAGTCCCGCCAGCCAGCCCGTCGCGTCTGCCGGCAGGCCGCGCAAGTACCGGCGCAGGGTGCTCAGGAACAGTAGTTCCGCCAGCCGTCCGCGCAAGCCCGCCGCGCCCGGGCTGTCGTCGAGTGCGTTCGCGACAGCGTAGCGGACCAGCGTGTCCCTGCGCGCACCGAGATCTACTTCGAACACCGGCGGCAGGGCCCGGCACAACGGTTCGAATGCGCGCTGGTCGCAGCCCAGGAAGCCGCACAGCAGGCTCACCGACTCTCCCGAGCCGGTCTCGAAGCATGCATGGCGCAGATCCAGCAATGAGCGACCGCCGAGCATCGTGGAGAAGGGCTTGGTGATGCGTCCGGGCCGGTCGCACAGGTCGTGACGATCGCCGTGCGGGATCACCACCGCGTGGCCACGAGGGACGGCGAACCAGTCCTGCGTGGTGTGCCTCACCCAGCAATGCCCGTCCAGCACGACGTGGAATGCGATGATCTGGCTGGTATCTGGCGGCAGCAGCGGCGCGAATTTTTCCACCGTCGGGTTTCCCGCGATGCCCCACGGGCCCGTGACGTCCACTTCGAAGATCAGTGCGCCGGTCAGGCGCACCAGCCTTAGTACATCGGACAACAGATCGATGGCCATGCCTGTGCTGCGCCTCCCCGGCGTTTCGAGCATGGATGCCGGAGTATAGGTCATTGTCGCGATTCATGTCGGTGGCCAAACTGAAGCCGCTTCCGGATTCCAAAGGGAAGGGTTGACATGCGCAATGCCTTGATTCTGTCGTACGGTGCGCTGTGTTACGTGGTGTTTTTGCTCACGTTCCTCTACGCGATCGGTTTTGTCGCCGACGCTCCCTTACCGAAAACACTCGACCAGCCGATGCCCGCACCCGCCGGCACGCTGGGTGACTGGATCATCGACATCGCGCTGCTCGGCCTGTTCGCGGTGCAACACAGCGGGATGGCACGGCGCGGTTTCAAGGCGTGGTTGACGCGCGGGGTGAGTCCGTCGATTGAGCGCAGTACCTTCGTGCTGATGAGCAGCCTGGTACTGATCCTGTTGTTCTGGCAGTGGCGTCCGCTGCCGGGCGTGATGTGGGACGTGGGCGGGGGCTGGGCGTGGTGGCTGCTGTACGCCGTATCCGCACTGGGTTGGCTGATCGTGTTGAGCGGCACCTTCGTCATCAATCATTTCGACCTGTTCGGGCTGCGCCAGGTGTGGTTGCGCGCGCGTGGCATCGAATACACGCCGCCGGAGTTCATCGACAGCTTTTACTACCGCATCGTCCGGCACCCCCTGATGCTCGGGTTCATCATCGCGTTCTGGGCAATCCCGCGCATGACCGCCGGGCACCTGCTGTTCGCAATCGCAACCACCGGCTACATCATGATCGCGGTGCGGTTCCTGGAGGAGCGCGATCTGGCTGCCTTCCACGGCGAGGCCTACCGGGAATACCGCCGGCAGGTGCCGATGCTGTGTCCATGGCCGAGGCCGCGCCGAACCAAGGCCAAAGCTCCGCGGCGAGCGGTGCAGTGAGCACGTCCTCAACCACCGCCGCCAGTCTTGTCGCCACCCGGCAGGGTGTGATTCCAACTTGAAGATCAACTGGAAGATAGCGTATCAAGCCGCTGAATTGCATTAATTTTGAACTGGAATTCAAAGCGACGTGGTGTACCTGTCCGGTGTTTCGAGCATACAGGTCGGAGTATGGGACATTGCCACGGCGAGCAGGGTTGCCATACTCCCGAGCGGGCCCACGCCGGGCATTCCGGATGGGGTGCTTGTGGCGCGGTGGAGTGCCCGCATTTCGACCATGAGGAAGTGGCGATGAACACGAAGCCGAGTGTGATTTCAATACTGGGGTTTTCACTGGGGTTACTGACGACTGGCGGCACCATGGCGGCGGAACCCCCCACGTCGCCGACGACATTTACGCCAAGTGAACTCAAGTGGATGCCTGCGCCGCCGGTAATTCCGCGAGGCGTTCAACTTGCCGTGTTGCGCGGCGATCCTTCCAAGGACGGCATCTTTACCATCCGTCTGAAGATTCCCCCGCACTACACCTTCGCGCCGCACTGGCACCCAGCCCAGGAAAGCTTTTCGGTCATTTCTGGGACGTTCTTCATCGGGATGGGTGACAGCGTGGACAAGACGAATGCCAAGTCGTTGCCTGCGATGAGTTTCGCCGCGGTGCCGGCCATGCACCATCACTACGCCTACACCGGGGACCAGGGTGCGGAGATCGATCTCACAAGCTATGGGCCGTTCCAGCTCTATTATGTCAACCCTGCCGACGATCCGACCAAGAGCACCGGAAAGCGCTGAGGACTGGAAGTGACCGATGCGCATACCGCCCATTGCTTCTGTGGTGCCATCGAAGTCAGCCTGACCGGTTCGCCGGAGGCCATGGGGTATTGCCACTGCGAATCCTGCCGGCGCTGGTCGGCAGGGCCCGTCAACGCTTTCAGCCTATGGCCAACGGCTTCGGTGCGAATCACCAAGGGTGAGGACAAGCTCGGCAGTTATGCCAAGACGCCGGCCAGCGTGCGCCGCTGGTGCACGCAGTGCGGCGGCCACGTACTGACCGAGCATCCGAATTGGGGACTCGTCGATGTCTATGTCGCGGTGATCGAGGATTTCGATTTTGCCCCGGGCGTGCACGTGCATTACAGGGAAACCGTGTTGCCGATTCCCGACGGCGTGGCCAAGCTCAAGGATCTTCCGGAGGCCATGGGCGGCTCGGGTGTCGCCATGACTGAGTGAAGCGGACGGGCACACGGCTGCGTTTCTCGCAGCGTGTGGAGACCGGTTTCACCGAAACGATAGCGAGGACTGACCGAACCATGCGCCAGGCGTGATTACGGCACAATGACCGGCGCGGGGTCGTCCCGCGCGGCCGGGTCGATCGGATGTCCAAATCTCACTGTTGCTTCGGTATCGCGTGTCGTCGTGCGTCATCGAAGCTTGGTTTTGCGTGCATCCCGGCAGCTCGAGCCGTGTTGGGCGTCATTTGCGCGGTTGCGGTGACGTCAGCCGTTGCGAATGCGGCTGCGGCGGCGAAGCAAGCATCCACAAGCACATTCGGCAAAGCTGCCATCGCTGCCAGTTGGCACCTCAATGACGGCGCGCTGGCCGATATGGTGGTGACCGACAGGTGGCACCATGCGCCAATTCCGATTACCGATCCATTTTCCCTGACCTTCAAGGACGGCCGCACGCTTGCCGGCTCCGCCTTCCACCTGCAAGGCGGCTTGCGAGAAACCGCTTTGCCGGCGAACGCCGATGCCCCGCGTCTGGCCGACCGGATTCCCGGCAAGGCCGTCGAGGGCACGTTCCTTGGTCCGAAAGGGAACATCCGCATCGGCTGGAAACTGGTGCAACGCGACGGTTCCGATTACCTGCGCGAGATCGTCACCATCACCGCGTTGAATGAAGACGCGCCGATCACCAGGGTATCCCTGTTCGGCGCCAACGCTGCCGACGCAATGGTGGACGGCTCGGTCGACGGATCGCCCGTCGTCTCGCACGAGGACTGGCTGGGCTTCGAACACCCGATGTCCAAAGCCCACGCTTGGGACGGCAAGGCGAGGCTGTGGATCGAGCGCACGCTGCCGCTGCTGAAAGGCCAGTCGGTGACGTACTCGGCGGTGATCGGCGTGGCACACACAGGGCAGATGCGGCGTGATTTTGCCCGGTACATCGAACGCGAACGTGCGCACCCGTACCGACCTTTTCTGCATTACAACTCGTGGTACGACATCGGTTACTTCACGCCTTACACCGAGGCCGAGGCGCTGGATCGCATCGACACCTTCGGCAGGGAGCTGGTCGAGAAGCGCCACGTGAAGATGGATTCGTTCCTGTTCGACGATGGCTGGGACGACTACAAAGGAAGCTGGAATTTCAGCAAGGCGTTTCCGCACGGCTTCGTGCCGTTGTGCAAGGCGGCGAAGCAATACGGCACCGCACCGGGCGTATGGCTGTCGCCGTGGGGCGGCTACGGCAAACCCCATGACGAACGCATCGCCAATGGCAGGAAATTCGGTTACGAGATCGTCGACAACGGCTTCGCCCTGTCCGGACAGAAATACTGGAGCCGGTTCCACCAGGTGGTGATGACGCTGCTCAACAAGGACTGCATCAATCAGTTCAAGTTCGACGGCACCGGCAACGTCAACAGCGTGTATCCGGGCAGCCGGTTCGACAGCGACTTCGCCGCCGCGATCCAGTTGATCAAGGATATCCGCGCCGACAAGCCGGCCACCTTCATCAATGTCACCACCGGCACATGGGCGTCGCCGTTCTGGTTGAAGTACGCCGACTCGATCTGGCGCGGCGGCTACGACCACAACTTCACTGGCGTGGGCCCGTACCGCGAGCAGTGGATTACCTATCGCGATGAACAGACTTACCGCAATGTCGTGGAGAAGGGTCCGCTATTCCCGATCAACTCGCTGATGCTGCACGGAATCATCTATGCGCAACATGCCGTGCACCTGGACACCGACCCCGGCCACCGCTTTGCCAACGAGGTGCATTCCTACTTCGCGACCGGCACCGATTTGCAGGAGATGTATGTCACGCCGTCGCTATTGACGGCGCAGGATTGGGACACGCTGGCCGATGCGGCGAAGTGGTCGCGCGCCAACGCCGACGTATTGCGCGATACCCACTGGATCGGCGGCGACCCGGGGCGGTTGGATATTTACGGCTGGGCTGCATGGTCGCCATCGAAGTCGTTCATCACCTTGCGCAATCCCGATGACAAGCCACGCCTCGCGATTCTCGATGCGGGGCGGCAATTGCAGTTGCCGAAGAATGCCGCACGCCGGTTCGACGTGAACGATGTCTGGCGTAGCGGCGGCAGCGACGTGCCGAAAATGCTGGATGCCGACCACCCGATCACGGTCATGCTGCAGCCGTTCGAAGTGTTGACGCTGCAGCTGCTGCCCACGAAATAGCACGGCGGCCCGACGTGCGACAGGGCCGCCGTATTTTTCTTCTCCGTCCGGGCGAGGGCGGGGCGCAGCGCCGGATGAGGGTCCCGATGGCCCGCGCGAGGTCAGATGCATTTTACGGATAGAGTTCGCGGTCACCGTACCCTCGCCCCAAACCTCGATTCCGCTCCCGGCGGGAGAGGGGAGCTGTCCCGCTATCCTTCGCCCATGGACTGGAACATCCTCTGGTACGCCATTGCCGGCATCCTGATCGTGGCGGGGCTGATCGGCTCGATCCTGCCGAATCTGCCGGGCATCCCGGTGATGTTCGGCGGAATGCTGCTGGCCGCATGGGTCGGGCATTTCCAGGCAATCCCGGTGTGGGTGATCGTGTTCCTGGGCGTGTTCGCGACCTTTTCGGTCGTGTTCGATTTCCTTGCCGGTATCTACGGGGCGAAACGCTACGGCGCCAGCCGCGCCGCCGTGTGGGGCGCATTCATAGGCACCATCATTGGATTGTTCTTTGGGATTCCGGGCATCATCCTGGGTCCCTTCGTCGGCGCGGTGGTCGGGCAACTGGCGAGTGGCAGCCGCGTCGAACACGCCACCCGCGTCGGCTTCGGCACCTGGATTGGCTTGCTGATCGGCACTGCGATCAAACTCGCCACCGCGTTCATGATGCTGGGCGCCTTCGCGCTGGCGTTGGTGCTTTGAAACAGGCTCCGCTGCTTCTATCCCGCTTATCCGCTCAGGAGTTTTCGCAGAATGCAGGTACCACTCTGGATCTGGCTGGTCACGATTGCCGGCGTCATTGCGCTGCTCGCGCTCAGCTTCTTTACCCACATCCGCAAGGCGCACGAGCCTTCCATCAGGGAAGCCGGCGCATGGACGGCGTTCTTCGTGTCGTTGTCGGTGCTTTTCGGGCTGGGCCTGACGGCGCTCTGGGGCCGGGATCGCGGCATCGAATACTTCGCGGGCTACATCACCGAATACAGCCTGTCCATCGACAACCTGTTCGTGTTCGTGATCATCATGTCGAGCTTCACGGTGCCGCGGGCGTACCAGCAAAAGGTATTGCTGATAGGCATCGTCATCGCGCTGGTCCTGCGTACGATCTTCATCCTGATCGGCGCAGCGGCGATCGCACATTTCAGTTGGGTGTTCTACATCTTTGGGTTGTTCCTGATTCTCACTGCGGCCAAGCTTGCGTTCGAAAAACACGACGAAGACGAGACGTACGAGCCCAACGTCATGGTACGCGCCGCACAAAAAATCCTGCCGTTCACCCCTGAGTACGACGGCGCGAACATTTCCACCGTCATCGACGGAAAACGCCGTTTCACGCCCATGATGATGGTGATGATCGCCATCGGCATGACCGATATCCTGTTTGCACTCGACTCGATTCCGGCCATCTACGGGCTGACGGACGTGCCCTACATCGTGTTTGCGACCAACGCCTTCGCCCTGCTGGGCCTGGTCGAGTTGTACTTCCTGATTGGCGGCCTGATCAAGCGACTGGTCTACCTGAGCTTCGGGCTTGCCTTGGTATTGGGCTTCATAGGCATCAAGCTGATCATCGAGGCCATGCACGGCAATAGCCTGTCATTCATCAATGGCGGCGAACCGATCCACCTGGTTCCGCAGATCCCGACCTGGCTGTCGCTGGTGATCATCCTCTCGATCCTGGCGGCCACGACCGTCGCCAGCCTGCTCAAGAGCCGCCGCGACGCCGCAAGGTCGGCGACGAACTGAGAGCCCGCGCCGTTTGCGCGATGCTGGCCGTTCGAAGAAGCCGGGTACCGGACGGGCCGTCACACCATTTCGAAAATGCCGGCCGCGCCCATGCCCGTGCCGATGCACATGGTGACCATGCCGTACTTCTGCTGCTTGCGGCGCATCCCGTGGACCAACGTGGCGATGCGGATGGCGCCGGTGGCGCCGAGCGGATGGCCTAGCGCGATCGCGCCGCCCTCGGGGTTCACCTTGTCGGGATCGAGGCCGAGATCCTTGATGACCGCGAGTGATTGCGCGGCAAAGGCTTCGTTCAATTCGATCCATTCGAGCTGATCCTGCTTGATCCCGGTCCTTTCCAGCGC
>DATCSF010000004.1:0-6996 GCA_036568625.1 Rhodanobacteraceae bacterium | reverse complement strand
GCGCTTCCCGATGCTTTCGTAGGTTGGGCTGAGCAACGCGAAGCCCAACGTCGTCGCTCGCCCGCCGTTGTGTACAACCCAAACTAGGTGCCAAGCCCTGGCAAGTATCGCACCCAGTCGCCAGATGGTATTGCGTTACGGCTCATCAATGCGTGATACCTGCGAAGTTGCAAATTCGAGTCCAGTTGAAACAAGAGCGATGAGGAAGTTCAAGCGAAAGCTGTCAGGAAGAGAATATGAATCAGGGTCGATGATAAGGTGCCTTCTTGTGTCCACAACCTTTTGTATAACTTCATCAACGCTCTTTAGGAGCTCATGGTTAAGCTGATAAAGTCTCTTAACACGATCTTTGACACTTTGCGTCTCAAGCGAAATTGGATCCTTCAAATGAGCGAAATCATTACGTAGGGTCCGAATTATCTTAAGGCTGTCATATGATTCGCGTCGAATTAGACCAAGCCTATAAGCAAGTTCAATTTTCGGCCCAAAATCACTTAGTGGTTCGGATCGATCGAAGAGCCTGTCTTGATGTGAGTTGACCGGGATAAGAAGCTTCGCTTTGAGGAGTTCTGTGAGCTGGTCATCAATCCAGGCTGTACCAAGCAGCATTGCGCCGCGGACACTTTCCTTATTGAGTTCTTCCACCAGATCCTTGAAGGTGGACGCCGCGGCTTCTCGTTGATTTGGTGGAATCATGTTGTTCGCCTAACGCTTGAGTCAAGGGGGGCCGCCGCGTCTCGGCTTGGACGAATAATCGCAGAGGCCGCAA
The DNA here is from genome assembly GCA_036568625.1 of Rhodanobacteraceae bacterium. GTDB lineage: Bacteria > Pseudomonadota > Gammaproteobacteria > Xanthomonadales > Rhodanobacteraceae > 66-474. The sequence continues at coordinate 6,227 of DATCSF010000004.1, read as the reverse complement.
TCTTGACGCTGTATTAGAAGTAGCGCCTTAGCTGCGCACGCAAAAATACACCATCCACCGATAGCTCGTAGGGCGGGAGTAACGGGGATAATCCCGCCGGCTTGCGCGGCGGCGGGTTGTCACCCGCCCTACAGAACAGATCAGATGGCCGCTGTGTGGGCCTTGCTGCGCTATGCCCAACTTGCAAATGCGCGAACGCAAGAGATCCGCGTTGGATGCGGAGTCGATACGGTGTTGAACGAAAATAAAGTCGCTGGGTTCCGGGTTCTGCGCTTCGCGCAGCCCCGGAATGACGACATGGTGGAGTCCATTGCATGGGATGGCGAGCGCGGACCTTCACCCGGCGCTACGCGCGTTCGCTCCGCCTCTCCCGGAGGGAGAGGGAACGGTCAGCGCTCGTCGAAGCGCATCGACAGGTCGATGGCGCGGATGTGCTTGGTGAGCGCGCCGATGGAGATGCAATCGACGCCGGTTTCGGCGATGGCGCGCACGCGTTCGAGATTCACGCTGCCGGAGACTTCCAGCGGCACGCGGCCGGCGGCGAGGATGACGGCTTCGCGCAGCATCGCGTCCGAGAACTCGTCCAGCAGCACGCGGTCGGCGCCGGCTTCGATCGCGTCGCGCAATTCATCCAGCGATTCGACTTCGCAATCGAGGAACACGCCGGGACTCGCGGCGCGCGCGGCGCGGATCGCGTTGGCGATGCCGCCAGCCGCGGCGACATGGTTTTCCTTGATCAGGATCGCGTCGTAAAGGCCGATGCGATGGTTGTGGCCACCGCCACAACGCACGGCATATTTCTGGGCGAGGCGCAAGCCCGGAATGGTCTTGCGAGTATCGAGAATTTTGGCACGGGTGCCGGCGACGGCATCGACGTAGCTGCGCGTCACGGTGGCGGTGCCGGAAAGGGTCTGCAGAAAGTTGAGCGCGTTGCGTTCGCCCGCAACCAGCGCGCGTGCGTTGCCTTCAAGTTCGCACAACACGGCGTCCGCGACAATGCGGTCGCCGTCGGCGTGATGCCAATGGATGCGCACGTCCGGGTCGAGTTGCCGGAAACATTCGTCGGCCCACGGGCTGCCGGCGAGTACCGCCGGTTGATCGGCATGTTCGCGGCACACGATGTGCGCGCGGGCGCGCGCATCCGGGTCGATCAGGGCGGCGGTGACATCACCCGTGCCGATGTCTTCGGCGAGCGCGCGCGCGACGTCGTCGCGAACGACTTCCATGGATGGCGGCTGTGGCCGCGCGCCGCCGCCACTCATGCGCCGGCTTGCTGCGCCGGCTGCGCGTTGCGCAGGCGATCGACGATGGCGTCGAGCGCGCGGTCGAACAGCGGCACCTCTTCCAGGATCATCGCGCGCCCCGAGAGCAACTCGGTGGCCAGTTGCACGGCGGTGCGGTCGGCGACTTTCAGGCCGCGGCGGTTGACGAACAGGTATTTGCCGCTGATCGGGCTGATCCACGACAGCTTGGCGCGTTCGCGCGTGCCGGTATCGTCGACGAATTCGACCCAACTGCCGATCTTCAGATCGCGCACCGCTTGCAGGGTGTCGGCGTCCACGTCCACCGACATTTCGTCGGAATCGAGATCGTCATCGGCGTCGGCTGGCGTATCGGTGATCGCCGGTTGCGCGTCGGCGTTCACGCCCAGCACCGCAGCCGGATCCACGGCGGGCTCCTCGGCGGGCGCCACGGGCGCGGGTTCGCCCAATTGCTGGCGCCAGAATTTCCACAGCTCGGCCAGCAGCCGGTCGATATCGGGTTCCTGGAACGCGACGGTGGTGAGGCCGGCGCGCAGGTGTTTTTCGATCGATGCCAGCGCGGCCTTGTACTGCGCACGCTCGGCGTCGCCGCGCGGCGGTTCGGTGGTGGCGACGAAGTCGTCCACGAAGTGCACCGCGGCGCGGAACTCCGGCGACTCCACGCCCTGGCGCAACACGATCAGCACCAGGTAATTCGCCCACGGCCGCGTCAGCACGCCGCGCAGCAGGGTGGAGAGATTGCGGCCGCTGATGCGCGAGAGGATTTCCTGCGCGGCACGACGGCGTGCGTCCTGCAGGCGCTCGCGTCCGCGCGCGGCTTCGGTGGCGCGGCTTTCGGCCAGCTCGGCGCGCTTGCGGTTCTGTTCGGCGAACTGGGTGAATTCGGCGAGCTGGCGTTCGAACACGCCGATGTCGTCGTCGAAATCCTGCAGCAGGGTTTCGACCACGTTCTTGACCTTGCCGAACAGGCGGTGGTCGCGGTCGGATTCCTCCGACCAGCTCTTGGCGGCGTCGGCCAACTGGTCGAGCAGCTTGCGCGCCGGGTGCGATGCGTGCGCGAACATCCGGCGGTCGAGGATCGCGACCTTGAGGTACGGAATCTGCAACCGCGCCAGCAGCACCTGCATCGGCGCCGGGATGGTGTGGTCCTGCAGGATGTATTCGAACAGCATGCCGACGAGGTCGATGGTGTCCTCGTCGCTGCCCGACACGTGCGCCTTGGCCTGGCCGGACAGCCGCTGGATCTGCAGCATCAGCTCGTCCTTGAGGCGTTGCACCATGTCGATGGCGGCCGTGGTGTCGGTGGCCGCGGGCATCGCGGGCAGCGGGCGGGATTCGCCTTGCAGCAGGGTCAGCGCGCCGAGCAGTTCGGCCGGGGTGAGCGAGGCGATGCTGCCGCCTGCGATGGACACGCCGCCCGCGTCGCCATACAGGTGTTGTCGGCGCGACGCCAGCAGCGAGGTGAGGCGCTGCATCAATTCGCTGTGCAGTTCGTCCGCGGTGTCGGCGATGTAGTCGGCCACGCTGCCGACAACACCGGCGGCCTCCCCGGCACCCGCTGCGGCGCGCCGCGCGGCACCGGCCGCAGCATGCCGGTGCGCTACGTTGGGGTGCCGCAACTGCGGCAGCACGCCGGCTTGCACCAGCCGCACGTTGACGTCGTGGTAAAGCGTATCGAGCGCCTTCAGCACGTAGCGCTCGAACATTTTCAGGATGATCAGGCGCACCCGGATGTTGACTTCGGTCAGCTCACCCAGGGCTTCACGGAACGCCTCGGTCAGCGCACCCGGCCCCAGCGGATTGCTGGTGTTGGTGGTGGAGCGGCCGCCGCTCAGCACCGACAGGCGCTGGTTCAACGCGACCAGCGCCGTCGACAGGCGCCCGTCGGCCTTGGCGACCATGCTGGAAACGGCCAGCGATTCTTCCAGTTCGCGATCGTCGACGAGGCTCAGTTCGCCGCTTGCGGAAAACGCCCGCTGCGCGTCGCTGCCTTTCGGCTGGCGGCCGGCGGCGAAGTCGGCGAAACCGCGGATGACGCGTTCGCCGAACAGGCGCTCGATGCGCGGACGCATCTTGCGGGTTTCACGCATGCCGTCGAAGTATTCGGTCTGGCTGGCGTTGCTTTCGGCCTTTTCGGCGAGGTCGAACAGCGTGTCGTCCACGTTGTCCAGCAACTCGGCCACCAGGTTGGCGGTGGCCTTCAGGGTCATTTCGCGCACTGCGACCAGCAGCCCGCCCACGTGATCCTGGCCGGCGTCCGGCATGCGCGAGCCGATGTCCACGACCTTCTTGTCGGCGTCGAACTGCGGGTCGGACGGGATGGGCGTCATGACGAAAAGCCTGGATTCCGGTGCAGGAACAGGGGGCAAGGGCAGGTTAGTATGCCGTTTCGCGGTAAGCGGAACGTGAAACTGTTCACAGCGCCGTTATCGGCGCGCGATGTGGGTTTCCGGAGCCTTGTGGTGATCGTCGTGAGCGACGCTCCTCAAGGGAAATCCGCCAACTGCAACGTGCCGATGCCCTCGTCCGCCAGCATCACGGGGATGTCGTCCTCGATCCGGTACACGACCTTGCGGTCGGTGGTGATCAGCCCCGCCGCCAGCGGCGAAGTGACCTTCTGGCCCGCCACGGTGTCGAGGCTTCCCGCCGCGATGGCGCGGTTCAGCGCATCCAGTTCGTCGCGGCGCAGCGGCCGGACCGGGGTCCTGGTGACCGGGTCGCACAGGATGTCGAGCAATCGCTTGTCCATGGCGCTTACAATAGCCGTTTTGCGGCGGTGAGGCCATGCGGAAATCAACGCTCGCGCCCCGGGTCGGGGTGGTCATGGGTTCGCGTTCGGACTGGGAGACGATGCGGCACGCGGCCGAGATGCTGGCGTCGCTGGGCGTCGAGCATGAGGTCGAAGTGGTCTCCGCGCACCGCACGCCCGACAAGTTGTTCGCCTACGCCGAAAATGCGGCCGGGCGCGGCATCGAGGTGATCATCGCGGGCGCCGGCGGCGCGGCGCACCTGCCCGGGATGCTGGCCGCCACGACGAGCCTGCCGATCCTGGGCGTGCCGGTGCAGTCGCGCGCGCTGAAGGGTCTGGATTCACTGCTGTCGATCGCGCAGATGCCGGCCGGCATTCCCGTCGGCACCTTGGCGATCGGCGAAGCGGGCGCCAGGAACGCGGGCCTGCTGGCGGCCGCGATCGTGGCGCTCCACGACGACAAGGTTGCCCAGGCGCTGGAGCGCTTCCGCGCTGCCCAGACCGAGGAAGTATTGCAACATTCCGACCCGCGCCTGACGCCGCCGCGGCCTGCGCCGGCGACGCGCGCTCGCGACCGCAAAGCGCGCGCGTGATGGGAAAGGCAAGTTCGCCCTTGCCCCTCGCCCTGTCCCGCAGGCGGGAGAGGGGCGCAGGTGCCGTGCGGATGTGCGTGTTGGACGATCCGGCAAACGGGGTGTAAGAAGCCAGTGCAGACCTTAGGAATCTTGGGGGGTGGTCAACTGGCACGCATGCTGGTGCTGGCCGGTGCGCCGCTGGGCGTGCGTTTCCGCATCGTCGATCCGGCGGCCGATGCCTGCGCGGGACAGCTTGCGCCGTTGCTGACCGCGGGCTGGGATGCCTTCGACCAACTGGACCCTGTCGCACGCGAGATCGATGCCGCGACCTTCGACTTCGAAAACGTGCCCGCGGCGACCGCGGAGTGGTTGAACGCGCGTACGCGGGTGGCGCCCAACGCGCTGTCGCTCGCGACCGCACAGGATCGCGTGCTGGAGAAGACGCTGTTCCGCGAGTGCGGGTTGCCCACGGCGGAATTCGCCGACATTGCCACGCGTGCCGACCTGGATGCCGCGCTCGCACGCATCGGCGCACCTGCGATCCTGAAAACCCGACGCGAAGGCTACGACGGCAAGGGCCAGTTCCGCATCAAGCGCATGACCGATGCAGACGCGGCCTGGGAAGCATTGGGCGCGCAGGCTGCGACGCGCGGGCTGATCCTGGAAGGCTTCGTCGATTTCGACTACGAAGCCTCGGTGGTGGCCGTACGCGCGGCCGACGGGGAATTCCGGGCGTGGCCGGTGACGCGCAACTGGCACGTGAACGGGATCCTTTCCGCCAGCCTCGCCCCGGCGACGTGGGCCGCGGCCATCGGCGAGGCGGCATTCGCGCATGCGCGCGCGATCGCCGAGAAACTCGATTATGTGGGGGTGTTCGCGCTGGAATTGTTCGTGAAGGGCAGCGAGCTGCTCGGCAACGAGATGGCGCCGCGCGTGCACAACTCCGGTCACTGGACCATCGAGGGCGCGGTAGCTTCGCAGTTCGAAAACCACGTGCGCGCGGTGCTGGGCATGCCGCTGGGCGACACCTCGGCGCGCTTTCCCTCGTGCATGCTCAACTGGATTGGTGCGTTGCCCGATCGCGACAAGCTGCTCTCGATTCCGGGTGCGCATTGGCACGATTACGGCAAGTCGCCGCGCCCTGGCCGCAAGGTCGGCCACGCCACGGTATGCGCACCGGATGCCGCGACCTTGGCCTCGCGTCTCGAACAAGTCGGACGCGCCTTGGGTCGCGGCCCACAGGTTGCCCCGGTGATCGCGGCGTTGACTGGATAGCCGAAGGATGTTTTGCTCGTCATCCCGGAATCGCGTAGCGATACTGGGGGACCATCATCTTTTATATTCCCGGTGAGTGCTGATTCTCGGCCTTGCTGCATTGCGCGGGACGAGCCGTTGTCATTCCGGGGCTGCCCGCGCCGTTTGCGGGCAGGACCCGGAATCGGTAGCGCGGCGCGCGTCGTGGCTTGAACCGATTCCGGATTCGGGCCTGCGGCCCGCTCCGGAATGACGAGATTCAGAACGTACCGAACTGTTCCTTGAGGGATGTTGCCCATGCGGAATTTCCATACCGCCATTCTGACCTTCTGTCTGGCAGCGGGCAGCGTGATGACTTCGCCCAGTGCATTCGCACTGCCCCAAGAC
>DATCSF010000003.1:0-9354 GCA_036568625.1 Rhodanobacteraceae bacterium | reverse complement strand
CGCAGGTTTTCCATGGTCTGGCGCGACTCCTCGACCAACTGGTCGCGCCAGTCCTTCAGCTTCTGGCGGAAGTACGCCAACTGCTTCGGGCTCATGTATTCCTCTTTCGGGGAAGGCTTGTAACCCTTGGGCAGATCGATGTTGACGGCGGCCGGCAACGCATAGCGGCCATCTTCGCGGGTGATGGTCTGCTCGGCGGCGGCGCCGACGCTCAGGCGTGCGGCGACGCCGCCGGTGGGCCTCACGTGCTGCACGGGCTTGCGGGCGGCCTGATGCGCAGTACGCGTGGCATCGTGCTCGGTGGCCAGGGTTTGCTTTGCGGGCGCGGGCTTGCGCGGCGCCGGCGTGTTTTGGGGTTGTTTGGAGGGAGCGGCTTTTTTCACGATCTTGGATTTATTTTTGATGATGGACGCCGAGGCGGTCTTTTTGGTGCTCGGCTTCTTTACCGCCTTGGTGGCAGTCGTCACCGGCTTCCTTGTCGTCTTGGCCACGGTCCTGGCTGGCTTCTTGGTTGCCCTGGCTACAGTCTTGGCCGGCTTCTTCGCCACCCGGGCGGCTTTTGTCGCTGGTTTGCGCACGGCCTTGCTCGCCGGCTTCCCGGCGGTCTTTCTTGAGGGCCTGGCCTTGGCCGACTTGGCCGCGGGCTTCGCTTGCTTGCCGCTGCGCTTGGCAGCGCCGTGCTTCGGTTTTGCCATGTCCTGTGCACCCAAGGTTGTGGAGATGCGACCGCGTGTTATAGCGTAGTCAATGCGGCCGGGCAACCCGTTTCAAAAGCCCCTGCCGCGCCCATTTTTCCGCCTGGACGACCGCCGCCTTTGACTCGCTTCCTGCTGTTCATGATCGCGGTGTACAAGCGCCTGCTAAGCCCCCTGCTCGGCGCCCGCTGCCGCTTCTATCCAACTTGCTCGACCTACGCGCGCATCGCCATCGCCCGGTTCGGGCCGTGGCGCGGCAGTGTGCTCGCGGCATGGCGTATCCTGCGCTGCCAGCCACTGTGCGAAGGCGGTATGGACCCCGTGCCCGATCATTTCACGTTGCACCGCTGCCGCGATCACGAGGAAGCCTCCAAATAATGTGAAACGCTTGCCCGTGACCGCAAAGCTCGTGCTTCCACAAACCTGTGGATCCGTCGCAATGCGACACATCGATCGCCCCCTGGCTCACGGGGACTGACCCCGTTCAACGTTACACGACGCAACCCACAAGCCCCGGAAGGAGAAACATGGCCGACTGGCTGATCAAGAGTGCCGAACTCGTCAACGCGGGCCGCCGCTTCCAAGCCGACCTGCGCATCCGCGGCCAGCGCATCGCCGAGATCGGCGGCGACCTGGCGGCACACGCGGGCGAACGGGTGTTCGATGCGTCGGGCCTGTGGCTCGTGCCCGGCATGATCGACGATCACGTGCATTTCCGCGAACCCGGCTACACCGCCAAGGCCGACATCGCCTCGGAATCGCGGGCGGCGGTCGCGGGCGGTGTCACCAGCTTCATCGACATGCCGAACACCAAACCGGCCACGCTGACGCACACACTGCTGGAAGACAAGTACGCAATCGCATCGCGCACGTCGCTCGCCAATTACGCGTTCTACTTCGGCGCCAGCAACGACAACCTCGATGCCATTCGCGCGCTCGATCCGCACAAGGTTCCGGGCGTCAAGGTATTCCTGTGCGAATCGACCGGCAATCTGTGCGTCAACGACCCCGATGCGCTGGAGGGCGTGTTCCGCGACGCGCCCGTGACGGTGGTGGTGCATTGCGAGGACAGCCATACCATCCACGCCAACCTGGATCGTGCGAAAGCCGAGCACGGCAACGCCATTCCGATGTGGCTGCACCCGGAAATCCGTTCGCGCGAAGCCTGTTTCGAGTCGACCAAGTGGGCGGTGGAAACCGCGCGCCGTCATGGCACTCGCCTGCACGTGTTGCATGTATCCACGGCCGACGAACTCTCGCTGTTCGAACCGGGCCCGATTTCGAACAAAAGCATCACGGCCGAAACCTGCGTGCATTTCTTGCGATTCAGCGACGCCGATTACGCGCGGCTCGCCGGCAGGATCAAGTGCAACCCCGCGATCAAGGCGGCGTCGGATCGCGAGGCGTTGACGCGCGCGCTGGCCGAGACGCGCATCGATATCCTCGCCACCGACCACGCGCCGCATCTGGAATCGGAAAAGGCGAATCCCTACACGAGTTGCCCATCCGGCATCCCGCTGGTCCAGTTCGCGCTGCAAACGGCGCTGGAAGGCGTGTTCCGCGGCGACTTCACCCTTGAGCGCCTGGTGGAAGCCTACGCGCACGCGCCGGCCACGCTGTTCCGCATTGTGGATCGCGGTTTTCTGCGCGAAGGTTTTTTCGCCGACCTCGCATTGATCGATCCCGCTTCCCCGCAAACCGTGCGACGCGAGGATGTCCTTTCGAAATGCGGCTGGTCGCCATTCGAGGGCGAAACCTTCCACAGCAGCATCGCCGCGGCTTTCGTCAACGGCGAACTCGCCGCACGCCACGGGAAGGTACTGGATGCACCGCCGGGCATGCGGCTGGCGTTCGATCGCCCAGGTAACCGCTAAGGAAGCTCTGATTTTGCTCGTCATCCCGGAATCGCGAAGCGATATCCGGGACCAGCGCCTTTGCATTTCAGTACCTTGTGCGGAAGTCACTGGGTCCCGGCTTTCGCCGGGATGACGAGCGATGGGTTGATCAGAGTTTTCGCTAACCGAAGTTCTTGCTGATCTCCGCCACCGCATCGTGCGGATGCAGGCTTTCGTGGTGCGCGGCACGGATGCGATAGCCCGCGATGCGCTCGTCGGCGTCCAGCGCGGCACGGATGCGGCGCGCGGCGTCCTCGCAGAACATCAGGTTTTCTGCATTCAATTTCGCGAAGGCCTGCTCGTCCTCACGCTTGACCGCGGTCTGCACCGGCGTGGCCAAGGCAGCTTCGATGGCGTCGATCAACTCCGAAACCGGCAAATCGAAACCCGACGCGAGGCGCACCGTCACCGTTGCGGTGCTGCGTTGCGCGTGCGGGGTTGCCGCCATGCCGCGCTCGGAGCCCAGCCATTCGCGCACCGCGCGTTGCGAGGGTACGGCATCGGCAAAATCCTCGTCGAAACGCTGCTGGTTGAGCTGCCGCGACAACGCGGCCGAGGCCGGGCACGTCGAGGAATACGTCACCTCGCAACCCAGTTGCACGCTGAAATGATCGTCCAGCAACCGCGCCTCGATCGTGACCGGATAAGCGTGCCAGCCCGCGTTGTCGCTGACCAGCGCGCGGCGCTTCAGCAGTTGCGAATACTCGATGCGCAACCGCGCGCGGCTCGAAAGAGCCGTGTGCGACGCGACCAGCGCATGCAACAGGCTGCACAGGCCGGACGGCGTCATGGCCTGCTCGCCCAGCGATCGCTCCAGTGCAAGGTACAGCCGCGACATGTGGATGCCGCGCGCAGCGGGATCGCCGAGGTTCACCTGCACCGAAACCCGCGCGGGCGCCGTGAGCGCCCCGCCCTGCCCATCCGCGCATCGCACCGGCAGATCGATGCCCTCCATCCCCACCCAATCCAGCGCGCCGTGCGCGACCGGTTCGTCGCCACAGGCGACATCGGGCAAACGTGCGTTGTCGGAAACCGTGTTCATGGATGAGACTCGCTGCGCGCCATGCCTCGCCACGTGCGGGCCGCGCGCCAGGTTTTCAACAGGTTGCGCAGCCCGTGCGTGGGTGCCTGCAACGCCGCCAAGGGTTCATCGGCACCCGCCGCACCTCCGAGCGCCTGCAGGTCATGCTGCAAACCGACGGCGCGGAACAGCGTCAGCGGGCCCCGCATTCTAGCGGCGTCGGAAAGCCCGCGTTCGAGATCGGCCGTGTAATCGCGCAACGCCGCGCGGCGGCCCGGGCCGTCGCTGCCCAATGCCTCGATGGTGAGCCCATGCCGGGCCAACAGGTTCATCGGCAGCGGCGAACGCCCGTGCCCGACTTCCACGACCAGCGCGCGCGCATCCGCCACGAGGTTGGCGAGCAAGGTCACACGCGATGCTCGCGCGCTCTCGACGCCGGCGCCGAACCACAAACGCGTTTCCAGTTCCGCGACGGCATCCGCGAACGGCGCCGCCGCCGCGCACTGTGCCGCAAAATCGGCCGGCGGCGGTGACGCGAGCATCGCGATCGCCGCTTCCACCGGCACGGTCCAACACGCCCGCGGAACCGAATTCGCACGGGCATCGGCGAACAGCGCCTGCGTCAATGGATGGCGTGCATGTCCTTGCGCGGCACGCTGCATTTCCTCGCGCCACCAGCCGAGCTTGGCCACTGCGACCTGGCCTTCGCTTACCTCGCGCACGGCCTTGCGCCATTCGTGGACCAGCGCCGCCAGTGCGCCGTAGCAGACGCGCTCGTCGCGGTGCAGGAACAGCCACGCCATGGCACGCTGCGGGCTCGCTTGGCGCCACTGTGTCAGGTAATCGTCGCAGGCGCCTGTGCTCACGCGCGATCCAGCAACGCAGCCAACTGGCGCGGATCGCCGCTGATCGCATCCGGCTGCCAGTCGCGCGGATCGGCGCCATCCAGATAACCCCACGCCGCCGCGACCGTGTACAGCCCGGCCGCGCGGCCGGCCTGGATGTCGCGCGGATCGTCGCCCACGTACACGCATTGCGCAGGTTTCACGCCCGCCAGCATGCAGGCGTGCAGCACCGGCTCCGGATCAGGCTTGCGGTGCGCGAGCGTGTCGCCGCCGACCACCGCCGCCGCGCGCCGGTCGAAGCCCAGCTTGGTCATCACCAGTGCGACCAGGGAACCGGCCTTGTTGCTGACCACGCCCCAGCGTACGCCACGGGCTTCGAGCGCGGCCAGCATGTCCTCGATGCCGGCGAAGGCACGCGTATGCGCCATGCCGGTGGCGACATACAGTTCCAGGAACCGCGGCAGCACCGCGTCGACTCGAGCTTCATCGCTGCCGACCGCGCAGCGCAGCACCGCGCGCGCGCCGCGCGAGACGGTTTCTCGAACGGCTTCGAACGTGGGCGTTTCGAGGCCGCGTTCGCGGCATAACGCGGCGAGTGCGTCGTGCATGTCGCGCGCCGAATCCACCAGGGTGCCGTCGAGGTCGAAGAACACCCCGGCGAGTGGTTGCGGCGGGGCCTTCATGCGCTGGGCTTGCTGGCGCAAACCAGATAATTGATCGCGGTATGGCGCGTCAACCATGCTTTCCGGTTCAAAGGGTTATAAGCAATCCCGGAGATCTCGTCGAGGGTCAGTCCAACCCCGCGCAGGCACGCGGCCAACTCGGAAGGCTTGAGAAATTGCCGGTAGTCGTGGGTACCGCGCGGCAGCAGCCGCGCCACGTACTCGGCACCGATGATGGCGGTGGCGAAACTCGCCGGCGTGCGGTTCAACGTGGACAGGAACAATTTGCCGCCGGGCCTCAGCAGCGTTGCCAGATCGCTGACCAGCGCCGCGGGATCGGGCACGTGTTCGATCAGTTCCATGCAGCACACCGCATCGAAGGCGCCTGGTTCGGCCGCCGCCAGTTCACGTGACGAACAAAGCCGATAGTCCACGACCAGCGGTGACGGCCACGCCGCATTGGTTTCGTGCAGATGCAGCGTCGCGACCTCGATGACCTCGGGCGCGAGATCGATGGCGGTCACGTTCGCGCCTCCCTTTGCCAACGCTTCGCTGAGCAACCCGCCACCGCAGCCGACGTCGGCCACCCGTGCCCCATGCAACGCCACGCGTCCGGCCACGAACGCCAGCCGCACCGGATTCAAATCATGCAGCGGGCGGGATTCGCCGTCGGGATCCCACCACCTGTGCGCCAGTTTCCCGAACCGGGCAAGTTCTTCCGGATCGACATTGTGGCTCGTGGTGTTCATGCTTCCCGCGCCTGCACCGCGTGCTTGAGGTCCCACTCACGCACCGTGACTTCCGATGACCCGGTCACGTGCACCGGATCGGCGAAGGCCATCGTGCGCGCCTGTTCCAGCGATTCGGCGCGAACCAGGTAAGCGCCGCCGGACTTGTCGGTGAACGGGCCGAAGGCCTCAAGCGCGCCTTGCGCCTGCAAGGCCTCGAGGTGCGCGTAATGCGCCGCGACCACCGATGGATCGAATCGCGGGGTGCGCAGGGTGAGGACGAGATAATGTTTCATCGAGTTCCGGACCAGGGCCTGTCAACGCCATGCCTTGCCACGCCCTACAGCGCCGCGATCCGTTCGCGCCAGCGGCGGGCCTTTTCCAGCACGCCGGCAAGATCGAAATCGACCAGCGCACCACCATCGAGTTTGCGCGCGCCGTCGATCCACACATCGCTGACCTGTCGGCGCGACACCGCGTAGGCAAGGTGCGAGATCACATTGTAGAGCGGTTGCGTTTCCACCTCGTCCATCCGCACCGCGACGAGATCGGCGCGTTTGCCGGCTTCGATGGAGCCGATCTTCGCATCGAGCTGCAGGGCTTTCGCGCCATTCAAGGTCGCCGCACGCAACGCGAACGCATCGTCGAACGCGGCTGCGTCGCCTGCCACGCCCTTCGCAAGCAATGCCGCGGTGCGCAGTTCGCCGAACATGTCGAGATCGTTGTTGGACGCGCAGCCGTCGGTGCCGAGCGCCAGGTTGACGCCAGCGCGGCGCAGCTTTTCCGCGGGGCAGAATCCGGATGCCAGTTTCAGGTTGGACTCGGGGCAGTGCACCACCGACACCCCGGCCTCCGCGCACACCGCGATTTCGGCGTCGCTCACCTGCGTCATGTGCACCGCGATCAGGCGGTCATTGACCAGCCCAAGCTTTTGCAGCCGTTGCATGGGCCTGAGGCCATGCGCGCGCTTGCCGTCCTCGACTTCCTGCGCGGTTTCCATCAGGTGCAGGTGCACGGGGATGTCGAGCTGATCCGCCAACGTGCGGATGCGCTCGAACGAGGCGTCGGAGACGGTGTACGGGGCATGTGGCCCGAACGTGGTGCCGACCAGCGCATCGCCGCGGTACTGATCGTGCACCGCCAGGGCGCGATCGAAATACTCGTCACGATCCTTCGCCCATGCACTGGGGAACTCGATGATCGGCAGGCCGACCATCGCGCGGAAACCGTGCGCCTTGTAGGTCGCCGCCTGCGCATCGGGAAAAAAATAGTTTTCGCTGCAACAGGTGGTGCCGCCGCGCAGCATCTCGGCGATCGCGAGTTCCACGCCGTCGCGCACGAACTCGGGGCCGACGACTTTCGCTTCCACCGGCCAGATGTGTTGTTGCAGCCAGGTCATCAGTGGCAGGTCGTCCGCCAGCCCGCGCAGCAACGCCATCGGGTTGTGGGTGTGCGCATTGACCAGGCCCGGAATCAATGCGTGCCGGGGCAAGTCCACGCGCTCGCGCGGGACGTATTTGCCGTCGGCCTCGTCAACGGGCAGCACGGCGACGATCGCGCCGCCGTCGATGGCGATCGCGTGATCTTCAAGCACCACGCGATTCGGTTCGATTGGAACGATCCAGCGGGCAGAAATCAAAAGGTCGATGGGTTGCGATCGCGTTTCGTTCATCGCGTCCGGCGGCATTTGGCGTCATTCCGGGCGCGGCAAAGCCGCGATCCGGACTGTGGAGGCAGGAGGCCGGAACGAACACCGGCGCAGCCGATGGCCCACGGGACGAGCGCCAAGGAAGGCGCGAGTATACCCAGCGTCTTGGCTCCGATCACCGAAGACACTGGGTTCCGGATTCTGCCGCGACAAAGCCGCGGCAGCCCCGGAATGACGACGTTGTGGGAGCTTGCGAAACCTGCAACATGGTCACTTCACGCGGCTGACGTACTCACCGGTGCGGGTATCCACCCGGATCACCTCGTCCTGGTTCACGAACAACGGCACGCGCACGGTCGCGCCGGTTTCCAGCTTGGCCGGCTTGCCGCCGCCGCCCGAAGTGTCGCCGCGCAGCCCGGGGTCGGTCTCGACGATCTTCAGTTCCACGAAGTTGGGTGGCGCGACCGACAGCGGCACGCCGTTCCAGAACGTGACGATGCACTCCTCTTCGCCTTTCAGCCATTGCGCGGCATCGCCCACGGCGTTCTTGTCCGCCGTGTGCTGCTCGTAGCTTGCCGGGTCCATGAAATGCCAGAACTCGCCATCGTTGTAGAGGTATTGCATGTCGGTATCGACGACGTCGGCGCCCTCGACCGCGTCGGTCGCCTTCATGGTCTTTTCGGTGGTGCGGCCGTTCTTGAGGTTGCGGATCTTGATGCGGGTGAACGCCTGGCCCTTGCCGGGCTTGATGAAGTCCGCACCGACGATCACGTAGGGATCGCCGTCGACGATGATCTTCAAACCGTTCTTGACGTCGTTGAGACCGTAATTGGCCATGCTGCTTGCTCCGTGGATACGTGGCACCGCACCGGATGTGCGGCGGCGGTTGACCTAAGGGAAACCCTGAAGAACCATCGCGAGGGAAGGCAGATTGCGTAACGCCGGAACGCGGCAAGCGCAGCGTACACGCCAGTCCGCGAGCATTGCCGGTACCGCCGGCGCACAAGCTGCCGAGCGCAGCAGGTTGTTCAGTGTTTCCCTAAAATGGCTGGTTTGCCGGACACACGACCCGGCGCAGAGCCCACCATGATAACCGCAATCTGCCACTCCCCGCAGCCGGACACACTCCCCGACTGGCGCCAGGGCCTGCGCGACGCCGTCACCGATCCGCAGGAGTTGCTGGCACTGCTCGGGCTGTCGCACCTCGCCGCAAGCCTGCCCGAAGCCGATGCCGGTTTTCAGCTGAAGGTGCCGCGCGGCTTCGTGGCGCGGATGCACCGCGGCGACCCGCGCGATCCGCTGTTGCTGCAGGTGCTACCGCAATTGGTCGAACTGGACGACGCGCCCGGTTTCAGCCACGACGCGGTGGGCGACCTCGATGCCATTGCCGCGCACGGCGTGCTGCACAAATACGATGGCCGCGCGCTGCTGATCGCGGCGGGTTCCTGCGCCGTCAACTGCCGCTATTGCTTCCGCCGGCACTTCCCGTATGCCGAGGAACTTGCCGCCGCGCACGCCTGGCGCGCAGCCATCGATTGCCTGGCGAACGACACCTCGATCCGCGAGGTGATCCTGTCCGGCGGTGACCCGCTGGTGCTTTCGACACAAAAGTTGACGGATTTGACCGATGCGCTGCGCGACCTGCCCCACGTGATCCGCCTGCGCATCCATTCGCGCCTGCCGGTGGTGCTGCCCGAGCGCATCGACGATGGCTTCTGCGGATGGTTCGCGTCCCTGCCGTTGCAGCGCGTGGTGGTGCTGCACGCCAATCATCCGAACGAGTTGGACGCAAGCGTCGGTGCGGCCTGCGCCCGCCTGCACGCGGCGGGCGCGACGCTGCTCAGCCAATCGGTGCTGCTG
>DATCSF010000002.1:0-2193 GCA_036568625.1 Rhodanobacteraceae bacterium | reverse complement strand
CTGCTGGAGGGCATCAACGATGCGGACAAGGCCTGCCGGATTGCCAGGCGCATCATCGACGATCTCAACGCGCCCTTCCGCCTCGCCGCCAAGGAGCTATTCACCTCGACTTCGATCGGCATCGCGTTGGCGGCCGAACATTACAAGCATCCCGAGGAATTGCTGCGCGACGCCGACTCGGCGATGTACCGCGCCAAGGCCGACGGCCGACACCGTTATGCGGTGTTCGACGAGGGCCTGCGCCGCGAAGCGGTCTCGCTGCTGGAGGTGGAAAACGACCTGCGGCGTGGCCTGACCCGAGAGGAATTCGTGCCGTACTACCAGCCGGTCGTGAGCCTGGCGGACGGCAGCTTGGCGGGCTACGAAGCGCTGATGCGCTGGCGCCATCCGCAACGCGGCCTGCTGTTGCCAGCAGAATTCCTGAGCGTCGCCGAAGACACGGGCGCTTCGGAAACCATGGACTGGCAGATTTTCGAGCAGGTGTGCCACGACGCCGGCGAGCTGACCACAAGCCGCGACATCTTCCTGGGCATCAATCTGTCGGCCCGGCACTTTCGCAACCCGGACCTCGACCGTCGCCTGCTGCGATTGCTGGCCGGGCACGATGTATCACCCTCCAACGTGCGGGTCGAAGTCACCGAACGCGCGATGCTGGAGAACCCGCCCGAAGCCAAGCGCATCCTGCAAACCCTGCGCGGCGCCGGCATCAGCATCGCGCTGGACGATTTCGGCACCGGCTATTCCTCGTTGTCCTACCTGCACCAGTACCCGGTGCAGGCCATCAAGATCGACCGTTCGTTCATCACCAGCCTGACCGCCGAAGGCGAGGGCAGCAGCGATGCGGTGATTCGCACGATCATCGCCATGTCGCGTTTGCTTTCGATGCAGGTGATCGCCGAGGGCGTGGAAACGGTCGAGCAACGCGACCTGCTGCTGAAGATGGGCTGCCGCTACGCGCAAGGTTTTTTGTACGCGCCGGCACAGCCGCTGGAAATGTGGGTGCGCGGCACGGTGCCCCCTCCTTTGACGGCATGATGTCGGCATGACCCCTCTTGCGGCCGGTGCCCGCGGCGCCCGGCGCCGTCCATTCGTGCGCCGCTGGTCGCGTCGGCTGTTGTGGGCGCTGGTAGGGTTCGTCGCGATCACCTGGCTGCCTGTCGTGATCCTGCGCTTCGTGCCGCCCTTCACCAGTGCCTACATGCTGGAACGCAGGATTTCCCAGGCATGGCACGGCAACTTCGGCTTCGAGATTCGTTACCAATGGGTGCCGTGGAAGCGGATCGCACCGGTCGCGCCGCTGGCGATGGTCGCGGGCGAAGACCAGACCTTTCCGTTCAATCATGGCTTCGACATCCCTTCGATCCGCGCGGCAATCGATGAAGCCGAAGCCGGTGGCCGCCTGCGTGGCGCCAGCACGATCACCCAACAGACCGCGCGCAACCTGTTCCTGTGGAGCGGCGGCGGCTTCTTCCGCAAGGGACTGGAAGCGTATTTCAGCGTGCTGATCGATGTGACCTGGCCCAAGCGCCGGGTGCTGGAGGTGTACGCGAACATCGCCGAACTCGGCAACGGCATCTACGGAGTCGAAGCGGCAGCGCAGGCGTATTTCCACGAGCCCGCGTCGCGGCTGACGCCGCACCAAGCCGCGCTGCTCGCCGCGGTGCTGCCCAATCCGCGCGGCTGGCATGCCGACCGGCCGTCGCCCTATATCCAGCGTCGCGCGGCCTGGATCGAGCGACAGATGCGTCAACTGGGCGGAGTTTCCTACGTGCGGGACCCCGATCCGCCGCGCCCGCGCAAACCCGCACACCTCGGCAAATGAACCGCATGCTCGACCTTGAACCCCTGCCGGCACCCATATGCGACGATCCGAGCGGGTGTCAGGCAGCTTTCCTCGGCCGGGTTCGCGCCCGCCCCGCCGTTTCGCGGGATATTCCCGGGATGCGGCAGCCGCCACACCCCCGCCTGCGGGGCCACCGCGGAATGGATGACACTGGGACAGGCGCGCCCGCTGCGTATGGCTTAAGCTCCGTTGCTCGTCCATGGATTCTCCGTGTCGCGTGCCTGGCGGCTCACGCCCCCGGTGCCTCCGAACGGACATCCTGCAACGTCAAGTCTCTACTATCTTCCTAGCAGAGCCGGGACTGCGATTCTCGGTCCGGTGCCCCAGATGATGAGTCTGCTCATGTCGAC
>DATCSF010000001.1:0-2433 GCA_036568625.1 Rhodanobacteraceae bacterium | reverse complement strand
GTTCCTTGCCGGTGCCGGTTTCGCCGGTGATCAGCACGTTCAAGTCGCTCGCCGCGACGCGCCCGATCAGGCGGAACACCTCGCGCATCGGCGCGCTTTCGCCGAGCAGCGCGTGACGCGGTGGAGTGACCTGCGTTTCGGAATCCACGCGCGCCGATGCGCTCAGGGCGCGTTGCACCGCGGCTTGCGCCTGTTCGAGGTCGAACGGCTTGGGCAGATAGTCCGTCGCGCCCTCGCGGTAAGCGGCGGCGGTAGTCGAGACGTCGGTGAAGGCACTCATCACGATCACCGGCAATCCCGCGTGTGCGGCCTTGACTTCGCGCAGCAGCGCCAGACCGCCCGCGCCGGGCAGGCGCACGTCGCAGACCAGCAGGTCCGGACGAACCCGCTGCAGCGCACGTTGCGCGGTTTCGGCGTCGGCGAACTCGGTGACCACGTGGCCGGCTTCGCGCAGTGCCGTCGCCAGCACGAAACGCACCGCCCGGTCGTCGTCGACGATGTGGATTGCGCTCATGCGTGTTCTCCCGTGCGCGGATGGCGCGGCAACAGCAGTACGAAACACGACCCGCTTTCACGACGTTGCAAGTTCAGCTCTCCGCCGTGCTCGCGTGCTATCTCACGCGCCAGCGCAAGGCCGAGACCGGTGCCGTCCGCGCGGCCAGACACCATCGGTTCGAACAGGGTCGTCGCAATGGCCTCGGGCACGCCGTCGCCATCGTCTTCGACCTCGATGCGCAACGCAGGCACGCGCTGGCCGCGCGCATCACGCCAGCCCGCTTCGGCGCGACTGCGCAACACGATGCGACGCGCGTTCGCCTCGACCGCATTGCGCACCAGGTTCAGGATCGCCTGCAGCAATCGGTCGGGATCGCCTTGCCATGCAGGCAGGCTGGGGTCATAGTCGCGCACGATGCCGACATCGGCATGCTCGGCACGCAGCAACTCCGCGGCCCGCTCCAGCATCGCGTGCACGTTCACGGCCCGCGTCGCCATGGCGTTGCGTGCGCCCAGCAAGCGCTCGGCCAGCACCGCCAGCCGTGTGGATTCGTCGCGAATCAGCCGCGCGAGTTCGCATTGCCTGGCATCACCGGCGCGCCGCTCCAGCAACTGTGCGGCGCCCGAAATCGCGGCCAGCGGATTGCGGATTTCGTGCGCAAAGCCACGCAGCGATTCGGAGACCCGACTTACGCCTGGTGCGGACGCCGCAGGATGCGTTTCGACCCACACTTCACCGTCGTACGGGGTGAACGTGAAATCCAGCCGGGCCTCGCGTCCCGGCGCGGCGCACACCAGTGCGTCGCGCAGGCGCACCGTGGTGCCTTCCATGCGTGCCTGCAGCGCGCACGCATGCAGCCGGTCGCCGTCCGGCCTCAGCGCAACCAGGGTCTGCCCGAGGACGCGGGACAAGCCGAAGCCGGTCTGCTCGGCAAAGGCGGGGTTGGCATGGACCACGCGCCGATCCGTCGCCAGCCGCGCCACGCCGGTGGCAAGCTGGTCGAGCACTGCCGTGTCTGGCTTGGTGCGTACCATTGCACCAATCTAGTGCATATTCTTTCTCAAGGCAAAAGGCGGAGTGGCAGCCATGCCGCAGCGTCCAAGCCAACACCTGTCGGGGGGGGCCGAACATGCACCCGGTACGCCTGTGGGTGCGCGCACGTCCCGTGTACATCCGACTGGGCGCGTCGCGCCTGCTGGCGCTGGTCGACACCGTGGGCGGTCAACGCGCGATGCGGAACGTCAGGTTGTAGCGTCGCGCTCCGGTGCGCGGGTGCTCGCCATCCCTGATCGGCATCACGCCGTGGTAGCGCATCCGCGACGGCCCGCCCCACACCACCACATCGCCGTGCGCCAACGGCACGCGACGTTGCAAATCCTTGCGCGCAAGCCCACCCCACAGGAAAGTCGCGGGCAGTCCCAGCGACACCGACACGATCGGTGCGCGACGATCGCGTTCGTCGTGGTCGCGATGCAGCGTCAGGCGCGTACCAGGTTCGTAGCGGTTGATCAGGCAGACGTCGGGCGCGTAACCGTGGAATCCCGCTGCACCCGCGGCGTCGCCCGCAAGCCTGGCAAACGATGCAGGCAGAGACGGCCACGGCTTGCCGGTTTCGGGGTCGATTTCGGTGTAGCGGTAGCCGCTTCGGTCGCTGAACCAGCCGACCGCGCCGCAGTTGGTCATCGCCACCGACATGGTCTTGCCGCCGGGCGTGACGAGATGCCGGAACGGCGACTTCGCCGAGACGCGCGCGATTTCACGCAGCAACGTTTCGGCACGATCCAACGCGAAACCGCGCAACACCGACGCACCCGGCGCAAGCGCCTCGCGCATGCGGACCGGCGACGACATTTCAAACAAGTCCAGGGTGGCGGGCATTTCGGGTCGGTCGCACTGTACCCTGATTATCGCCGCGTCGACTCGCATCGTGCGAGCAC